>VAXM01000014.1 GCA_005883335.1 Actinomycetota bacterium
CAGGCCACGAGCTGCGGACGCCGCTCGCCCTGCTGCGCACCGAGCTTGAGCTGGCACTGCGCCAGGGGCAGTCGGAGGAAGAGCTGCGGGAGGCCCTGCGCGTCTCGGTCGAGGAGGTCGACCGCCTCGCGCAGTTGGCGGACGACCTGCTGCTGATCGCCCGCTACGACCGCGGCCGGCTGCCGTTGCGGGTCGAGAGCGTCGACGCACGGTCGCTGCTCGACTCAGTCGTGACGCGCTTCCAGTGGCGGGCCGACGAGGCGACGCGGCCGCTCGCGAGCGAAGCGCCGTCGGGCCTGACCGTCCGCGGCGACCGGCTGCGGCTCGAGCAGGCGCTCGGCAACCTCGTCGACAACGCGCTCCGCCACGGCCGCGGCCGCGTCACGCTGCGGGCAGCCGGCGCCGATGGGAGCGTGGAGCTGGCGGTCGAGGACCAGGGCGACGGGTTTGCAGACGGCTTCGCGGAGCGTGCGTTCGAGCGGTTCAGCCGCGCCCAGCACGACACGGGCGGCGCCGGCCTCGGGCTCGCGATCGTGCGCGTCATCGCCGAGGCGCACGGCGGCAGCGCAGACGTCTCCGGCGGCAGCCGCGTCCGGCTGATGCTTCCACGTTAGTCCTCTTCGCAAAGCAGCCCGTCGTCCGGAAGCGTCTCCCACGCGGCGACGGAGCGCGTGAAGATGTGCCGGGTCGGGCCGCCCTCGAACGGCGTGTCGATCGCGGGGAGCCGGACACTCGCGAACTCGGATTCCGGCCAGCCCGCGCCGAAGAGGTTCGAGCCGCAGACCGAGCAGAACGTCTTCGCGCTGCCCTCGTCGGGCTGGTAGGTGCGCAGGAGCTCGCGGCCGGCGGTGATCCGGATCGAGTCGCTCCGCGCGCGGCCGTTCGCCGTGGCCGCGCCGCCGGAGAGCCGCTTGCAGCTCGTGCAATGGCAGTAGCTGCGGGGCTCGAACTCACCGCTCACCTCGAAGCGGACCCCGCCGCAGAGGCAGCTGCCCTCGAGCACGCTCACGCGTCCGAGACTACCGGCTGGTTCCAGGTGCTGAGCACCGCCTGCTCGCGCTCGTAGCCGAGGATGCTCAGCGTCGCGGGATCGAGCGCGAAGAGACGGCCCTCGGACGGCTGCAGGTCGAGCCACCGCGCGGCGAGCACGCGCAGAAAGTGGCCGTGGGAGAAGACCAGCGTGTCGCCGTCGGCCGACCGCAGCTCGTGGAGCACGAGGTCGGCCCGCGCGCCGACCTGCTCCGGCGACTCGCCGCCTACAGCGCCGTAGCGCCAGATCGTCCAGTCCGGGATCTGCTGGCGGATGTCGAGCGTCGTGCGGCCCTCGTACTCGCCGTAGTCCCACTCCATCAGCTGCTCGCGCGAGACCGCACGGTCTCCGTAACCCGTCAGCCAGCAGGTCTCGACTGCGCGCTTCAGCGGGCTCGTCAGGACGAGCGAGAAGCGCCAGCCTCGCAGCGCGCGGCCGATGCGCTCCGCCTCGTGCCTGCCCTCCTCGGTGAGCGGGACGTCGGTCCGGCCGGTGTGCCGCTTGTGCGCGCTCCAGTCCGTCTCGCCGTGACGGATGACGACGACGTTCTGCGCCATCGCCTGAGCTTGACAGGTCACGGTTTGTCCGTCCTGGAGTGGGAAAAGTGAGGAGTGTGAGCAAGTCGTTCCTGCGGCGCCTCGCCACGCTTGCCGTCGCTGCCGGTCTCGCCGGCGCGGGATTCGCCGCTGCGGGAAACGGGCCGACGGGCTTGGAGGCCACCACCGCCGCGACGGACGCAACCGGGACGACGGGCGCGACCGACACGACGACGACCGCGACGACGACCGCTCCGACGACGACCGCGCCACCGCCACCGCCGCCACCACCGCCGCCTCCACCGCCGCCGCCGCCGCCTGCGCACACGCGCAGCACCAGGACCACGACCGGAGGGACAACCACGACGCGCACGACGGCGTCCACCGGTGCGACCACGACGACGAAGGCGCCTGCGCGCAAGCACCACCGGAAGCGGACCGTTCCGGCCGCGATCGTCGCTCCGGCGAGCCCGAGGTTCCCCCGTTGGGTGATCGCGGGCTTCATCCTGGCCGGCGTGCTGATCGTCTCCGGCCTCGCCGGGTTCGTCTACACGCGCTCACGCCCCTAGAGCCGCCCGCCCCGCTCTGGGAGGATTCGAGCCGGTGGGAGGCCGTCCCCCGCACGACGACGATCCGCTGGCGCTGGACCGCGAGACGATGCGGCAGCAGGGCTACCGTGTCGTCGACCTGCTCGTCGACCGGCTCATGGCCGACGGCCCGCCGCTTCGGCGTGCGGCGCCTGCGGAGATGCGCGAGCGCCTCGGCGGTCCGCCCTCCGCGGCACCGCAGCCGCTCGAAGACGTCCTCGCCCGGCTCGAGCGCGACGTGCTGCCGTACCGCAGCCGCGTCGACCACCCGCGCTTCCTCGCGTTCATCCCGGGCTCGGGAACCTGGCCGGGCGCGCTCGCAGACTTCATCGCGAGCGCCTGCAACGTCTACGCGGGCTCCTGGATGGAGTCGGCGGGCCCGAGCCAGGTCGAGCTCGAGGTCCTCGGCTGGTTCAAGGACTGGGTCGGCTACCCCCCGGAGGCCGCCGGCTCGCTGACCAGCGGCGGCTCGGCGGCAAACATGACCGCGCTCGCCTGCGCACGGGAGGCGAAGGCGGGCGCGATGCGGGACGACCTCGTGCTCTACGTCTCCGACCAGGCGCACTCGTCGATCGCCCGCGCAGCGCGGATCCTTGGCTTCCGACCGGAGCAGGTACGCGTCCTTCCGACAGAATCCAGCCTGCGCCTTTCGCCGGAGTCGCTCGCAGAAGCGATGGAGACGGACGTACGCGCGGGTCGGACTCCGCTTGCGGTCTGCGCCAGCGCGGGGACGACCAACAGCGGGGTCACGGACCTCCTTGCCGGGCTCGCAGAGGTCTGCGGCAAGTACGAGGCCTGGCTCCACGTCGACGCCGCGTACGGGGGTTTTGCCGTCCTGACCGAGCGCGGGCGGCAGTACGTTCGAGATCTCGAGCTCGCCGATTCGCTGACCCTGGACCCGCACAAGTGGCTTTACCAGCCGTTTGAGTGCGGTTGCGTGCTCGTGCGGGACGGCTCGCTCCTGCGCTCGGCCTTCGAGCTCCTCCCCGACTACCTGTCGGATTCGCGTGCCGCAGCCGGCGAGACGAATTTCGCCGACCTTGGGCTCCAGCTCAGCCGCACCTCGCGCGCGCTCAAGGTGTGGGTCTCCATCCAGACGTTGGGCCTTGATGCCTTCCGCGCCGCGATCGATCGATCGATCGAACTGGCGGAGCACGCCGCCGACCGGGTGGAGGCAAGCGAGTCGCTCGACCTGATGAGACCGCCGTCACTCGGGATTGTCTGTCTGCGCCGCCGGTTCGCCGGGGTGAACGAAGCCGAGCAGGAGCGTCTCAACGTCGCGCTGGCGGCGGCGCTCGAGGACAGCGGCGTCGGGCTCATCTCCTCGACGCGGCTGCACGGGCGGTTCGCCCTGCGGCTCTGCATCCTCAACCACAGCACTACGCGCGAGGACGTCGACGCCGTTCTCGACTTCCTGGAACGGGAGGAGCCGGCGCGTCGGCCGGAGCCAATGCGTGAGCGCCATCCGGACATGTCGGAAATGCAGTTCCCATCGCCACTTCGGGCACAGCAGCTCTTCGTGGACCTAACCGCCGCAGACGCCGAAGAAGTCGCCGCTCTCGCCTCGCAGCGCGAGGCCCAGCCGGGCGAGACGGTGATCGAGCGGTGGGAGGGGACGCGTGACTTCTTCGTGATCCTCGACGGGACTGCGGAGGTCTTCGTCAGCGACGAGCACGTGCGCTCGCTCGGGCCCGGCGACTTCTTCGGCGAGCTCGCGGCACTCGACTGGGGTGCCGGGTACAGCTATCCGCGGCTCGCGACCGTCGTCGCCGCCTCGCGGCTACGGATGCTCGTCTTCGACGAGGAGGCATTCGCCGAACTGCTCCGCTTCTCCGACGTCGAGCGGCGGATCCGCGCTGAGGTGCGACGACGACTCGAACGGCGATGAGGGTCGTCCGCGGGGTCTTCCGCAACCCGAGCTGCGGCGCGTCGAGCTCGCTTTCGCGGCATCAACTCGCGGTCGGCGAGCGCCTCGCCGCCGGGCAGGCGACAATCGCGCAGTGATCGACCCGCTCGAACGCTGGCGCAAGCACGGCGAGAAACCCGACTACGCGGGCCTGCTCACCTTCGGGACGCTGCCCTACACGCAGGATCCGGGCGAGCTCAAGGGGGTCGACGTTGCGATCGTCGGCGCGCCCACGGACGATCTCGTCTCCGACCGGCCCGGGGCGCGCTTCGGGCCGCGCGCGATCCGCGCCGCGAGCTGCCCTCCGGGCCCGCACCTCGAGGCAAAGGTCGACGCGATGGCCGTCCTGCGGATGGTCGACTACGGGGACGCGCCGGTGCTGCCGGCCGACCCGGCCCGCACCCACGAGGCGATCGAGCGAACCGTCGGCGAGGTCGTCGCCGCCGGCGCGATCCCGATCGTGCTGGGCGGCGACCACTCGATCGCCGAGCCGGACATCCGCGCGTGCGCGGACGGCCGCGCCCCGATCGGCCTGGTCCACTTCGACACGCACACCGACACCGGCACAGAGGTCTTCGGCGTCGAGGTCTCGCACGGGACGCCGATGTACCGCCTCGTCGAGGCGGGCGTGGTCGACCCGCGCCGCTACGTCCAGATCGGGCTGCGCGGCTACTGGCCCGGCGAGAAGGAGTTCCGCTGGCAGGAGCAGCGCGGGATCACGAGCTTCTTCATGCACGACGTGCGCCGGCTCGGGATCGAGGAGGTCGTCGGCGGAGCGATCGACGTCGTCGGCTCGGGACCCGTCTACCTGAGCGTCGACGTGGACGTGCTCGACCCAGCCTTCGCGCCGGGCACGGGCACGCCCGAGCCGGGCGGGATGGAGAGCGCAGACCTGCTCTGGGCCTGTCGCACCGTCGCCGAGCGGCTGGAGCTCGTCGGCGCCGAGGTCGTCGAGGTGATCCCGACGGCGCCCGGGTCGGCGGACATCACGGCGCTCGTCGCCGACCGGATCGTCCGCGAGATCCTGACCGGGCTTGCGCTGAGGAGGCGCTAGCGGCGCCCGGCCAGCGGGTGGCCGGCCATTACCTTCAGGAACCAGAACCCCGCGAGAAGCATGTAAGTCAGCGCCGGCAGCGCGATCCCGAAGAGCGCTGCGAGCACGGAGAGTTTCGCCGGCTGGCCCGGGACGAGGCGCAGGGCCGGCGCGAGGACGAAGCCGAGCAACAGCGCGGCGACCATGTGCACCGTCGCCGCGCGCACGCTCTGAGGCGCCAACCTGGGCAGGCGCAGAACAACCCAGAGCGCGAGCGTCGCAGCGCCGGTTACGAACAGCAGTAGGAACGTCTCCCTGGTCATGCTCCCCTCTCTCGCGCTAAGCATGGCACGGATCAAGCCGGAACGCACCCTCGAACGACCAGGTTGTCCTAGCGGAAGAGGTCGCGCTCTGCAGGCATCAGGAGGTCACGCGCGCTGCCCTCGCCTGCAAATGCCGCACCACGGATGACCGCGGCCGGGATTCCGGAGGTCTTGCCAAACACGAGCTCGGCCGCCGCGGCAAGCTCGTCGGCGACGGCGATCACGGTCGCGTGCAGCTCGTAGCCCGCGGCGTCACGCTCACCCTTCAGGTCGAGCAGCGGCCGGACCCCGGAGACGCCGATCGCGACGTCAGTCGTTCCCTGGCGCCAAGGTCGGCCGAACGAGTCGCTGACGATCACGCCGATTTCGGCGCCGGTCAGCTCGCGAAGGCGTTCGCGCAGCCGTGAGGCCGAGGCGTCCGGGTCATCGGGCAGGAGCACGACCGTCTCCGGCTCGGGCGCGTTCGAGGCGTCGACCCCCGCGGAGGCGCAGACGAAGCCGTGACGCGTCTCGGCGATCACGAGCGGCGGGCGCGTGCGCACGATGCGCTTCGACTCGCGCAGGATCACCTCGAGGCGGCGCGGGTCCTCGCCGGCCGCGAGCCGGCGGGCCTCGTCGGACGGTTCGAGGTCTACCAGTCGCACGACGCGCCCCTCCGCCTTCGAGACCACCTTCTGCGCGACGACGAGCACGTCCCAGCCTTGCAAGTCGGCGCGTTCCGCGATCAGCGCCGCGAGGTCGTCGCCTTCCTTGATCTCGGGCACGCCCTCGACCGGAACGATCGAGATCACGGCAAGCCGGTCAGACGGAGACCCGCCGTGACGCCGAACTCGCGGTTCACGTTCAGGATCACCGCGGTCATCGCCTCGAGCGCGCGCGAGTTCGCGAGCGGGCCGACGTCCACGGCGCGGCCGCCGACGAGACGGCTCGCCAGGTCGAGCGCCAGCTCCTTCGCACGCGGGTCGTCGCCGCAGATGAGCGCGTCTTCGTCGGGGAGCTCGGGGGCGGCCAGATGCGCCGCGGAGAGCGATTGGAGGCCGGACGCGACCGGGCCGCGGACGATCTCGCTCACCTCCTCGGCGAGCGAGCGCTCCTCGCGGCCGGGAAGCACCCCGATGTCGCTGAAGGCGAGGTCGCTGGCGACGCAGAGGACCGGCGTCTCGCCGATGGCGTCGACGAGCTCGCGCGCGGTGTCGAGCGTCGCGTTCGACTTGGTCGCGAGCACGACGAGGTCGGCGCCGCGCACGACCTCCTCGTTCGCGCCGCCCTGGACGCCGAGCTCGATCGCGCGCTCGCGACCGCGCTGGGCGTCACGCGAGCCGACGTAGACCTCGTGGTCGAGGCTGCGGAGCTTCCTTGCGAGCGCGCGGCCGAACGAGCCCGTGCCGCCGACGATCGCGACTTTCATACGGGAACGCCGAGGACAGCCTCGGCCAGCCGCCGGCGGGCGTCAGCGTCGCTCATCAGGGTCCGCGTGACGATCGTCCGGATGCCCGCCTCCTCGTCGGCGTCCGCCTCGTCGATCACGAGTGCGTCGATCAAGCCCTGGTAACACCGCGTGACGTGCGCCGGTCCGGTCCCACCCGCGAGGCGGGCGAGCATTCGGTCGGCGGGACCGCGGACCGTGCGGCCGCCGATCAGCGGGCTGACCGCGACCGCGGGAACGCGGCGCTGCTCGAGAGCCCCGCGGATCTCGGCGACGGCCAGGATCGGCCCGATGCTGACGAACGGGTTGCTGGGCGCGATCGCGATCAGGTCGGCCGCTTCGAGCGCAGCGAGCACACCCGGCGCGGCGGCCGCCTGTTCGGCTCCTTCGAAACGCACGCCGTCGACCTCGTCCCGGTGCTGCCGCCGGACGAACCACTCCTGGAACGAGAACTCGCCGGCCGGAGTCGCGATCCAGGTGCGCAGCCGGTCGTCGGTCGCGGGCAGCAGCGCCGTCTCGACCCCGAAGACACGCGCGAGCCGGGCGGTGACCGCCGAGAGCGGCTCGCCGCGGCGCAGCGCCTCGGTGCGCGCGAGATGGAGGCCGAGGTCGCGGTCGCCGACCTGGAACCACGTCTCCTCACCGAGCTCCGTCGCGGCGTCGCGCGCGTTCCACGTCTCGCCCGCCCGCCCCCAGCCCTTCTTCTCGTCGAGGACGCCCGCGAGCGTGTAGAGGATCGTGTCGAGGTCGGGCGAGACGTGGAGACCCGCGACCTCGAGGTCATCGCCCACGTTGCCGACGACGGTGACGTCGCTCGGAGCAAGCGTCTCCGTGAGCGCCCGCGCGAAGCGCGAGCCTCCGAGCCCGCCCGCAAGGACGGCGACGTTCACGGCACGAGACCGGCCCGCGCCTCTCCGAGGGCGGCAACCGTATGCGAGCCGAGCCGGCCCTCGAGTCGTTCGAGGTCGGCCAGGGTGTCCACGTCGTCGACGAGGTTCGGGATCTCGGCCGTCACGACCGGGACGTCGAGCCGCTCGGCGCGAGCGTGAAAGCGGCCGGCGCTGCCCGGCCCGTAGAGCGGCGCGAACAGATGCGGGGCGGTGAGCGCGACCGCGTTGGTCGTCCCGTCACGTGCCTCGACGAGCGCCATGCCGCCGTCCGGGAGAGCACCGAGCAGCGCGAGGAGATCACGCGGGTGCGCGCAGGGAAGATCGGCGTTGACGACGAGGATCGGGCCCGACTCGACTCCGCGGAGCGCGAGCTCCACGGCCTCGCCCTGGTTCGCCTCCGAAGCCACGATCGTCCTGCCGACCGTCTCGGCGGCGGCCAGCACATCGGCGAGCATCGCTTCGGCAAGCGCTGCCCGCGCCTCCTCCGGAAGCGGGTGGAGCCGCAGCTTCGCGCTCTCTCTGCGGAACGGGACGACGACGGTCGGCATGACGCGATCAGACTATCCCGCGGTGTCCACGTGAAACTCGACAACGCCGCGATCGCCGGTCGGCTCGAGGCCTTCGCTTCCCTGCTCGAGCTGGCCGGGGCCGGGCCGTACACGGCACGGGCGTACCGCCGCGCGGCCGATCTGATCCGCTCGACGCCTGCGCCCATCGCCGAGCTCGTCCGCCAGGGCCGCGCCCGGGAGCTGCGCGGCATCGGGCCCGGGATCGAGCGCCGGCTGCGGGAGCTCGTCGAGACCGGCGAGATCGCGGAGCTGCAGGAGCTCGAGCGCGAGGTCTCGCCCGAGCTGGCGGGGCTGGCGCGCTTCCTCGGCGTCTCCGTGCGGCGGATGCTCGAGATCGGGCGGGTGCTGGGCGTCCGCACGCTGGGCGAACTGCGCGCGGCGGCGGAGGCCGGACGCCTGCCGGAGGTTCCGGGGATCGGCCCGGAGACCGAGCGGAAGCTACGGGCGGCGCTGGCGCGAGAACCGGCGCGGTCCGCTCCGCAGCCTCTCCGTCTGAACACGAGCCGCCCGCTGGTCGAGTCGATCGCAGAGGCGCTGGGCGGGGCGGCGGCCGGCGACCCGCGGCGCTGGGTGGACGCGTCGGAGCAGCTCTCGGTTGTCTGCTCGTCCCAACGTCCCGGTTCGGTGCTGGACCGATTCGTCTCGCTGCCGCAGATCGTCGCGGTCCTCGAGCGTGAGCGGCGCCGTGCACTGGGCGTCACCGTCGAGGGCGTTCCGGTGGAGCTCGTGATCGCCGAGCCGGAGCGGTTCGGGACCGAGCTCGTTCGCGCAACGGGGTCGGCGCAGTACGTCGCCGCGCTCGAGCCGCTTCCGGACGCGCCGTCCGAGGAGGGCGTGTACGAGGCGCTCGGGATCCCGCGGCTGCCGCCGGAGCTGCGCGAGGCGCCGTTCCGCGGCAAGCCGCCGCGGTTGCTCGAGCTCGACGACGTGTGCGGCGACCTCCACTGCCACACGACGCGCTCGGATGGAAGGGCATCCGCATTAGAGATGGGCATCGCAGCGCGCGAGCTCGGCTACGAGTATCTGGCGATCTGCGACCACACGGTCAGCGTCGGTGCGGTGACGGGGCTGACCGCCGACGACGTGCGGCGGCAAGCGGAGGAAATCGCGGAGGCGAACGCGGAGCTCGCGCCGTTTCGGCTGCTGCGTGGCATCGAGTGCGACATCCGGCGCGACGGGTCGCTGGATCTGCCCGAGGACCTGCTGGCGGAGCTCGACTGGGTGCAGGCGAGCGTCCACGGCGGTCAGCGGGCCTCGCGGGAGGACTTGACGGGGCGCGTGCTCGCGGCGCTGGAGTCGCCGCACGTGAGCGCGTTGAGCCACCCGACGGGGCGGCTGATCGGGCGGCGGCCTCCGAACGCGGTGGATCTCGACGCGGTCTTCGCGCGGCTCGCGGAGACCGGGCGAGCGGTGGAGGTGAACGGGTTGCCCGACCGGCTCGACCTGAGCGGCGAGAACGTGCGCCGAGCGCGCGAGGCCGGCGTGGCGGTGGTGGTGAACACCGACGCCCACTCGGTGCGCGGGCTCGGGAACATGGAGCTGGCCGTGCGCACCGCCCGCCGCGGCTGGGCAGAGCCCGGCGACATCGTCAACGTGCTGCCGCTGGATGCGCTCTTGGCGCGGAGATTCGGTTCGCCTGTTTAAGGCAC
>VAXM01000015.1 GCA_005883335.1 Actinomycetota bacterium
CCCGGGTTCGACGAGTTCCTCCGTGGTCGCCGGCGGCGCGACCGTCGTGCAACTCCGGCGCAAGGGTGCGACCACGGAGTAACTCGTCGAAACCGGGTGGCCCTTCCGCGAGCTACCTGCGACTTTTGTCGTGAACGACGACGTGGAGGCCGCGATCCGGGTCGACGCCGATGGAGTGCATCTCGGTCGCGAGGACGCCGGTGCCGAGCGCGCTCTCGAAGCCGGTCTCGTGCTCGGCCTCTCCGCGACGAGCGTCGACGAGGCGCAGGCGGCGGAACGCACGGGCGCCGCCTACATCGGCGCCGGCCCAGTCTGGGCGACGCCGTCGAAGCTCGACGCGGACCCGCCGATCGGGCTCGAGGGCCTGGCCGAGATCTGTGCGGCGGTCAGCATCCCGGTCGTCGCGATCGGGGGGATCGACGCGTCGAACGCTGCCGACTGCATCCGGGCGGGCGCGGCAGGAGTGGCCGTCATCCGCGCTGCCCGCGACGCCGCCGCCCTCCGGGCCGAGATCGATGCGGCTCTCTGAGGCCGGCGAGCTCGGCCTGCTCGCGGAGCTCGAGCGGCGCGGGCTCGCGCGCGGGATCGAGCACGACGCCGCCGAGCTCGAAGGCGGCCTCGTGGTCACGCAGGACGCCCTCGTTGAGGACGTGCACTTCCGTCTTGCCTGGACGACGTACCGGGAGCTGGGCTACAAGTCGGCGGCGGTCAATCTCAGCGACCTCGCCGCCTCGGGTGCAGAGGCGCTCGCGCTGCTCGTCACGCTCGGCGCTCCCGGGGAGACCGAGCTGGACGACGTGCTCGAGCTCTACGCGGGCCTGAACGAGCCGGGTGTCCCGGTGGTCGGCGGCGACACGACGCGAGCGGACAGGCTCTACCTCTCCGTGACCGCGCTCGGCCGTTCGAGCCGGGTCCCCGGCCGGGACGGCGCGCGCCCCGGCGACCTCCTCGTCGTGACAGGGCCGCTCGGCGCGGCCGGCGCGGCGTTTCGCGATCAGCGTCACGCGCGCCCGCCGCTCAGGCTCGAGGAAGGCCGCCGTCTCGCCGCCGTCGCCCACGCGCTGACGGACATCTCCGACGGGCTCGCCGCCGACGCCGGCCGCCTCTCCGAGCGCTCCGGCTGCCGGATCACAATCGAGCTCGAACAGGTCCCGTTGGCCCAGGGCGCGACCTTCGACGACCTCGGCTTCGGCGAGGACTATGAGCTGTTGGCGTCGACGCCCGACCCGCTCGGTTTCACCGTGATCGGCCGCTGCGAGGAGGGCGAAGGCGTCGAGATCCGACGCAACGGCGAGCCCGTAGACCTCGCAGGGTGGGAGCACTTCCGCGGAGGGGAATCCGACTTGCGCTGACCCGCGCGAGCAACGACCCTACAACCCGGTGCTGGTCTTCGTAGTCAGGCGGCTGGTCTGGGCGATCGTGCTCGTGGCCGTGATCTCGTTGATCACGTTCACGATCTTCCTTGCGCTGCCCCACCACTCGATCGGCTCGCGCCAGGGACTGGTCACCCCGAACCTCCAGGCGCAGTGGCACCTGAACCACAAGTCCGTCCCGACCCAGTACGCGCTCTTCCTGAAGCACGTTGTGTGGTACGGCGACCTGGGCCAGTCGCTTCGGCAGCCGATCAGCGTTCGGTCGGTCATCCGAAGCTCGCTGCCCGTGACCGCGTCCCTCGTGATCGGCGGCACCGTCCTTTGGCTGCTGCTCGCGTTTCCGATCGGACTGCTGTCGGCGCTGCGGCCGCGGTCCTTCCTCGACAAGGGCCTGATGATCCTGGTGCTAATTGGGGTCTCGGCTCACCCCGTCTGGCTCGGCCTGATCCTTTCGTACTTCCTCGGCTTCAAGGCGCACCTGTTCCCGATCGGCGGTTACTGCAACTTGCACTACCACGTGGGTGATGCGTGCGGCGGGCCGCGGTACTGGGCCTACTACATGGTCCTCCCCTGGATCACGTTCGCCCTGCTGTTCGCGGCGCTCTACGCGCGGATGATCAGGGCCGGCGTGCTCGAGGCGCTTGGCGAGGACTACGTCCGCACTGCCCGGGCAAAGGGCGCCGGCAACTGGCGCATCCTGCGCAAGCACGTGTTCCGGAATGCGCTTCTGCCCGTGGTCGCAATGCTCGGGATGGACGTCGGGATCGCGTTCGGCGGCGCGATCTTCATCGAGACCGCGTTCGACCTCCCGGGAATGGGGCAGGCGCTCTACCGGGCGCTCGGGACCAGCGACGAGCCGGTGATCATGGGGGTGGCGCTGGTCGTGAGCGTCGCGGTCGTGATCATGAACCTGGCCGCCGACATCGCCTACTGCGTGATCGATCCCCGTGTGCGCCTGCGTACCGGGAGGCGACTGCGCGTCCCTGAGCTTGTCCGGCGGCGCCGGGGAAACGCCCGGGCGGAGCTGACCGAGCCGATTACGTGAGCCAGCTTGCCCAGGCCTGCTCGTAGAACGAGCGCGGCCGGGCG
Source organism: Actinomycetota bacterium (assembly GCA_005883335.1). GTDB lineage: Bacteria > Actinomycetota > Thermoleophilia > Gaiellales > Gaiellaceae > AC-32. The sequence continues at coordinate 2,463 of VAXM01000015.1, forward strand.
CCGATCACGGCCTCTTTCGGCTCGCCGTCCTCGAAGAGGATCGCCGTCGGGATCGAGAGCACCTCGTAGCGCGAAGCGGTGCTCAGGTTCTGGTCGACGTCGAGCTTGGCGAACTTGACGTGGCCGTGCGCCTCCTCGAGCTGGCGCAGGATCGGCTCGACTGCGTGGCAGGGACCGCACCAGGGAGCCCAGAAGTCGACGACGACCGGCCCGTCGGCTTGCAGGACCTCCGACTCGAAGTTTTCGTCCTTGAGCTCGAGCACTCCCGAATCCTACAACCGCCCGGCGAGCGCCTTCAGGCGCAGCGCAGGCACGTTCCAGATCGCCTCGAGCACGATCCGCCTGCTCATCTTCGAGCCGCCCTGCTCCCGGTCGACGAACCTGATCGGCACCTCGACGACGCGGAAGCCGGCGCGCAGCGCGCGGTAGGTCGTCTCGATCTGGAACGCGTAGCCCTTCGACGAGATCGCGTCGAGATCGATCGTCTCCAGCACCGCTCGCCGGTAGCACTTGAAGCCGCCGGTGAGGTCGCGAACCCCGACTCCGAGCAGGAGCCGCGCGTAGAGCGAGCCGCCCGCGGAGACCGCCCGCCGGAGCAGGCCCCAGTTGCCGACCGAGCCGCCCGGGACGTACCGGGAGCCGAGCGCGAGGTCGGCCTCTCCGGCCGCCGCGACGAGGCGCGGGACGTCGGCCGGGTCGTGGGAGAAGTCGCAGTCCATCTCGAGGATCAGCTCCGCGCCGTTTGCGAGCGCGCGGCGGAACCCGGCGAGGTAGGCGGGGCCGAGGCCTTCCTTGCGCCCGCGGTGGAGCACCTCGACGTGCGCGAGCTCCCGTGCCAATCCGTCTGCGAGCTCGCCCGTTCCGTCCGGCGAGTTGTCGTCGATCACGAGCACCGAGACGCCGTGCTCGCCGAGGGCTCGAACCATCCGCTCGACGTTCTCGCGCTCGTTGTAGGTCGGCAGGCAGACCACCGTGTGCACGTCCGTATGATCGCGGAGTGGCGACGACGCTCCCGCGGAACGCCGACGTGGCCGAGCAGCTCGAGCTCCTCGCCGACCTTTTGGAGATCGAGGGCGAGGCCGCCTTCCGCGTGCTCGCGTACCGGCGCGCGGCCCAGCGCGTGCGCGACACGGGCGGCCCTGTGGCGCAGCTCGCGCTCGACGGGAAGGCGAAGGAGCTGCCCGGAATCGGCGCGACGATCCAGGACAAGATCGTCCAGATCGTCAACACGGGCGAGATCGAGGCGCTCAGCAAGCGGCGCAAGACGATCCCGCCCGAGGTCGTCGACTTCCTCCGGATCCCGGGTCTCGGGCCGAAGACGGTCAGAAAGATCTGGCAGGAGCTGGGCGTCTCGACGCTTGCCGAGTTGAAGTCGGCGGCGCGTGACCAGCGGCTACGCACCCTGCCGGGCCTCGGGGCGAAGGTCGAGGAGAACATACTCAAGTCGGTCGGGCGCAAGAAGAAGGCGACGGGACCGCCGCGCACGTTGCTCGGCCAGGCGCTGCCGGCGCTCCTCGCGGTCGTCGACGTGCTCCGGGAACACCGCGCGGCCGAGCGGGTCTCCGAGGCGGGAAGCGCGCGGCGGCGCAGGGAGACCGTCCGCGACCTCGACATCATCGCCACCGCGAGCGACCCTGCTGCGCTGACGGACTACTTCACCAAGCTCAGCTGGGTCGCCGAGGTCGCCGCGAAGGGCCCGACGAAGGCAACCGTGGAGTCACACGAGGGATTCCGGTTCGACCTCCGGGTCGTGCCGCCCGACTGCTACGGCAACCTGCTCCAGCATTTCACCGGCTCGAAGGACCACAACATCGCGCTCCGGGAGGACGCCCAGCGTCGTGGGCTGTCGGTCTCCGAGTACGGCGTCACTGAGACCGAGAGCGGCAAGGTGTTCACGGCCGAGACCGAGGAAGAGCTGTACGAGCGGCTCGGCTACGCGTTTATCCCGCCCGAGCTGCGTGAGAACGGCGGCGAGCTCGAGGCGGCGCGCCGCGGCGAGCTGCCGGAGCTCGTCGAGACAGGGCAGCTGCGCGGCGACCTGCACACGCACTCGCACTGGTCGGCGGACGGCAAGAACACGTTGGTCGAGATGGTCGAGGCCGCCGGTGATCGCGGCTACGCGTACTACGCGATCACCGACCACTCGCACTACCTCCGAGAGGACCGCCTCGAGGCACAGGCGAAGGAGATCGACCGGCTCGCCAAGCGAGTCGCGCCTCTGAAGCTGCTGAAGGGGGTCGAGGTCAACATCAAGGCGGACGGAACGCTCGACATGCCCGACGAGCTGCTCGCGGAGCGCGACTGGGTCGTCGCCTCGATCCACACGGCCTTCCAGCGCGAACCGACCGAGCGTGTGATCGCCGCGATGGAGAACCCGCACGTCGACGTGATCGGCCATCTCACCGGCCGCAAGCTGAGCCGGCGCGAGCCGATGGAGATCGACATCGAGCGCGTGGTCGAGAAGGCACTCGAGACCGGGACGTTCCTGGAGATCAACTCGCAGCCGGACCGGCTCGACCTCTCGGACGTCAACGCCCGCCTCGCGGGCGAGGCCGGAGTGAAGATCGTCGTTTCGAGCGACGCGCACCAGCTGAAGGCGCTGGACTACGTCGACTTCGGGATCGCGCAGGCACGGCGTGGGTGGCTGACGCCCGACCAGATCGCGAACACGCGGACGTGGGCGCAGCTGCGGAAGTTGATGAAGAAGTGACGTCTACGAAGGAGGACCGATGCTGATCACAACCGCGAACGACCTGCCCGGATACGAGATCACGGAGACGTTCGGGGAGGTGTTCGGCCTCACGGTGCGCTCGCGCAACATCGGCTCGCAGCTCGGTGCGGGGCTGAAGTCGATCCTCGGGGGCGAGCTCAAAGGGATGACGAAGGCGCTCGCCGACAGCCGGGAGCAGGTGATCCAACGGATGGTCGAAGAGGCCGAGTTGAAAGGCGCGGACGCGATTGTCGCGATGCGGTTCGACACCTCCGAGATGGGCTCGAACTGGACGGAGATCTGCGCTTACGGCACCGCGGTCAAGGCGCGGAAGAACTGACGCTGAGCGCTGCGAGGGCCGCGTCGTGGAGGGCGACGCGGTAGCGCCAGAACGCCCGGCCGGTCTCTAGCAGGCGCGCGCGGAGGGGCCCGCCGAGCTCAGCGAGAGTGCCCCAGCGGGCGGCAGCGATCTCATCCCGGTCGCGTGGGGCGAGCTCCTCGTCGGCAGTCGTCGCCAGGAAGACGTGCGTTCGCCACGGAACCTGGTACGGCTCGTAAAGGAAGCGAGCCTCGGCCACGACCAGGTAGCGCCGTAGGTCGACCCGCAGGCCCGTTTCCTCGAGCGCCTCGCGACGCACCCCGGCCTCGAAGTCCTCGCCCGGCTTGATGCCGCCGCCGGGCGGACGCCAGACCCCGGGCTCAAACTGCGGCTTGCGGATCAGCGCCAGGCGCTCGCCGTTGAGGATGAAGAGCGTCACGTCGTGCATCCGCTTGGGGTTGTAGGTCGCGAGCGCGTGCTCCCCCTCGCTGATCTCGCTCTCCCACTCGAGCAGGGCGGGGTTGCCGTACCGCTTCCGGATCGGCTCCAGGACGGCTTCCGTCACGTGCACAGGGTTAGGTTGCCGAATCTATGCCGGTCGACGCGCTTGCTCTAGCGCTCGGGGCCGCGGCCCTGCACGCGTTCTGGAACCTCTTGCTCGCCCGCGAGGCGGACACGGAGGCGGCGACGGCGGTCGCCGTTGCCTCCCTCGTGGTCGTGTTGATCGTGCCGGCCGCGGCGACCTGGCGCGTCGAGGGTGCGGCCGTCCCGTTCATCGCGGGCTCGGCTGCGCTCGAGCTGGCCTATGTCGGCCTGCTCGCGGCGGCCTACCGGCGTTTCGAGCTGAGCGTCGTCTACCCCGTCGCCCGGGGGCTCGCGCCTGTGCTCGCGCTGGTGCTCACGGTGCTGGTGTCGTTCAGCGGGCCATCGGTGGGAGAGGTCGGCGGGGTGCTCGCGGTCGCCGCCGGCGTGCTGCTCGTGCGAGGCCGGCTCCGCGGGAGCTTCGGAGGGCTCGGCGTAGGCGCAGTGATCGCGGCGGCGATTGCCGGCTACACCGTGGTCGATCGCTACGGCATCCATCACGCCAACGCAGCGCCGTACCTCCTGTTGGTGATGCTCGGGCCCGCGGTGGTCTACGCGCTCGGGGTCGGCGGGGCGCGGGTGGCGCGTGCCGTCTCGCCGGTGACCGTGCTGGTCGGCGCGGCCTCGGCGGGCGCCTACCTGCTGGTGCTCCTCGCGCTTCGGCTGGCGAGCGCTCCTGCTGTCGCCGCGGTGCGAGAGACGAGCGTCGTGATCGCGACCGCCCTCGCGGCGGTCGTCCTCAAGGAACGGGTGAGCGGAGCCCGCCTGGCCGGCGCCATTCTGGTCGCCGCCGGTGTCGCCCTCCTTGCACTTTCGTAAAGGTGGCAGAAACCCGCTCAAAAGCGTCACGAACTTTCCACAACCCCTGCTCAGGGCGATTTCTCCGGTGTCAGGCACCGTGTCAGAGGACGCGCAGAATCTCCACTAGCTCGGCCGGCGAGGCCACGATTACGTCCGCCGCTTCTCGCAGGCCCGTCGGGGATTCGGCTGACGCGACCGCGATCCGGACGGCGACTTCGCAGCCTTCGAGCCCGCGGAAGGCGTCGAGATCGGTCGTGTCGTCTCCCGCATAAAGCGCGCGTCTCAGCCCGTGCTCCGCGAGCAGGGTGCGTACCGCGGTTCCCTTGTCCGCGTCGACCGGCGGCCGCAGCTCCAGAACCTTGCGGCCCCACCGGGCCTCCAGCCCCGAGGCGCGGGCGCGGTCGGCGACGCTTTCCAGCTCAGCACGGGCCGCGTCCTCGTCCGGCGCCTCCCGCCAGTGGAAGGCGACGGTCAGGCCTTTGTCCTCGACCCACGGCCAGTCCACGTCGGCGAACGCGCGAAGCGGCGCCCGCCAAGCGTCGGCATCGGGCGCGAGCTCGAGCCCGTGGACCCCGACGTAGGCGATCCCGTCCACGCCGACGAGCCGGTACGCATCCGCCCCGGTCCGCCCGCTGATGCAGGCGACCAAGCCATACCGCCCAACCAGCCGCCGCAGCTCCACCCGTGCGTCCTCCGGCACCTCGGCCAGCTCGGGCCGCGCGACGATCGGCGCCAGCGTCCCGTCGACGTCGAGCATCACCGCGGCGCGCGCCGGGTCCCGCGCGAGCGCCGAGAGCAACCCCTGCGCATCAGCCACAGGCCGCAGAATACGGCTGTGCGGCTCGTCGTCATCGGCCTGGTCGCCGGCCTCTTCAGCGCCCTGTTCGGCGTCGGCGGCGGGACCGTGCTCGTGCCGCTGCTGATCCTCGGCGCGGCCTACTCGACGCGGCCGGCGATGGGGACGTCGCTCGCCGCGGTCGCCCTGATCGCCGTTGTCGGCTCCGTCACGTACGCGCTGCACGGCGAGATCAAGCCCGGCGCGGCGGCCGTCGTCGGGCTCCCGGCCGTCGTCGGCGCGGTCGCCGGCGCGGCGCTCCAGCAGCGGCTGGCGACGCGGACGCTCTCGTTCGCGTTCGCCGCATTCCTCGCGGCGATCGGAGCGCGACTCCTCGTCTGATGGGCGCGCTGCTCGCCGCCGGCCTGCTCGGCGTCCTTGCCGGAGTCCTCGCCGGGCTCTTCGGCGTCGGCGGCGGACTCCTGTTCGTGCCGACCCTGACGCTCGTCCTCGGCCTGACGCAGATCCATGCCGAGGCGACGAGCCTGCTCGCGATCATCCCGACCGCGCTGGTCGGCGCGTGGCGGCAGGGCACCTACGGGAACGTCCGCTGGCGCGCCGCCCTCGTGCTCGGGATCGCGGCGATCGGCGGCGTCGAAGCCGGAGTCCAGATCGCGGAGACGCTCCCACAACACGCCCTGAGACGCCTCTTCGCCGTGCTCGTGCTCCTCGTCGCCGCGCAAATTGCATGGCGTGCCTGGCGCCGACCGGCCTATCCTTCGCAGTGATGAGCGAGCCCGAACAAGCCTGGATCCCGCTCGTCGACGGTCCGATCGGCGCGATCGTCGACCGCGTTCAGGAAGAGCATCCGGAGATCGGCGAGCTGATCGACTCTCCGAACCGGCTGCTCGCGTTCCGCACGTTCGCGTACATCCGCGTCGGGATCCTGCTCGGGCGCCTGCTCGTCGAGCGCGACCTCGAGCCCGAAGGCTGGATCGAGCAGCTTCTCGAGGACCGGGAGTGCTACGACGAGGTCGTCCGCGAGGTGCTCGCCGTCGCCAAGGACACCGCCGACGAGCCGGGCTACGAGCGCGAGGAGCCGGTCGGCCCGAGCGACGAGGAGCGGGCCCGCTTCGCCGAGTTCGCGAAGCGGCGACTCTCCACAGATACCTAGCGGCAGGAACTACAGGCGCCGCGCAACACGATGTCGTGCCCTGCCACGGCGTAGCCGCTGCTCTTCTCGACATCGCGGAGCACGCGCTCGAGGCGCTGATCGGCAAACGGCTCGATCCGCCCGCAGTCGTCGCAAACGATGTGATGGTGGTGGTCGACCTCGTCGCGCACCGCCTCGAACCGCGTGACACCGTCGCCGAGGTCGACCCGCTGCGCGAGCCGCTTCTCCGTCAGCACGTCCAACACGCGGTAGACGCTCGCGAGGCCGATCCGTTCGCCTCGCGCCACGAGCTCGCGATGGATCTCCTGCGCGCCGACGCAGCAGTCCTGCGCGTCGAGGAAGTCGATGACGCGCGCCCGCGCAAGCCCGCGCCGGTACCCAGCCGCGCGGAGCTCGGACAGCGCCTGTTCGGACCACGTCGCCACGCCAAAATGGTAACGGTTCTCGAGAATCATTATCGTTACGCACGCAATGAGAATCGTTCCCGTCTGGATCGCCGCCCTTGCCCTGATCGCGCCCGGCTGCGGCGCCGCCTCCGGCGCGAAGGGAAGGACGACGGTTGTCGCGGCCTTCTACCCGCTCGCCTACGCGGCCGAGCAGGTAGGCGGCGCGAAGGTCGAAGTGCGCAACCTCACCCCGCCCGGCGCCGAGCCGCACGACATCGAGCTCACCCCCGGCGACGTGGGCCGCCTGCAACAGGCCGACGTCGTGCTCTACCTCTCTCACGGTTTCCAGCCGGCGGTCGAGCAGGCCGTCGCAAGCGCTCGCGGCAAGCGCGTGGACGTCCTCGCCGGGCTCGGGCTCAGGCGAGGCGTCGGCGACGAGACGGGGAAGTCCGAC
>VAXM01000016.1 GCA_005883335.1 Actinomycetota bacterium
CTGGCGTAGCGCGTCCGGCGGCCAGGTCGCGTTCGCGTCGGTGAAGACGAGGATCTCGCCGCTCGTCTGCGGGACGGTGTGGTTCTGAGCCGCGACCTTCCCGCCGCGGGGGCAGCGGATCAGCCGCACCCGCGGTTCGCGCTCGACGAGCTCGTCCGTACGGTCGTCGGAGGCATCGGATGCGACGACGATCTCGAGCTTGTCCTTGGGGTATTCGAGCGCGAGCAGGTTCTCGAGCCGCCGCTCGATCACGTCCTCCTCGTTGTGAGCGGCGACGATCAGGCTGACGCTGGGCGTCTGGTCGCTCTTGCGCACGCGACGGTTGAGCAGCCGCGCCCCGAGGGCCGCGACGAGCGGGTAGCCGAGATGGGTCCAGACAAGCAACCCGAGCGAGACCCAGAAGAGCACAACGAGCACGATCACGGCCGCTCAGCTTACGGCGCGGGCCGTTTAGCTCGTATCAGCGGTTCACTGCTCGGCGTTCGCCTGACGGTGACAAATGCGTGACACCTCGCGTCAACGTCGCCCCTCGTTGCCACGCCCAGAGGAGCAGCCCGCCCATCCCAAACCGTTCCTTGGGGAGGAGACGGGAAGGGTCCGGGCGGGCCGCATGAGAGATAACGCAACATCGTTGATATCGGTTTCGCTGCATCCGCAAACCTTTGCTCAGAGAGCGTAAGCGGTCCTGAACGCCGCGGTTTCTCGAGAGCCGCGCTACGCTGAGTGGGCCGCATGCGCCCCCGTTACATCGCCGCAGTTGTCGTTGCCGTGCTCTTCGCGCCGGCCTCTGCTTCCGCCTCGATCAAGGTGGCGTCTTGGGCGCGCAACCCGACGCTCAAAGTCGTAGCCGGCGGCGCGGCCGAGGTGGACTGGACCTCGGTCGGCGGCCGGCACTCGGTCGTGATCTCCCGGAACGGCTCCCAGCGGTACGGCGCTCACCTCAGAGCGCGCGACGTCTCATTCCCGACCACCGCCGTGTCGGTGCCGATGGCCCTTGCCGTCCGCCAGACGCCGAACGGCAACTTCTGGGCGCTCCAGGCCTGGCGTCGGCTGCGAACGGGCCCGCTCGAGCTGCGGTTCTCGCGCTGGAAGGGCGCACCGACCCTCCTCACGCTCGGCGCGGTCTGCTGCAAGTGGAGCTCCGAGAACGTCGTCGGACAGGCGACGTTCCACGGCCGGCCGATCTTCGGGCACCACGCGACGCGCACGGGCGTCCCGCTCGACAAGTTCGGCCGCAACGTCTATCTCGACACCTACCGCGGCGGTGGCTGGCGGCGGATGATGGGCATCCTCACGCACCGCAACACGGGCCGGTTCTCGCTCTGGATCCGGCCCTACTGGCGCGGCACGGCGTACCGCGGGACGATCATCGGCCCCAACTGGGGCTGGACGCTCGGGCCGGACGCGCAGGCCCGCACGCAGTCCTCGCGTTAGTGCCCCGGCTCGCGCTCCAGCGGGCGCCGTCCGAGTACGACGACGCCTTCATGGACAAGATGGCCGGCGCGTACCTCGAGCAGACGCGTTGGACGAAGCTCCGCCTCAGCGCGCTGCTGCCGCTCGTCGAGCCGCACCCCGGCGACCGGATCCTCGATCTCGGCTGCGCGGCCGGCGCGCTGACGCACTTCTTCTCGCAGTACGGCGCGACGGTGACCGGCGTCGACTCGGAACCGAAGGCGGTCGAGAGGGCACGCTCGCTGTTCCCGGACCTGCAGTTCGAGCAGGCGGACGTGGCCGGGCTCCCCCAGGCCGACCACTCGATCGACAAGGCGGTCGCCGGCGACCTCGTCGAGCATCTCGACGAGCCGACGCTGAACGCGATGCTGCGTGAGCTGCGGCGCGTGCTCGTCCCGGGCGGGACGCTCTCGATCTACACGCCGAACCCGCGGCACCTGATCGAGCGCCTCAAGGCCCACGACTTCGTCCTCGCCCAGAACCCGACGCACATCGGCCTGCGTACCTCCGACCAGCTCGTCGCCGCGCTCGAGCGGAACGGCTTCAAGATCGACCGCGTCGGGTGGACGCCGAGCTTCTTCCCGGTCCTGCGGACGGTCGAGCGGCTCCTCGGCCGCTTCTCGCAGACCTTCCGCTACCGGCTCTGCATCAGGGCTTCGTCGTAGGCCGCCAGCGTCGCGTCCGTGACGCGGTCCCAGGAGAAATGCGTCCGTGCCCGCTCGCGGGCAGCCGCGCCCAGGCGCTTGCGGAGCTCCACGTCGCCGAGCAGCCGCTCGAGCGCCGCGCGTAGCGCGGCGACGTCGCGAGGCGGCACGAGCAGGCCCGTCTCCTCGTCGACGACCAGGTCGAGCAGCCCGCCCACCGCGCCCGCGGCGACCGGCCGCCCGTAGGCCATCGCCTCCGCGCAGACGACGTTGAAGCCCTCGCGGTGGGACGGGCACGCGACGACCGCAGCACGCTCGTAGAGCTCGCCGAGCTCGCGGTGCGGCAGGAAGCCGAGCGCCCCGGGAACCTGCGGGCGCAGCGGCCCGTCCCCCGCGACGACGAGGTTCATCTCGCGGGCCGCCTCGACCAGCTCGAGGATTCCCTTCTCGCGCGAGAGCCTCCCGGCGAAGAGCACCTCCGGCGGCGAGACCGGCTCGCGCACGAAGGGCGGAATCTCGACGCCGTTCGGGATCACGCGCACGTGCTCGAGGCCCAGGCCCCGCACGACGTCCGCGAGAGCGTTCGAGACGCAGATCACCAGCCGCGCCTTCCGCAGCACCCAGCGAGCGAGCGGGGGCGCCCGCCGCGCGAGCTCCGCGTCCGTCCCGTGCACCGTCAGCACGAACGGCTTGCCGAGCGACGCGGCCACGAGCCCGGTCGGCAGCCAGTGCGCGTGCAGCAGGTCGGCGTCGCGCGCGTGCCCACGCGCGGCCGCGCGGAAGTTCCTCAGCATCACCGGCACGAACGCCGTCCGCCACGGCTCGCGCCGGAGGTTCCCCATCACCCCCGCGCCGTAGGCGATCCCGAAGTGCTGGAAGGACATCGGCGAGACGACCTCGACGTCGAGCCCGCGCTCGCGCAGCTTCGCAACCGCCTCGCCGAGGAAGTGCACGGTCGGATCGCCCTCGTACCGCGGGTACGAAGTCGTCAGGACGACGATTTTCACTCGCGCGCGTACACGGAGGGCGTGACGAGAACCAGCATCGCGAAGACGTAGAAGTAGAAGAACGACATCGTCAGGTAGAAGATGTTCGCGGCCATCGTCGCGAGCAGCGCCGCGGTCATCCCCCAGGCAAGCGGCCGCACGCGTGCAGCGAGCGGGTTGCTAGCCGCGGCCAGCGCCTTTCCCACCCGCCGCGCCGCCCCGAGCCGGACGAACAGGTACCAGAGGAAGACCGCGAACAGCGCCGTCCCGACGACCCCGCCCTCAACGACCAGCGCGACGTAATACGAGTGCGGCCCCCAGTTCGTCTTGCCGGTGACGAACTCGTAATAGACGGAGAAGTTGTTGAAGCCGAGCCCGAAGAACGGGTGCGAATGGAGGATCTTCGGGATGAACTTGTAGACGTCGAGGTGCGTCGACGAGCCCGGGCCGTGCGAGAGGCGCGAGCTGATGACGACGTCGAAGAAGTGCCGCCGCCGCCAGACCGCGTAGCCGACGGGAAGCACGACCAGCACGAGCGGCAGGACCGCCAGCCGCGAGAAGAGCAGGTGCCGGTACGGGAAGAGCAGCACGATCGCGCCGATCGCCAGGCCCAGCGCGCCGCTGCGCGAGAGCGACGCCAGCTCGGCGATCAACAGGAACGCGATCAGCACCGCGAGCCGGACCCGCCAGCGGTGGCCGCGCTCGAGCCGCAGGTAGATCGGCGTGAGGATCAGGAGCGGTAACAGCACCATGATCGCGAGGTGGTTCGGGTCGCCGGTGAGCGCATTCGGGCGGTAGACGTTGGCGCCGTTGACCGCGCCGTAGATGTTGATCTGGCTCGCGCCGCGCGTGAGCGGCTTGACGAAGACCGAGTCGAGGTTGTGGCCGGACTGCGCGGCGAGCAGCTGCACGATCCCGTAGGCGGCGTTGACCCCGATCCCGCCCAGGAACCAGGCGAGCGTGCGCCAGTAGAAGGCGCGCGTCCGGCTGACGAGATAGACGACGCCGACGACCAGGAAGCCGAAGTGGATCAGCCACTTGACGATCCCCTTCACGAACTGGTCGAGCGCCTGCGTCGTCTCGAGGTTGAAGAAGCCGACCAGGTTGACCAGCAGGAAGCCGCCGAGGAAGACGAGCAGCATCGCGGCGGTTCGCGGGACGCGCGAGTTCGCGGGCCGGCCGAGGCGGTCGAGCGCGTAGACGCCGAGGAAGCACAGCGACGCGATGTCCGCGATCGAGACCTGGCCGAGGACGTTCCAGTGCACCTTCTCGAAGGTGGCGCAGAAGACCGCTGCCAGGAAGAAGAACGGGACGAGCGGGCTCTCTCGCATCAGAGACTCAGCAGCAGCTCGGCCAACTCCTCGACGCGCGCCTCGCGGGAGAGCTCCCGCCTTTGCTCCGGGCTCAGGTAGCCGTTGCTGAGCTGCCCCGCCTGCCAGCGCGAGTGGAGGCCGATCAGCGCCTCGCGGATGCCCTTCTCGTCCTCTGGCGCGACCACAATCCCGGCGCCGGTCTCGCGGACGAGCTTCGCGGCGGCGCCGTCCGGCGGCACCGCGGCGAGGATGGGGCGCTCGGCCGCGAGGTACTCGAAGATCTTCCCGGAGGGGACGACCGCCCCGCGGCCGGCAGCGTCGGGGAGCAGGAGCAGATTCGCCTCGGAGTCGCGCTGCAGCTCGAGCGCCCGGTGGTGCGAGAGGTACGGCAGGAGCTCGAGCCGGTCGCCGAGACCGAGCCCCGCGGCCCACTCTTCGTCGGCCTGGCGGAGGCCGCCGGCGAAGCGCGCGACGACGTCCTCGAGACCGGATGAGGCGAGCGCGCTCAGGAACGGACGCGGATTGCGCTTGCCGAAGAAGCTCCCGGCGTGCGTGATGCGGAAGCGCTCGCCGGACCGATAGTCGAGGCCCGCGAAGTCGTCGAAGTCGCAGCCGTTCGGAATCACGCGCACCTGACCGGCCGGGTCGAAACGGCGCACCTCGTCCGCGATCGTGTCCGAGACCGCCACAACCGCGTCGGCCTTGCGTGCCACGAGGCGGACCACGCGCTCCAGCGCCTTCTCCTTCGCCTGCACGGTCGTGCGGTCGAAGCGGCGGTCGGCGTTCCAGAGGACCGCGTCGCGGAGGTCGGCAACCCACGGAATCCCGGTCAGGCGCTTGACCGCCGCGCCGATCAGGTTCATCGAGACGGGCGGGCTCGTCGTGATCACTGCGTCGATGCCCTCACGGCGGACGAGCCGGACCGCGGCGGGGACCGCGGTCGGCAGCCACGTCACGCTCGCGTCCGGCAGCAGGACGCGGCGGTAGGCGAGGCGGGCCTGCGCGAGCATCCGCTCGGGGCCCTCGAGCCCGTGCAGCTCCTCGGCCGGGAGCCGCGCCCGCGGGCCCAGGTACCGGGCGCGGTGCACGAACGCCTGGGTCGGGGGCCGCAGCTCATCGTCGCGATGGAGCCACTTGGGGTCGTCCGGTGCGAGCACGTGCGTCTCGATCCCCAGCGCGGGCAGGTGCGTCGCCGTCTTCAGCGGGCGCTGGACTCCGCCCCCGCCCGCCGGCGGGAAGTACATCGTCACCAAGAGGACTTTCATCGCAGCCGGTAGAGAACGTACCGCCCGTCCGAGTACCTCTGCGGCAGCGAGAAGCGCTTGTCGCCGTCCAGCACGCGGTCGACGAGCAGCCAGTGCGCCCCGTATCGCCGCGGGACCGAGAGCGGGCCGCCGTCGTGGAAGAAGCGCTCGGCCTCGCGGTCCCGGCGCGCGGGATGGTTCGCGCGCGTGTCGCTGCTGTGGACGGCCGGGGTCGCGTTCACATAGACGGGCAGCGCGGCGACGAGCTCGTAAGCCGTCTGCGGGTCGCTGAAGACGACCGCGCGCTCGGGGACGCGCTCCCGCAGCGCATGCACCAGGGACGCGGGAAGCGGCTGGCGCGCGGTGGCTGCCGGGCTCCAGTGTGAGTAACCGTGAACGGCCACCGGAAGCAGGAACACCGCGACTGCCGCGGCGGCGAGCGGGCCGTCACGCTCGAGCTGGGGGAGTCGCCGTATGAGAGCGGCGACGAGGAGCGCCGTGCCTCCCGCAGCGAAGCAGACCCACGTGATCCAGCCCGGACTGCCGTCGCCCGGCCGGTACGGCGAGCCGAAGTTGCCGGGCATCGTCAGCTGCAGCGCGATCCCGGCTGCCAGCGCGGCCGGAAGGACGAGCGGCCCCAGCAGCCGCGCGAGGACGAGGGCCCCGCCGGCGATCACGAACGCTCGCGGCGAGAAGCCGACGAGCCGCCGGGCCTGCGAGATAGAGACGACGTCCGCAAGGTGCGGGAAGACGAACGTCAGCAGCGAGGCGGAAAGCGCGGCCAGCATCCCGCCGAGAGCGAGCGCCGCCCAGAGCCGCCGCCGGGCGAAGACGGCCAGCGGCAGCAACACCAGCGCCGCGATCGCGATCGCGCCGCCGCGGCCGAAGAGCTCGGGCTTGAGCCGGTAGCTGTGGAGGCCGAAGACGTCGAGCTCGGTCGGGTAGCTCGCGAACGCGTGGCGGAGCTCCTTGGCGCCCGGGTTGTGGGCGGCCGTCTCGTGCAGGAGCGGCCGCAGCCAGAGCGCGACCGCTCCCGTCGGCACGGCGACCGCGAGAAGGGCGGCGCCGATCGAGACGACGTCGCGGCGGACCAGAAGTGCGCGGGCGACGAGGAAGCCGGCCAGCACGATCAGGACGAGCGCCGAGTGCGGCGGGTGGGTCAGCGTCATCGCTCCGGCAGCGGCCGCGACGGAGGCGAGCAGCGGCCACGAACGGTCGCGCACGTACGCGAACACGAGCGCTAGCAGCGCCGGCAGGATCAGCATCCGGCTGGCATTCGCGGCCAGCGGCAGCGAGACGAGCGAGCCGCCGTGTCCCGGAGCGAGCCCGAGCAGCGCGAACGACGCGAGCATCGTCGCGAGCCCGGCCCAGCGCGAGCGGAAGAGCGCGACACCCGACTCGTAGGTCACCAGGAACGAGAGCGGCAGGAGCGCGGTCGGCCCGTGGAGCACGACCGCGTCAGGGTCGACTCCGGCCAGCTTCGAGATCAGTGCGAGGAAGCCGTGGAAGAGCGGGAACGCGTAGCCGGGGTGGAGCCCGCCGTCGCGGTACTCGTCGAGGCTTCGGAGTGAGATCGAGTCGAAGTCGACCAGCTTGCGCACGCGGCCGAGGTGGAAGAACGAGTCGCCGCCGTAGGAGGCGACCCACCAGAGCGCGATCCCGGCCGCGAGGCCGAGCGCGAATATCCCGAACGTCCAGGCGGAGACGCGCAGTGCTGGGCCTCGAAACGCGAACGGCGCCGCCGCGAGCCCTGCGCCGGCCATGATCGCGGCCGCGAGCCAGATCGAGCCGTGCACCGCAAACATCACCGCCATCCCCACGAAGAGGGCGGCGAGACTCCAGACGAAAGTCGGCGCCGCGCCCTCGAGCCCGAGGGCGCGCGCGATGAGCGCGCCCGGGATCAGCAGGCAGGCCGTTGCAGCGATCAGCCGGAAGCCGAGCCCGACTCCGGCCGTGGGCGCGAGCCGTGAGAGCCCGAGCAGCGCGGGCGCCGCCAGCCACCACGCGAGCGGCAGCATGCGCGCCCGTCCCAGCCGAAGCTCTGCAGTGATTGCGCTCATCTCCGCAAGAGACGCGCCGCCTGGACAAGGGCGGGCTTGAGGTCGTCCCGCGCGAAGACCGCGTCGACGTAGGGCGGCCGCTGCAGCGCGGGCCGCTCGCCCGGCAGGAGCGTGATCGCCCAGCGTCGGCGCCTGCCGTTCATCGAGACCGGGTCGGGCCGCTCGCCGGCGAGGTCCTCAAAGGCGATGCGCGGCAGATCGACGCCGCAGGCAGTCGCGAGCCCGTGCCACTGCCACAGCCGCGGGTTGACCTCCATCAGACGGTAGGCGCCGTCGCGCGGGTCGCGCTTGAACTCGACCTGCGAGAGGCCCGTATGCCGGAGCTCGCGCAGCAGCCGGAGGCCCTGGTCGACGACCTCCTCGACCCAAACAGCCTCGCCGACGCGGCAGGTCCCGACCCCGGGCGGTGTCTGCCGCAGCTTGCGGCCGCAGAAGAGGCCGAGCGGCTCGCCGTCCGCCGCGAGGTAGCTGCCGAGGGTGTAGAGCTCCTCGTCGCCGCCCGGGATAAATTCCTGGACGAGCGGCTCGTACTCCTCCGCCTCGGCGAAGGCGCGCTCGACCTCGGGGCGCGTCTCGCAACGGAAGGCCTGGCGGCCGAATCGCCGCTTGAACCCTTCGGTCGACGACGGTTTTACGAGGACGGGGTAGCCGAGCTCGTCCGCGGCCGAGCTCGTCGTCGCCCAGCGCGGCACCGCGATTCCCGCCTTCTCCGCCGCCTCGAGCTGCGAGCGCTTGCTCTGGATCCGCGAGAGAACGTCCCAACGGGGGAACGGGAACAGGTAGCGCTCGCCGAGCCGTTCGCCCGCGCGGGCGATCGCGTTCAGCGGCTCGTCGTGCGTCGGGAAGATCGGCGCGGGCGCGCCGAGCTCGAGCGACTCGAGGAACGAGACGAATGCGTCCTCGTCCTGCGGGTCCGGCGAGAGCAGCGGTCGCGCGTAGCGGGAGCGAAACCCGAGCGCGCTCCGGCGATGGTCGACCGCGTGGACGTCCACTCCGGCGCGCCCGAGCGACCGGATCGCCGCGAGCCCATTCACCCAGCCGACGTCGACGACCACGGCCGGCGGTCTCATGCGAGCAGCTCCCCCGCGCGAGCACTCGCCAGCCAATGCGCCGCTTCGCGGTAGGTCCGTCGCCGCTCCCCGTGGAACAGGACCGCGCGCAGCCGCATCGACGCAAGGATCAGCCGCCGCGCGCGCTCGGCCTCGCGCGGCCCGCGGTGCTTGGCCAGGAACCTCAGGTGCCCGCGGAGCTGCTCGCGGTACATCGGTCCCCAATTCTGCGAGGTGGTCGCGCCGCCGACGTGGACGAACTCCGCGCCCGGGAAGAAGAGCACGTTCCAGCCCGCCTGCCGGAAGCGGTAGCACCAGTCCGTCTCCTCGCTGAACATGAAGAAGTCCTCGTCGAAGAGCCCTACCGTATCGGCGGCCTCGCGGCGGACGAGCAAGCAGGCGCCCATCAGGAACTCGGCCTCGCGCACCTCGTCGTGCGGGAAGCGCGCTGCGTAGAACGCGTTCAGCGCCCGCGTCCCGGGGGCGAGCTTGCGCAGGAAGAAGTACTCCGTCGCGAGGCGCCATATGGTCGGGAAGCCGCGCACCGACCGCTGCAGCGTGCCGTCCGGGTTGAGCAGCTTCGGCCCGACGACCGCGGCCTCCGGGTGCGCCTCGGCGAAGGCGGCGAGCTGCTCGACCGCGTCGCCGACGGCCCACGCGTCCGAGTTGAGGAGCAGGAAGTAGCTGCCCGAGGCCACGCGCATGCCCGTGTTCGAGCCGGCGCCGAGGCCGGTGTTCCCCTCCTCG
>VAXM01000098.1 GCA_005883335.1 Actinomycetota bacterium
CTACGACGAGCTCGAGGAGGTCGAGGTCGCCCGCGAGGACGTTCACTTCCGCCTGCCGCGGGAGGTGGCCGCAACATGACCTCGGTCGAGGTTCCCTATTCGATCGCGTCCGCGCTGCCGTCGCTGACGGTCCTCGACATCACCAACGACGTCAAGCACGAGCTCCGCGAGTCCGGCTACGACGACGGGATCGCGTACGTCTCGCCGATCGACGACGTCGCGCTCGTCCGCGTCCAGGAGCGCGAGAGCGGGTTCTTCACCGACCTCGAGGAGCTCTTGACCAGGCTCGTTCCGCAGGACGAGCGCGACCGGGAACGGCAGCTCTGCATGTTGCTGGGCCCCCGCACCGAGCAAATCCCGTTCGCCGAGGGCGAGCTCTGCCTCGGCCAGTGGCAGCGGATCCTCCTACTCGGCTTCGACCGCCCTTCCCGGCCGCGCTGGGAGCTCACGCTCCTCGGCTGACACGCCTCGACTCGACGCGTCGTCGAAACGCCAAAACCGGTGTCCGACACCGGCTTTTGTCAAGGGCAACGTCTATGGGTTGTGTGTCGATTTCTTCACACCCGCGGCGTGTGCGTTCGACGCGGTTTCGAGGCTCGGGGAATGCTCGCTCTCCGTGAGGCGTTGGCGGGCACGTGGGGTTTGAACCGGACATGTCCTGTGGTGCAGACTGAAGTAATGCAGCGCGCCCGCCGCCACCAGCGGTTCTGCTCCGCACTCGCATTCGCGCTGCTCGCACTCGCCGCCGAACTCCTCGGCCGCAGCCTCGCGCACCGGCTCGACGTGGGACGGCACGTCAACTCGCCGAGCTACTCGGGCGCCGACTACTACCCGTTTCTGCTCGCGGCCGTGAAGCTCGGGGTTGCGCTCCTGCTGGCGAGGCTCGTCTGGCGCTTCGTCCGTGCGCGAGCTGCGGCACGGGCAGGGCGGCATCTGCTGGCCGCGGTGGGCAAGGAGCCGAGCCCGGTCCCTCGCATGCGGCTGCAGCTCTCTCCGCGCTTGTGGCTCGCCGCGTTCGTCGTCACCTCCGTCTTCGCGCTCGTCCACATCGACGCTGACCGGGCCGCGACAGGACGCTGGCCACTCCTCTGGCCCTGGCTGCACACCTCGGCGCTCCCGGTGTTCGCCGTTCTCGCGGTGCTCGTCGCGCTCGCCTGGGGCGCGGTCTCACGCTGGCTGAACGAGTACGAGCGCTACGCGCGTGACACGTGCGCCCGCGCCGAGCGGCTCGCCGGCGCTTCCGTGCCGCCGCGCCCGCAGCCCCGCGACCGCGTCTCGCTGCCGCCGCGCAAGCTCTTCGGTCTCGCCTTCGAGAGCCGACCACCGCCAATCACCGCATAGCCCGCGGTCACGCCCAGCTGCCCGCGGGCTTGGTTGTCATTCGACAACGTGCGGGAGGTGGAAATGAGCACTCAACTTGTCAGCGAGCGCGCGGCGGTGCGCCGTCGCTCGGCTCGCGCCTGGATGATCGGGACACTCGGCCCGGCGACCATGCTCGGCGGGGTGGTCTGGGCGTTCCTGCAGCCGTACCGGATCACGCTGCTACATCCGCACGGCCAGGGTTTCTGGTGGCTCGCGATCGAGGCGCCGATCCTCGTCGTGCTGGCCGGGATCGCCTTCGCGTTCCTGATCGCTCCCGGCGTGATCGAGGATCTCGAGGCCGAAGAGGACGGGCGCTGATGCAGCCCGCGGCCGAGTTCGTCCACTGGATGTTCGCGACCGGCTTCCTGCTGCTCGGGCTCTGCCTCCTCGCCCAGGCGGTCGTCGGCGACGAGGTCTGGCGCCGGCGCCGCTGGCGCGCCTACCTCTGGCCGGGCCTCGCCTTCCTGATGGGCGTCCTGATGTGGCCGGTGATGGTCCTCTACACCAACTCGACGATCCACATGGTGGCCCACGGCTCCTGGGCGCAGGCGATGATGCTGGCCGGAGGCGCAGAGCTCGGCCTCGTCCGGGGCAAGCTGAAGAGCAGCTACTGGCACCTGACGATGCCACTCGCCTTCCTCGTCTCCGGGACCGCCATCCTGGTCCACGAGCAGAACGGCTGGCTCTTCGCACGCGCGGCATTCCTGCACCACCTGATCGGCTGGCTGATGATCGCGGGCGCGATCTTCCCGTTCGCGGCCGCGTTCCGCCCGCGCTCGGCGGTGTGGCGCTCGGGCTTCGCCCTGGCGTTCGTCGTCCTCGGGGTACTGCTCTACTGCGACCGGGACGTCGCTCCGATCTTCGGGCACATCTCCGCCCAGGCAGGGACTCCGCATCGATGAGGCGCCTGCAAGTCACAGCTTGTTCCTTGGCGGTAGCGGCGCTCGTGCTTCCCGGCGTCGCCTGGGCGCACGCGACCCTTACGCAGACGATTCCCGGGTTCGCGAAGCGCGTGCAGCGCTCGCCCGCGTTCGTCGAGCTTCGCTTCGACCAGAGCGTCAAGGCGCTGCCGAACGCGATCACGGTCTACACGGCCAAGGGGAAGATCGTCTCCGGGCGGGCGCGAGGCGGCACTGACAGGCGGATCGTCACCGTGCCCGTGCACAACCTGCAGCGAGGCGGGTACACCGTGCGCTGGCGCCTCGTCTCGGCTGACAGCCACGTCGTCTCGGGCGTCTTCACCTTCGGCGTCCGCCGCACGGCCCCCAAGGTGACCGAGGCCTTCGGCGCGTCCGGGCCGACGACGACCGAGCACGTCGTCCGCTGGCTCTACTTCCTCGCCCTGGCGCTCGTGGCCGGCGGGCTCGGCTTCCGGCTGCTCGTTGTTCGCGGGCCGCTCCCGACGCGGGCGGAGCGCCGCTTCTACCTCCTCACCGGGGCCGGTGTCGTCGCGGCGATCGAGGTCGGAATCCTCGCCTTCCTGCTCCGGGCCGAGGACGCGCTGCAGCTGCCGTTCGGAGCGTTCTTCTACGGCGACCTCTCGCCGCTCGCATCGACGCGCTTCGGGACCGCGTTCGTGGCGATGACGCTCGGGTTCGCCCTCGTCAGCGCGTTCCTCTTCCTCGCCTGGCTGACGGATCGCACCGTGCTGCTCTGGCCGGCCTTTCTGCTCGCGATCGGCTTCGCCTCGGGGCTGTCGCTCTCCGGTCACTCTGCCGTCGACTCAGGCTCGTCGTGGCTCTCCGAGCTCGCTGACTGGGCGCACCTGACCGCCGCCTCGCTCTGGGTCGGCGGGCTCGTGCAGCTTGCGTTCGTCGTCTGGCCGCTCGCGCCCGGGCTGCGGCGCGGGGCATTCCTTGGATTCTCGAAGCTCGCGACGGTGCTGATCGCCGTGCTGCTCTCAGCCGGGATCTACCTCAGCGTGCTGCGGCTGCCGCGGCTCTCGGATCTCTGGACGGCCGGCTACGGCCAGGTCCTGCTCGTGAAGCTCGCGCTCGTCTCGCTCGCGCTGCTCTGGGGCGCCGCGCACCATTTCCTCGTCCGGCCCTCACTGGAGCGCGGCGCGCCGCTGTTCGCCGGCCTGCCGCGGAGCCTGATCGGCGAGAGCGCGGTCGGGATGGCGATCCTGCTCGCCGCGGCAGTGCTCGTTGAGTCGAGGCCGCCGCCGCGGCCCCCGGCCGCACCGTCGATAGCGTCACACGCCTCGACGCCGTAGCGCGAGCACGTCCGCGACGAAGGCGCGCGTGCCTGGCGCGACGCCGTTGCGATGCACCGAGGACGGCCCCTGGTACCAGCCCGCGAGCGCGAGCGTCTCGTTGCCGCGGAACTCGTGCAGCAGCTGCCGCAGGTAGACGACGCCGATGTGAATTCCGCCCGAGACCGTCCACGGAACTCGCCGTCCCAGGAGCACTGTTTCCACGTAGTCCTTCGTGACCGGCAGGATCTGCATCACGCCGCGCGCGCCCGACCTCGAGACGAGGCCCGGCTGGTAACCCGATTCCATCCAGGCGAGCGCCCGCACGAGCCCCGGGTCGAGGCTGTAGACGCGCGCCCAGTGCGCGAGCAACGCGCGTACCCCCACGGGATGAGGGCCACCGATGCTCGGCGCAAGGGCCGGCCGTCCGCGGGCGAGCGCAGTCATCGTCCGAGGCCCGGCGATCCCGTCCACCTGCAGCCGCCGCACTCGCTGGTAGCGGCGCAGCGCCCGCGCGGTCGCGCCGTCGAAGTACCCGTCCACCGGCACGAGCGCCCCGCGGCGCGCGAGCAGGAACTGCAGGACGGAGACATCCCAGCCGAACCTCCCGGCGCGCAGCGTCCGCCGGCCGAAGAGTGGGCTCCCGAGCGGCCCCAGGGCGCGCCGAGTCCGCGGCCCTGCGCGGCCGTCGACCGGCAAGCTGGCCCGCCGCTGGAACGCCTTCGTCGCCGTGACCGTCTTCGGCCCGGCGATCCCGTCGATCGCACCGCCGTACAGGCCGTACGCGCGCAGCGCGACCTGAAGACCCGCGATCTGCGGGTTGAGCGCCTGCGCGGCCGGCGCGAGCGCGAACGCCGCGAGCCCAGCCGCGCAGAGAATGACCAATCTGCCGGCCACGGAAACCGTCGCTTCGCCCGCCGCGGACAGATTCCTCCCGCTAGCCTCGCGCCATGCGGTGGGCCATCTCCGGCGGGGCCGGCTTCCTCGGCCTCCACCTCGCACGCCGGCTGCTCGCCGATGGGCAGGCGGTACGCACGCTCGACGTCGTCCCGCTCGAAGATGCGGGCCTCGAGGCCTCCGTCGAGGAGCTGCGCGGGGACGTCCGCGATCCCGCCGATGCGCGGCGGCTCGTCGAAGGCGCCGATGTCCTCGTCCATGCCGCGGCCGCCCTGCCGATTCAGGCCTCCCGCGAGGCGATCCGCTCCGTGAACGTCGAAGGCACGGCGGTTACGCTCGCCGCCGCGCTCGAAGCGGGCGTGCGGCGTGCGATCCTCATCTCGTCCACGGCGGTCTATGGTGTCCCCAAGGTTCACCCGATCGCGGAGGACGCGCCGCTCGTCGGCGTCGGTCACTACGGCGAGTCGAAGATCGAGGCCGAGCGGGTCGCGCAGGACGCGGGCCGGCGCGGGCTCGAGGTCGTCATCCTGCGGCCGAAGACGTTCCTCGGGCCCGAGCGGCTCGGCGTCTTCGAGATCCTCTTCGACTGGATCCGTGAGGGCCGCCGCATCCCGATCCTCGGCGACGGCTCGAACCGCTACCAGCTGCTCGCGGTCGAAGACCTCGTCGAGGCGACCGTCGCGGCCCCGAGCGCCGACGTCGCAGGCGAGACCTTCAACATCGGCGCGACCGAGTTTGGGACCGTCCGCTCCGACCTCGAGGCGCTGATCGCCCACGCGGGCTCGAGGAGTCGCCTGCGTCCAGTGCCGGCCCGTCCTGCGGAGCTCGCGCTCCGTTCGCTCGAGCTCCTCCGGCTTTCACCGCTCGCCGAGTGGCACTACCGCACCGCGCACCGCGACTCATTCGTGGACGTCTCGAAGGCGCAGCGGCTCCTCGGCTTCTCGCCGCGCCTCTCGAACGCGGAGGCGCTCTGCGGGACCTACGACTGGTACCTGCAGAACCGCGAGCACCTGCGCGCTGCGGGAGTGACCCACCGCGTTCCCTGGGACCAGCGCGCGCTCGGGCTACTCAAAAGGCTCAGCTAGCCGACATCGGCGTAGGCCGTGTCTTCCCAGGAGACGTCCGACCAGGAGACGTCGCTCCAGGAGACGTCCGACCACGAGACGTCCGACCACGAGACGCTCGCCCAGGACGAGACCGACCAGAGAGCGCCGTTCCAGCCGTCCGACCACGAGACCGAGTTCCAGGCCGACCAGGACTTGGCCGCGTCGTGCCAGGCGACATCGTCGAACACGACGCCCGGCCCGGCGGGATCCGGGACGAGGAACCGGTCGAGCGCGCGGTTCGGGTTCGGCGGGAAAGCGATCAATGCGGCCGCAGGCAGGTAGACCTCGCCAACCCCGGCGGCCGCCGACTGGACCTTCCTGAGCGGCAGTGCGCCGAGCATGAGCGCTCCCTTGAGCTGATCAGGCGTCAGGCCGGGACGAAGGGCGAGCACGTTGGCCGCGATCCCGGAGACGATCGGCGCGGAAAGCGAGGTGCCGGAGAGCTTGATGTACGTGCCGTCAGGTGTCTCGACGACCTGGCCTTTGCGGTCTGCCGCGAGCGTCGAGCCGCTCGGGATCGGGCCGGTGATCGCGCGGCCGGGCGCGCTCAGCTCGGGCTTCGCGAAGCCGTCGTACGTGTATCCCCAGGACGACCACGGTGCGACGCTCGTCTGCTCGGTGTTCGTGGAGTTGTGCAGGTCGAGCGCGCCGACGGTCACGACGAACGGGTCGTTCGCGGGAGCGAAGCCCATCCGGACGGGCTTGTTCTGCGACTGGCCCTCGTTGCCGGCCGATGTCACCACCGTGACGCCCGAGAACCAGAGCTTCTCGACCGCCTTGTCGAGGGGATCCCAGCGGAAGCTCGACGCGGTCGCGGAATGGAGCGAGAAGTTCGCGACGCGGATGTCGTACTCGTCGCGGTTGTCGAGGATCCACTGCGCGGCAGCGATCACGTCGCTGGTGCGGGCCATGCCCTGGTCGTCCATGACGTCGAGCGAGACGATTCCAGTCGTCGGGGCTGCGCCGGTGTAGCGCGGAGCCGACCCGGCCGCGAGGCCCGCGACGATCGTGCCGTGGCCGTAGCCGTCGCCCGGCGAGTTGTCCGGGAGCGACGTCAGGTCCACGCTGGCCAGGATCCGGTCGCCGAAGTCCGCGCGGCCCGCCTCGATGCCCGAGTCGACGAAGGCAATCGTCGGCGCGGTGCCGATCGGCCGGCCGCCGCCTCCGCCGTTTCCGTGATGTTTCTTCCATTTCGGAGCCTGGCCCCAGAACTGGTCGACTCCGACCGCGTGCGGCCAGAGCTCGCCCGAGCTGAGGCCGGTGTCGGTCTGATGCCCGGCGTCGAGCACCACGGTGTTGTCGGGAGTGATGACGAGGCCGGGCTGCGCGGCCAGCTGCGGCAGGTCGCCCGCCCTGATCGTGCCGGCGGCCGCATCCACGACGCCGAGGCGCTCGCCGACCGACCCGAGGCGGTTGAGCGCGTGGCGCGCGTCCGATGCGCTCGGGCCCTGGACGATCACCCGCACGGAGCTATCGGGCGTCTGCGTCGCGGCGCGCACCAGGGAGGGCGCGAGGTAGCTCCGCGCGGACCCGTTCGCTGTGGCCGCCGCCGAGAGAGGAGCGGCCAGCGCGAGAACGAGTAGGGCCAGGAGGCCGCGCTTGCCCGACGCGTGCCGGCGCCCGTCGGTGCCGCGACCTCCCCGCCGTGTGCCCCAGAGCCCGCTCGCGCGGGACTCTCCGCAGGACCCTCCGTCTCGCCCCAACCCACTTCCCCTTTCCGCATGCAGAGACCGAATCTGGATCCAACCTATGTCTGCGCCGCGCGCACCCCCATCACCCTGAAAGGGGATTCGGGCGCGGAATCCCTCGGTCGAGGGATCGAGAACCGGAGATTTCCGCTCCCTATACTCGCGGCACGTGGGCGACCTGCTCGAGTACCGCGACCGATTCCCGATCCTCGCGGAGACGACCTACCTGATCAACCACTCGCTGGGCGCCATGCCCGCGGCCGTCGAGGAGCGCCTCGCCGAGTACGCGCGGGCCTGGAACACGCGCGGCGTCCGCGCCTGGGAAGAGGGTTGGTGGGAGCTGCCGCTGACCGTCGGCGAGCAGGTCGGGCGGCTGATCGGGGCTGCTCCGGAGACCGTCTCCATGCACCAGAACGTGACGCTGGCCGAAGCGGTCGTGCTCTCGTGCTTCGGATTCGAAGGGGAGCGCCGCCGGATCGTCTACGAGGAGGGCAACTTCCCTTCGGTTCGCTACCTCTACCAGGCGGCGCGCGGCGCGGAGGTGGTCGTCGCTCCGGACGACGAGGGGGTCGTCGAGGCGATCGACGAGCGGACCCTGCTCGTGCCGGTCACGCACGTGCTCTTCAAGACCGGCCGGATCCAGGACATCGAGGCGATCGTGGCGCGGGCGCACGAAGCAGGCGCGCTGGTCGTCCTCGACGCGTACCAGTCGGTGGGAACCGTGCCGCTCGACGTGACGGCGCTCGGCGTCGACTTCGCCGTCGGCGGCTCGGTCAAGTGGCTCTGCGGCGGCCCGGGCGCTGCCTGGCTCTACGTGCGTCCAGATCTCGCGGAGACCCTCAAGCCGGCCCTGACCGGCTGGCAGGCGCACGAGCGGCCCTTCGCCTTCGAGCCCGAGCAGGACTACACGCACGGTGCCGCGCGGTTCCTGACCGGGACTCCGAACGTTCCAGCGCTCTACGCTGCGACCGCCGGCTACGACGTGATCGAGGAGATCGGGGTCGAGCGGGTCCGCGCTCGCTCGATCGAGCACACGACTCTCCTGATCGAGCTGCTCGAGGAAGCGGGCTTCGAGCCCGGCAGCCCGCGGCAGCCGGCGAGGCGCGGCGGCACCGTCGTCGTGAAGACCCCGGACTTCGAGGCGGTCAACCAGGAGCTCTCAGCCCGGGGTGTGCTCTGCGACTGCCGTCCCGAGACCGGCCTCCGGCTCGGGCCGCACTTCTACAACACCGACGACGAGCTCCGGTTCGCCGTCGAGCAGATCGCGGAGATCAGCCAGCGAGGAGCTCGAGCAGCCGCCGGGCATACGTAGGCCCGGTCGGCTCGTCCTCGTGCTTGAAGTACGCATAGACGCGAAGCCCGTCCTCGAGCAGCGGCCGTAGCGTCGCCGCCCACTCGGTGAGCTCCCCGTCGTCGTACGGCGGATCGCGAAAGCGCACGTAGCGGAAGTGCGCGTCGCCGTCGAGCGAGTCCACGCGCACGGGCACCTCGACGCCCTCCCACGAGTCGTGCCGGAGGTCGAACGCGACCTCGAGCTCAGGGTCGAGCGAATCGCGTAGCAGCAGCAGGAAGCCGTCGTCCCGTTTCCGCTCCAGCACGACGAGCACGGGGCCGAGCTTGTCGCCCAGCAGCCGCACCCGCTCGCAGAAGGTGGCGACAAGCCCGAGGCGCGAGCCGTGTGTGATCTGGCGGGGCATCCTGACGGCGAAGCGGAAGCCCGGCGGCACCTGCTCCGCCCAGGTTCTGAAGTGCTCCTCGGACGGCAATTGGTATGCGCTCGTGTTGAGCTCGACCGACGGGAACCGCTGCGAGTAGAAGCGCAGGAAGTCGACGGGCTTGGTGCCCTCCGGGTAGAAGTCGGGCCGCCAGGTGGGGTAGGAAAACCCGGAGGTGCCGACATATAGCCCCGGTACACTCGCCGCCATGGCGGTCATGCCCGAAGTGATACCCGACAACACCGTTCCGGTCC
>VAXM01000179.1 GCA_005883335.1 Actinomycetota bacterium
GGGCGACCGCTACGCAGACATGTCCTCGGTGAACCTGTGAATCGCTTCTTCCGCAGAATGCAGCGCTTCGGCAAGAGCTGGTCGGCCCGCCGCTCGCTGCAAGGCAAGGAGCCGCGTCTCCCGGACGTCGAGAGCACCCGTGCCAAGAGCTCCGGCCACGGCAAGAAGACCGCCGACAAGTGGAACCAGTAAGGCGTCGCTTGCGATGCCGACCTCAGGACGCGCGGCTTTGCCGGGCGTCCGTCTGAAATGACCGGTCTACCCAACCCGAACGATCGCGGAACGGCTGTGAGCGAGGCCAAGCTCGAGGAGCGCCCCGAGGGCCTGACGGCGGTGACCGACGGCTGGTTCGTCGTCAACGTCCGCGACGCGGCGTGGGTCCACAACGACGTGCTCGGCTCGGCCTGCATCTTCGAAGGCGACGAGGCGCCGTTCCCGCAGCTCGGGTACACGATCGCCGTCCTCGAGCCGGGACAGTCGGGCGGCCGCTACCACCGCGAGGCGAACCAGGAGGACTTCCTCGTGCTCGCCGGCGAGTGCCTGGTCATCATCGAAGGCGAGGAGCGGCACTTGAAGGCGTGGGACTTCGTCCACTGCCCTGCGCACACCGAGCACGGCTTCGTCGGGGCGGGCGACGGGCCCTGCGTGATCTTCATGACGGGCTCGCGCGAGGGCTGGCCCGACAAGGGAAGCCTCTACGTGCGCAACGAGCTCGCGATCCAGCACGGCGTCGGTGTCGAGGTGGAGACGAGCCTGTCGGCCGAGGCGTACGCGCCGTTCCCGAAGTGGCAGCCGGGCCGCCCTCCCGGTCTGGATCTCCCATAACTGCGGCTACGATGGCCGCATGTGCCGAAACATCCACACGCTCTTCAACTACGAGCCCGAGGCGACCGACGACGAGGTCCGCGGGGCGGCGCTCCAGTACGTCCGCAAGGTGAGCGGCTTCACGAAGCCGTCGCGGGCAAACGAGGAGGCCTTCGAGCGGGCCGTCGACGAGGTCGCCGAATCAACGGCGAAGCTTCTCGCCTCGCTCGTCACGACTGCGGCTCCGCGGGACCGCGAGGTCGAGGCCGAGCGCAAGCGTGCCCGCGCGGCCGAGCGTTTCGCCGCTACGGCGTAGAAGCCTGAACGCAGAGCTCGACCAGGCCGAGCACCAGAGCGATGACCCAGAAGAAGGTCCGAGCGCTGACGTAATGGGCCTCCGCAAGGTTCCCGCGGGCCATCAAGCCAGGCTGTGGCGGAAGGTCATAGAGATCGGGGGGTGCCATGACGCCGGTCCGGTGCATGTCTCTCCTATCGGCCCCCCGCGGGTCGTTTTTGATCCTACTTCTGGGGGCGATGACATTGGGACGGTTTTGCCGTCCAAATGGTTAGTTGTCATTCGAAGGGAGGATCGAGATGGGACAGCCGGTCGTGCACTTCGAGGTCGTCGGGAAGGACGGCGAGAAGCTCCACCGGTACTACTCCGAGCTCTTCGGTTGGGAGATCGACGCAAACAACGAGTACCACTACGGGATGATCACGCGGGAAGGCAACCTCGGACGCGACGGCGTCGGCATCGGCGGGGGCGTGGGCCAGGGCCCCGAGGGCTACGACGGCCACGTGACGTTCTACGTCGCGGTGCCGGACGTCGAGGAGGCGCTGCAGAAGGCCGAGAGCCTCGGCGGCAAGCGCGTCATGGGCCCCGAGGACATCATGGGCCAGGTCGTCCTGGGCCAGTTCACGGATCCCGAGGGCCATCTGGTCGGAGTCGTCCAGGGGGAGTAGCCGGCAGTACCCTGCGCGTGTGCCCGCTCGGAGCGACACGCTCGTCTTCCTACCGGCCTGGAACGAGGAAGAGAGCCTTCCGGCCGTATTGGACGAGCTCCGGAGCGGGCTCGCGCAGGCCGACGTGCTCGTCGTCGACGACGGCTCGACCGACCGGACGGCCGAGGTCGCACGCGAGCACGGCTGCGAGGTGATCTCGTTCGGCGAGAACCGAGGGCTGCCTGCCGGGATCGCCGCCGGCTACCGGTACGCCCTGGAGCAGGGTTACGAGCTTTGCGGCCGCGTCGACGCCGACGGTCAACACCCCGTCGAGGAGCTCGCGCGGCTGCTCGAGCGCGTTCGGGCCGGCGACTGCGACGTCGCCGTCGGCTCGCGCTTCGCGTCCGGCGACGGCTTCGCGCCGTACCGGTACCGGCCGAGCGGCGCGCGCCGCTTCGGCACGGCGCTCCTGCGGCGGTCGATGAAGGTCGCGCTGCGCAGGCCTTTCCTCGACTCGACGAGCGGCATGTACGCGGCGAACGCGAAGGCGCTTCCGGTCCTCGCGCAGCCGTACACGAGCACGGCGCCCGAGGTGCAGGCGATTCTGCGGCTCCACGAGGCAGGCCTGCGCGTCGAAGAGGTTCCCGTGGACATGCGCGAGCGGGCGAGCGGCGAGTCGAAGCTCCAGGGGAAGAAGGCGGTCATGGTCGTGCTGACGATCGTCGGGACGCTGCTCGCGCTCGACCGGTTCCGGCAGCGCTGACCGTGCGCCTCGTCGCAGT
>VAXM01000099.1 GCA_005883335.1 Actinomycetota bacterium
GTCCCGGTAGCGCGCCTCCTCGCGCGCGAGATGCGCCTCCCAGTCCTCCTTGGGCACGGTCTCTGGTTTAGGCACAGCCGACCTCCTCCCCACTGCGATCGTAACGGGGAACTGCGCGCGGGTGGGTGACGCGTCCGTGCCGGATGTGTGCCGGTTTGTCCACGGTTCACTAGGCTGCCCGGCGTGGCCAGGGAGTTGCGCGAGGTCGTGTACGTCGACGGCGTTCGCACAGCCTTCGGGCGCGCGGGCCCGAAAGGCGTCTTCTGGCGGACGCGGGCAGACGATCTCGGCGTCAAGGTCGTTCGCGAGCTGCTGCGGCGCACCCCGTACCTGCCGCCGGAGCGGATCGACGACGTGATCATGGCCGCCACGGCCCAGGTCGGCGACCAGGGCCTGACGCTCGGCCGCGACGTCGCGCTCCTCGCCGGCCTGCCGGCGACCGTTCCGGGTTTCGCGGTCGACCGTATGTGCGCCGGCGCGCTCACCGCCGTCACCGCCGGCGCCGGCGAGATCGCAATGGGCTCGGCGGACGTCGTTCTCGCAGGCGGCATCGAGCACATGGGCCACCACCCGATGGGCGACGACGTCGATTTCAACCCGCGCTTCGTCGCCGAACGCCTCGTCGATCCGTCGGCCGTCACGATGGGCGCCACCGCCGAGAACCTGCACGACCGATTCCCGCGCCTCTCCCGGGACGACGCGGACGCCTTTGCGATGCGCTCGCAGCACCGCGCGGCCGCGGCCTGGCAGAACGGCGTCATGCGCGAGACCGTCGTTCCGATGACCGTGTTCACCGACGACGGCTGGCGCGCCGCCGACCGGGACGAGTTCCTGCGGCCGGACACGAGCATGGAAGGCCTCGCGGAGCTTCCGACGCCGTTTCGCCCCGGTGGGCGCGTGACCGCCGGCAACTCCGCCGGTCTGACCGACGGCGCGGCGGTCTGCCTGCTCGCCTCCGAGGAGGGAGCCCGCGAGCTGAGACTCAAGCCCCGGATGCGCCTGGTCTCATACGCCTTCGCGGGCGTCGAGCCCGATCTGATGGGCCTCGGCCCCGTTCCCGCCACTCGCAAGGCGCTCGAGCTGGCCGGGCTGTCGTTCGACGAGATCGGCCTGTTCGAGCTGAACGAGCCCTTCGCCGTGCAGGTGCTCACCTGGTGCGACGGGCTCGGCGTCGACCCCGAGGACGACCGGCTGAACCCCTACGGCGGCGCGATCGCCTGCGGGCACCCGCTCGCGGCAACCGGCGTCCGGCTCCTGGCGCAGCTCGCCTACGGCTTCCGAGAGCGGCAGGACGTGCGCTACGGGCTGACCGCGCTCTGCGTCGGGATGGGCATGGGCGCAGCGCTGATCTGGGAGAACCTTCCTGCCGCAGACTGAGTTCAAGCTGGCCGGGGTCGAACGGGACGGCAAGCGCGTTGCGCTGGTCACGATCGACAACGGCGAGGACCACACGAAGCCGACGTTCTTCGGACGGGCCGCCCTCGAGTCGCTCGAGCGGCTGCTGCCGCAGCTCGAGGACGGCGACTGGGCCGCACTCGTCATCACGGGCAAGCCGTTCGTCTTCGCCGCGGGCGCCGACATCACGGAGTTCCCGGGCGCGAGCCGCGATCTCGCGATCGAGGGGAGCCGCGCCGGGCACGAGCTCTTCGGCCGGATCCGCGCGCTCCCGTACCCCACCGTGGCCGCGGTCAACGGCGCCTGCCTCGGCGGCGGCGTCGAGCTGGCGCTCCACTGTGACGCGCGCACGATCTCGACCGCGGTTCGTCACTTCGCCTGCCCGGAGTGCTTCCTCGGGATCGTCCCGGCCTGGGGTGGGACACAGTTGATTCCGCCGCTCGTGGGCGTGGAGACGGCGGTGAAATTCGTCGTCGCCAATCCGATGCGCCAGAACCGCGTGCTGACGGGCCCGCAGGCGTTCGAGCTCGGCTTCGCCGACCGGCTCCTCGAGCCGGCGGAATTCGTCGACGAGTCGCTCGCGTTCGCGTTCGCGCTCGAGCTCGAGCCGTCACGGTCCCGTGACGGTGGCAGCCACCCGCACGAAAACGTCACGGAGGTGATCCGGAAAGCGCGCGCCCGGCTCGACGGACAGGTGCACGGCGCCGCGCCCGCTCCTTACAAGGCGCTCGAGCTGATCGAGGGTGCTTGCTCCGGCTGGACGCTCGAGGAAGGCCTTCGCGCCGAGGAAGAGGCCGTCGGCGAGCTGCTCCCCGGCCGCGAGGCCCAGGCATCGCTCTACGCCTTCGACCTCGTCGAGCGCCGCGCGAAGAGCCCGCCAGGCAAGCCCAGAGAAGACCCCAGACCGATCCGCAAGGTCGGGATCGTCGGCGCGGGCCTGATGGCCGCCCAGATCGCGACCCTCGTCGTCCGCCGGCTCGAGGTGCCGGTCGCGATGCGCGATGTCAGCGAGGAAGCCCTCGACAGCGCCCGCGAGTCGATCGAGTCCGAGCTTGCAGAGCAGGTCGCGAAGGGCCGCTACGACGAGGGCAAGGCGCGCTTCCTCGGCTCGATCATCTCTACCGGAACGACCTACGAGAACTTCGCCGACTGCGATCTCGTCCTGGAGGCCGTCTTCGAGGAGCTCGAGACGAAGCAGCGAGTCTTCGCCGAGCTGCGCGAGCACACGCGGGACGGCTGCGTCCTCGCCTCGAACACCTCCAGCCTCTCGATCGCCGAGATGGGCGCAGACGTCGGCGTCCACTTCTTCAACCCCGTCGCGGTCCTGCCGCTCGTGGAGCTCGTCCGCACCGCCGACACAGACGACGCGGCTCTCGCGACGGCCTGGGCCTTCGCCGAAAAGCTGCGCAAGCGCCCGGTCCTCGTCCGGGACGCGCCCGGCTTCGTCGTCAACCGCGTCCTGACGCGCCAGATGGGTGTCGTCCTGGATGCGCTCGAGCACGGGAACAGCGTCGAAGAAGCGGACGATGCGATCCTCATGCTCGGGCTCCCGATGGCGCCGTCGGTCCTGCTGCAGATGGTGGGCCCGCGCGTCGCCAACCACGTCCTCGAGACCCTGCACGACGCCTATCCCGACCGCTTCCAGCTCTCCCAGACCCTCGCCAACTACGCGGAGGGCAAGGACGAGATCGTCGTCCAGGCGGACGAGCCGAAGACGCAGGACGAGATCCTCGAGTCCGCGCTCGAAGCCGTCGCCGACGAGATCCGCCACCTGCTCGAGGAGGGCGTCGTCGCCGAGGCCGCCGATGTCGACACGGCGCTCCTGCTCGGGGCGGGCTGGCCGTTCTGGCTCGGCGGGATCACGAAGTTCCTCGACCAGACCGGCAGATCGGAGAGGATGTTCGGGCGCCCGCTGGCCGAGATCGGCGAGGCGGCACCCGCCAAATGAGAGACGACTGGCGCATCCGGATCGAGCTGCCCGAAGAAGCCCAGGCAGAAAGCCTGCTGGGCCGCCTCGGGCTCGACCTCGGCACAGACGACGCGAAGCGTCTCGCGCAAGAGCTCGAGGGCCGACGGCTTGCCGTCTCCCGCGACGGCAACGAGCTCTTCGTCTACGCATCGACCCCGGCCGAGGCCGAACGGGCGCGCGGCATCGTTGAGGCCGAGCTCGCGGATGAAAGCGTCGAGGCGAACACCTCGACGGTCGAGCGCTGGCTCCACGACGAGGAGCGCTGGACCGGCGAGCCGCCGCAGGAGACGTGGGAGGAAGAGGAGCTCGAGCGTGGCTACGCGCCGTGGGAGGTTCGCGTCGAGCGCGAGACGCATGCCGAGGCGCGCGAGCTGGCGGACGAGCTCGAGCGCGAGGGCTACGACGTCGTGCGCCGCTGGCGCTTCCTGATCGTGGGCGCCGGCTCGGAGGAGGAAGCCCGCGAGCTCGCGCAGCGAGTCCACGGCGAGGTCGAGCCGGGCGGCGAGCTCGTCTGGGAGGTCACCCCGCAGAACCCGTTTGCGGTCTTCGGCGGCCTCGGCGGTCCTTGATTCGGGTATCATTCGGAGTGCGACGCTCGCCAGGGGATTGACCGCGAGCTCGCTCTCTCACTGAGATTCGGCAGCGCGGAAACGCTGCCTGCAATGCAAGAAGCGACCGAGCATCTGACGCTTTCGTCGGAGGCTGAGGGGCTCAATGCCGCCGCCCTCCGCGCCGAAGCCTGGGCGGGCGAGCCCTTCCTCCATCCGGACGAGGAGCCCGAAACCGCACTCGCGCCCGGGACCGCCCGGCGGCGCGCACTCGACGACGCGCTCGTGGAGATCGAAGGCGGCGCGCGCGAGCCCTCGTACGGCTGGAAGATCCGCTACGCGCTGATGCTCGGCCTCGAGCGCGTGCTCAGCGAGCGGCCGCCGCGCCTCGCCTCCGGCACCGAGCTTCGCCGCCACCAGATCGACGCGCTCGCGGGAATGCTGACCGAGCTGATCGCCGCCACGCAGGTCGAGCCCGACCTGAACGGCAACGGCGCGGCCGTCGCTGAAGAGGAAGAGGTCATCGAGGAGGAAGAGGAGGATCTCGGGGTCCACTTCGAGGAGCCTTCGGACGAGCTCCCGCTGCCCGAGGAGCACGCGGGCCGCGACCCCGGCGCGAGCAGGCGCTATCGGTTCCGCCACCCGACCGCCTCCGGTAAGACGATCGCGGCGGCGGGCTTCGTCGAGGCGGCCCGCACGCTCGGCGTCCTGATCCTCACGCACCGCCGCCTGCTCGTAACGCAGTTCCACCGCGAGCTGACCGCCGAGGGCTACGGCGACCGCTTCGAGGATGCTGTCCTGAAGGGCGGCTCGGCGAAGGGCCCGAATCCGCTCACCGTCCAGACGTACGCCTGGTTCGCCCGCCACTGGGACGATCTCGAGCCGAGCGCCTACCAGCTCGTGATCTGCGACGAGGCCCACACGGCGCTCGGCGAGAAGACGAGCAAGGCGATCCGCAGCTTCTCCGACCCGATTTTCATCGGGATGACGGCGACCGAGCAGCTGATCGCGAAGCAGGTCTCGGACGTCTTCCCCGCCTCGATCGACGAGCTGCCGCTCGGAGACGCCGCCCGCCGCGGGCTGATCGCGCCGCTGCGCTGCCTCCGCGTCCCGCCCGCCGCCGCGGTCGCGTCGGTGCCGATCGTCGGCGGCGACTTCGAGGAGCGGGCTCTCGCGGCCGTCCTCGACCACACGGCTTTGAACCAGGCGGCCGCGAGCCTCTACCGCGACCGCTTCGACAACACCCCCGGGATCGTCTACGCGGCCGGCGTCGAGCACGCCTACAACCTGGCGAAGGAGTTCCGCGCGGCCGGGCTCAAGGCCACCGCCGTGAGCGGGCGCACGCCTCCCGTGCAGCTCGCCGAGACTTTGGCGGCGTACGAGCGCGGCGAGATCAACATCCTGATCAACGCGATGCTGCTCGCGGAGGGCTGGAACTCGCCGCGCGCAACGGTCGTGATGCACCTGGCGCCGACCGCCTCGAAGCGCGTCTACCAGCAACGCATCGGGCGGATCATGCGGACGCACCCGCGCAAGGAGGCCGGCGTCGTCGTCGACTTCGTGCCCAAGGCCGCGACCCACAGCGAGCGAGTGGTCTCGTTGCACAGCCTGCTCGACGCCGACTTCTACCGCGAGGGAGCGCGCGTGACGCCCGCACCGCGGCGGCGCGTCCAGCGGCGAGCGCGGCGGAAGCTCTCTCCGGCGCCGTGGCTCGTCCCCGTGACGCCGGACGTCAAGCGGCGGCTCGCCGTGATCACCCGCGAGTGGCAGCGCGTCGACCCGCGCTTCCTCGACGAGGACGAGCAGCTCTACTGGGCGACGATCGCCGGCCGCAGCGTCCGCTTCGACGAGCGCGTCGAGTTCGTCAAGAAATTCACCGAGGGGAAGGCGTCGCGCGGCGCCCTCGAGCAGTTCCTGAACGCCTGCGCGGCAGAGAACCCGAACCGTCGCCTGCGGCTCATCGCGCTCGCCGACCGCGTCTCGATGATGGTCGACCGCGCGAGCTTCGACGACCTCGTCACGCTGGTGACGCAGGCGCCGCCGTGGGAGAAGGACCGCGTCCAGGGCGTGCGCACGCTCCTGCGGGCGGTCGGCGACAACAAGGTCGACGCTCCCGAGCAGATCCTCGCCCGCTGGACCTGGCGGCTCGCCCGCGCGACCCGCAAAGTCCAGGACCGGCGTGCGAGCGGCGAGTTCCCGGAGGCGAAACGCCTGCTTGGTGCGCTCGCGAACTCGCGCGGCCATCGGCACGAGGAGAACGCCGCGAAGCTCGTCAACGCCGCGCTCGAGCAGCCGCGCGAGGTCGGCGCTGCGCTGCTCGCCTCCGCGGAGGGCTACACGCCGCGGGCGACTCGGCTGATCGACGCGGCCCGCGAGCGGCTCGGGACGATCCAGGAGGTCGCGGACGCACTCGCCGACAACCTGCCCGCGCCGAAGGCGCCCGGGCGCTCCCGTCGCCGTCGGCGCAAGCGGAAGAAGAAGGGCCAGGCCCAGGGCCAGGGCCAGGGCCAGAAGGCCAAGGCGCAGAAAGCAAGCCCGTACGGTGCCTCGCCGGAGGCCGCGCAGAAGAAGGAAACCGCTCCGGCTGCCGAGGCGTAACGCCTAGCGCTCTGGCGCGACAGTTCGGGAACCGATGAGTGGCCACTTCCTCCTGCTCCTCGGCATCGCCGTGGGCGCAGGCGTCATCACTGCGATCTCGCCCTGCGTCTTCCCGGTCTTGCCGATCCTCTTCGCCGGCGGCGGCACGGGCTCACGGCGCAGGCCCGTGGCAATCATTGCCGGCCTCATCGCGAGCTTCGCGATCTTCACCCTCTTCGCAACGTGGATCCTGAAACAGCTCGGCCTGCCGCAGGACTTCCTCCGCAACCTCGCGATCGCACTGCTCTTCCTTCTCGCCGCGACGCTCGTCTTCCCGCAGCTCGGCCTGCTGCTCGAGCGGCCGCTCTACTTCCTCAGCCGGCGGCGGACGCGTAGCGACCTCGGCGGCGGCTTCCTGTTCGGCGCGAGCCTCGGTCTCGTTTTCGTTCCCTGCGCGGGCCCGGTCCTCGGCGCGATCTCCGCCAACGCTGCCCGCGTCCAGTTCGGCTGGCGCACGATCCTCGTGACGGTCTTCTACTCGCTGGGCGCCGCGGTGCCCATGCTCGCGATCGTCCTTCTGGGAGAGGACGTGACTCGCCGCCTACGGGCGAGCGCGGTGCGGATGCGGCTGGCGCTCGGAGTCGTGATGGCGCTGGCGGCGCTCGCGATCGTCTTCAACGCCGACCAGAAGCTGCAGACCTGGTTTCCGGGCTACACGGACTTCCTCCAGTCGAAGGTGGAGCGAAACTCCGTCGCGAGCAAGGAGCTGGCGAAGCTACAGCGGAGGGGCTCTTCCACGGCCAGTGCGACCGCTCCGCGGTTCACAGGCATCGACACGTGGATCAACTCACCGCCACTCACGCTCGCGAAGCTCCGCGGGAAGGTCGTCCTCGTCGACTTCTGGACGTACTCCTGCATCAACTGCCTGCGCACGCTGCCGCACCTGGAAGCCTGGGACAGGCGGTACCGCAAGGCCGGGCTCGTGATCGTCGGCGTCCACACGCCTGAGTTCGCCTTCGAGCACGTCGTTTCGAACGTTCGCAAGGCGACGCGCCGGCTCGGCGTGCGCTACCCGGTCGCGATCGACAATGGCTACAAGACCTGGGACGCATACCGCAACGACGCCTGGCCGGCCGAATACCTGATCGACCGCCGCGGCCAGGTCCGAGAGGTCAAGAAGGGCGAAGGCAACTACGGAGACACGGAACGCAAGATCCAGGCTCTGCTCGGCGAGCCCTCCGGCGCCCAGCTCGCCTCGGTCCGGGACCGGACGCCGCAGCACTTCACGACCCCCGAGTCGTACCTCGGCTGGCAGCGGCTCCAGAGGTACGCAGGCTCGGCGATCACCCCTGACCGGATGATTCGATACCGCTTCCCGAAGGCGATCCCGCCCGACTCGCTCGCCTACTCAGGGTCCTGGACCGTCGAGGGAGAGCGGATCGTGGCCGGCCGCGATGCGCGCCTCCGGTTGAGCTTCATCGCGCAACATGTCTATCTCGTCCTGAGCGGGCGCGGCCGCCTCGACGTGCTCGTCAACGGCAAGAAGGTGCGGACGATCCGGATCGGTGGGCTCAGCCGGCTCTACACGCTGCTGGGCTACAAGACCGAGCGCGCGGGGCTGCTCGAGCTCCGCTTCACGCCGGGCATCTCGGCGTACGCCTTCACGTTCGGCTAGTTACTGCTCGCGGGCGGCGTCCTCGCCGCCGCCGTTCTCCTCGTCCCGCTCGCGCAGGAAGCGCGTCAGCTCGGCCGCGAGCGCATCGCCCGACGGCAGGTCGGAGGACGATTCCTCGAGCGAGTCGACGCGCTGCTCGAGCTCCTCGACGTAGGCCGCGGTCTCCTCGTCGGACGCCACCGCCTCGCTGACCTGCTCCTCGTAGCTCTGCGCCGCCTCCTCGAGCTCGGAGACGTCGACGTCGAGCCCGATCAGGCCGCCGAGCCGTTCGCAGAGCGCCACCGCTGCCCGGGGGCTGGGCGTCAGCGAGACGTAGTGCGGCACCGCCACCCAGAGGCTCGCGGACGGGATCTCGGCGCGGCGGCACGCGTCGTGGAGGACGCCGACGATCCCGGTCGGCCCCTCGTAGCGCGACTCGGACAGCCCGAGCTGGCGGACGAGGTCGGGATCGCTCGCGCTGCCCGTAACGGGCGACGGCCGGGTGTGCGGCACGTCTGCCAGCAGCGCCCCGAGCGTGATCATCATCTCGACGCCGAGCTCACCGACGAGCCCTACGAGCAGGTCCGTGAACGTCCGCCATCGCAGGTTCGGCTCGATGCCGAGCAGAAGCACGACGTCGCGGTCGAGACCGTCGGGCCTCGCGTGGTAGAAGGCCGTCTCCGGCCAGTCGATCTTGCGCGTCACTCCGCCCTCGAGGGAGACGTGCGGCCGGGTCGCCTGGAAGTCGAAGAACTCCTCCGGGTCGAGGTGCGCGAACCGCTGCGCCTGCCACGTCTTGGCGAGGTAGCCGGCGGCGAGGGAGGCCGCCTGAGCACCGTCGTTCCAGCCGCGGAATGCGGCGATCAGAACCGGACGCGTGAGCTCCGGTCGCCGGTGTACTCGAAGCTCGTCGGCCACGGTTTCAGTCTACGCGCGGCGGGCGCCACAAAATCGTCACGAAGGCGGCCAGAAGTGCCCAAACCGCGCCGGCAAGCCCCACGTGGGCCAGCACGAGCGGCCAGGGGAGGTGCGTCCGGTACTGGATCTCGCCGAGGATCATCTGGACTACGAGCAGGCCCAGCACCGCCGCGCCGAACGCGAACAGGCGCGGGGCGCGCTCGCGCCTCGCCGCGAGGTAGCCGAGCAGGAAGACGAGGCCGAGCCCGAAGACGGCCACGGCCCCCGCGTGGACGTAGATCAGCGGCTGCAGCCGCCAGAGCCGGTCGACATGCTCCGCGCCGCCGCCCGAGTGCGGGCCGCCCGCGGTCGCAAGCGTTCCGGTGACGAGCAGCGCAAGGGCGGCGCCGGCGACGACCAGCGCGAAGCGACGCAGCTCCAGCGGCACGACCGGCTCGGCACGACCCGCGAGGGCCGCATAGCTCTCCAGCACGAGCACGACCGCGCCGGCGAGTACGGCCATCGAGAGCAGCAAGTGCGCAGCGACGACCGGCCAGCGCAGGTCGGTCTTGACCGCGAGGTATCCCAAAGGCGCCTGCGCCAGCGTGCCGAGGAAGACCGCGAGCGCAAGGCGGCGTGAGGCGCGCGAGAGCCGGGGCGTCCGCCACGCGCCGAGAGCCGTGAGCAGCACGACGACGATCGTGACGCCGCCGATCACGCGGTTCCCGAACTCGATGTAGGCGTGGTAGTCCTTGGCCGGCAGCGGGTGACCCTTCTCGCAGCCCGGCCAGTGCCGGCAGCCGAGCCCGGAGTCGGTCAGCCGAACAGCCGCGCCGGTGACGACGATCAGCCAGAGGGCCGCGACCGAGGCGAGCGCGAGGCGGAGAAACTGCCCCGCCGAGAGCTCGAAGCGCTGTACGCGTGTGATGTACGTGTACACAGACATCACCGGAACGGCTCCAGCAGCGCAGGGTAGCCGTCTGCGCCCGCGAAGGGCGTCGGCCGGGAGCCCAGGAAGAGCGGCCGGTCGGCCGCGTTCAGGAGCACAGGCATCAGGTCCGGACCGCGGAGCTGCCCGAGGATCCCTGCGGCGCAGTCGAGCTCGCCGAACCGCTCGACGCCGTCTGCTCGGACGCCCGGCCCGGCGACCAGCAGCGGCACCGGATCGCCCGAGTGGATCACGTCCGGCGAAGCGGGGGTCGCGTGATCGCCTGTCACGCAGACGATGGCTCGATCGGTCGGGAGCTCGCCCAGGGCCGCGTCGAGCCGCTCGATCGTCTCCTGCTTGATCCGCGGGTCCTTCGTGTGCCCGGCCGCGTCGGTCGTCTTCTGGTGCGTGAAGACGAACGTGTCGCCGCCGTCGAGCCGCTCGCGCGCCAGGTCCACCCGCCGTCGCAGGTCCGCCACCGGATCGTCCGTCTCGGGCGCTTCGATCGCCTCGAGCCCGAGAGCGATCCCGAGGCCACGGAGGAACGCGGAGTCTGCCGCGAACGCTCCAGTGACCCCGTGCCGCTCGAGGAAGCTCGGCACCCGGCCGGGGCGGCCGAACCACTTGAGGGTGATCACGTTGAAGCGCTCGCCCTCGAGGCGGCGCATGACCTCGCGCGTCCACTGCTCGCAGGCCAGCGCGGTGCGCTCCGCCTCGGGCACGAACGGCAGCGGCCGCAGCATCGGATGCCACGCGCGGAAGAACGCGTCCGTGTCGGTGACCCGCTCGTCCGCGCCGCCGCCGATCCGCAGCACCGCCTCGCCGCGCCAGACGTGCTCCAGCGAGAAGGTGAGGCCGTCGATCTCGATCCCGTCGCAGCGCTCGACCAGCCGCTGCGCTTCCTCCGCGTCCCCCTCGGAATCCGGCCGCCCGGTCAGCCACCAGCCGTCGTCCCGCCGCTCGGCCGGCCTCAGCGCCGCGTAGCCGAAGACGTGCTCGTCGCTCACCGCCTGCCCGCGGCCGAGCGCCTCGAAGACCGCCCGTCCCGGGAACTCGTCGGGCCGGTAGCCCAGCATCGACCAGTGCGCGACCTCGCTGGACGGCGCCCGCCCGGGGCCGACCGCGTAGAGCACTCCACACGAGCCCGCAGCGGCGAGCCGATCGAGGTTCGGCGTCGTCGCAGCCTCGTTCCCGGTCTTCCCGCCGAGCACGCCGTGGGCCCGGTCGCCGAGCCCATCGAGCAGGAAGACGACGATGGGGTACACGCGGCGCAGGCTAACCCGCGCCGCGTGTACCGAACTGCGTTACCTCACGCGGAAGACGATCGTCCGCGAGTAGCCCTCGAGGTAGCCCGTCCCCGCCTGGTTGATCGACATGAAGGCGCGGAGGGTGTAGCGACCGCGCTTCAGGTGGAGGCGGAAGGCCCGGCCCGAGCTCGAGCCGAGGACGACTGCCCGGAACTTCACCCACTCGTGGAACTTGGTGAAGCGCTGGATGTAGACCTTCCGGCCCGCGTGCGAGGTTGCGGCCTTGACCTTTACGGCCGCCCGCTGGTGCTTACCGATCGTGAACGAGATCGTCGGACGAACGCCCACAGACACGGTCGAGCTGACCGTGCTCTTCCAGTGGGCCGAGTAGGTCGTCGCCCAGCTGGGCTTGACCGAGACCGCCCAGGCATCGCGACGAGCGCCGCTGACGGTGCGCCGTACGGCTGGGCGTAGACGTCGACCTTCTCGTTCGCCTGGCCGGTCGAGACCGTGCCGGCGATCGAGGTGGTCTGGCCGTAGAGGATGATGGGTGTCGCGGCGCCGATGGTCACTGCGGGCGGCGGTCCGGTGACGACGACCTTGCCGGTCAGGGCCGGATGGAGCGCGTCGTGGTAGCGGTAGGTGCCCGCGGTGTTGAACGTGTGTGTCCAGGTGTGACCGGCCGCGATCGTGGGTGACGCGAAGGCGCCGTTGTTCGCAACGACCTGGTGTGCCTTCGTGTCCGTGTTCGACCATTTGACCGCGTCGGTCGTCTTGATCGTGACGCTTGCCGGGGAGAAGGCGGTCGCCGTGACCTTGACCGTCTTCGTCACCGTGGCAGCCGGCCGTGAAGCGCCCGCCAAGACGAGCGCGAGAGCGCCGACTGCAATCAGTACGAAGCTGCGCATTTGCATAACCCCCTGGTTGACGGCGTCTACTGATTAAACGGGGTCGTGCGCGGAAAGTTCTTGCGCTTACAGGACTCTTACCCGGCGCTCCAACCGCTTTAACACGTCCGCAACCCCTGGAGGAACCAAGCTTTCCCAGTCAGCGCCCTCGCGGAGGGCCGCACGGACGTCGGCTCCCGAAATCTCCTTGGCGGCGCCCTCGTCGAGCACGACGACCTCGTAGCCCGCGTCGCGAAGCCGCTCCAGCTTCGTCCCGCCCCAGTCCGAGAAGAGCCGGAGGAACTGGACGACGTCGTCCGGGACATAGGCGCGCCAGAGCTCCGGCTCGTTGACGGGGAACGGGATCACGTGCAGCCGGGCGAGATCGATCCGCGCGTCCTGGGCGGCCGCCTTGACCATCAGCAGCCGCTCGACGTAGGTGAACGGGTTCGACTCGGGCAGGTGGCGCAGCGGATCGGACGCCTCCGGGCGGATCCGCTCCGGATCGGGATTGGTGATCCCGACGAAGAGCTCTTCGCAGTGGGCCGCGGCGCCTCGCAGATACTCGAGATGCCCGAGGTGGAAAGGCTGGAACCGCCCATGAATCATTCCGCGGGCGGTCACTCGACTACGACTCCGGCCCCCTCCTCGACGCGACCAATGCGGCGTATGAAAAGCCCGCGTGCCATGAACTCCGCCTCCAGCGCCGCGGCCTGATCGCCGCGTACCGAGACGAGGAGCCCGCCGGCCGTCTGGGGGTCGTAGCCGAGCGCCACGAGGGTGTCCGAGACGCCGTCGAGCTCTACGTGCGGGCCCGCGAAGTCTCGGTTGCGGGGATCGCCGCTCGTGCGAACGCCGTGGCGGGCGAGGTCGAGAGCCCCGTCGATCGCCGGGAAGCGGGCGGACTCGAGGCGCAGGCGCACCCCGCTGCGCTCTGCGACCTCGTACGCGTGGCCGAGGAGGCCGAAGCCCGTCACATCGGTGACCGCGTTCGGCGCCAGCCCTCGCAGGACGTCCGCGGCCTCGCTGTTCAGCGTCCGCATCCAGCGCACGGCGCGCTCGAGCTGCTGCGTGCCCGCGTCGCCGCGCTTGTAGCCGGTCATGATCAGGCCGGTGCCGAGCGGCTTCGTCAGGAAGAGCGCGTCGCCCGGGCGGGCGCCGTTCTTGGGCCAGATGCCGTCGGGATGAACGGTGCCGACGACGGCGAGGCCGTACTTCGGCTCGGCGTCCCGGATCGTGTGGCCGCCGGCGAGGAGGCCGCCCGCGGCGCGAACCTGCGCGTCCGCGGCCGCGAAGATCTCCGCGAGCATCTCCATCGGCAGCTCCTCGGGAAACGCCGCGATCGAGAGCGCGAGCAGGGGCGTGCCGCCCATCGCGAAGACG
This sequence comes from Actinomycetota bacterium, assembly GCA_005883335.1. Lineage (GTDB taxonomy): Bacteria > Actinomycetota > Thermoleophilia > Gaiellales > Gaiellaceae > AC-32. The sequence continues at coordinate 13,486 of VAXM01000099.1, forward strand.
TCGTTGAGCGCGTTGGTGGCGGCGATCGCGCCGTAATCGCCGGGGTCGTCGACCACCGGCGGGAAGAAGTCGAGCGTGAAAATCAGGGCGCGCTCGTCGTCGAGCCGGTACACCGCCGCGTCGTCGGCCGGTGCGAGCCCGACGAGCAGGTCCGCGGCGTCGGCGGGGACGAACCCGGCGAGCAACTGCTCCAGGCGAGCGGCCGAGTACTTGGCGGCGCAGCCGCCACAAGACGCGAGGTCTGTCAGCTTCACTCTGCCGGTGTCCAGGTCCACAGGCGGCCTTCCTGAAAATCGGTTCCGGGAACTGTAGGGGTCGTGCCGACTTTCGTCCATAGACGATCACCTGCAGGCTTTTATTCCCAGAAGAGAGAGCAGCGGCGGCCCGGAGGCCGCCGCTGTCAGGGGAGAGGAGGAGCTTCTTCTTCCCCCCGGTTCGCGCTCTTTGTGACGTTTCCTGCTAGAGCTCGCCGGGCGTGCGCATGATCCGCCAGATCATGTAGAGGCCGATCACGCCGGAAAGGCAGAACCCGACCAGCGCGACGACGTGGCTCACGCGGGCCATCAGCGCCGACGAGACGAGCAGCCCGACGACGATGATCGCCGCGCCGATGCGGTTCGCGACCGAGCGGAGCATGTGCTCGGTGTCGTCAAGCGCGGTCGGGGCAACGCCGATCTTCAAGGTTCCGCTCTCGAGCCGGTCGGCGAGCTGGCCCAGGCGCCGCGGCAAGCGCGAGAGCGCGTCGAGCTGGGTCAGGAGGTAGCCGAAGAAGCGGTCGGGCTCGAGCCGTCCCTCGGCCTCGGTGAGGATCAGCTCGAGTGACTCCTCCTCGATCAGCGCGATCGGGTCGAGCTCGGGGTCGAGCGTCCGCGCAATCGAGTCCGCCTGCGAGAGCGTCTTGCCGACGAGCGCGAAGCTCGCCGGGAGCCGGATCCCGTTCGAGAAGCAGAGGCGCTGGAGGTCGGCCAGCGCCTCGCCTGCCCTGATCCCCGCCAGCGTGCGCCGCTGGTAGCGCGGCAGCTTCCGGCGCAGCTCGTGGAGGAAGGCGGGCTCGTCCGAGTCGAGGGTCGTCAGCGAGAGGAAGAGCAACAGCGCGGCGACATCCTCGGCTCGGTTGCGCGCGATGGCGAGCAGAAGCAGCGAGAGCTTCGTGCGCGTCTCGTCGTCGAGCCGCCCCAGCAAGCCGAAGTCCAGCAGTGCGAGACGGCCGTCCTCGGTCAGGATCACGTTCCCTCGATGCGGGTCGGCGTGGTAGATGCCCTCGAGCGTCACCTGGCGGATGTAGCTACGGAAGAAGTCGCGCGCGAGCCGGCGGGCCTGCTCCTCGGGAAGGCCGTGCTCGGCCGTGACCTTCTCCCCGTCGACCCGCTGGAGGACGAGAACGCGCTCGGTGACGAGCGGCCGGATCACCTGCGGGACGACCAGGTCGTCGTACTCCTCGACGGACCGCGCGATCAGCTCCGTGTTGGCTGCCTCCTCGACGAAATCGAGCTCGCTGCGGAGGTGTACCTCGAGCTCCTCGCCGAGCGCTCGCAGCTGCAGCAGCCGCGCAGTCTCGGAGCGCTCTTCCAGGAAGCCGACCGTCGAGGCGATCACGTCCAGGTCGAGGTCGACCTGCTCGACGATCCCCGGTCGGCGCACCTTGACGACGACGTCGCGCCCGTCGGGCAAGAGCGCACGATGGATCTGGGCGATCGACGCCGCCGCGAGCGGTTCCGGATCGAGCCTCGCGAACGCGTCGGCGCCGAGGTCTTCCCGGACGACCCGCTCGATCTCCGAGAACGGAAACGGCGGCACCTCGTCCACGAGCCGGCCGAGCTCCTCGATGTAGACGTCGGGAAGCAGGTCCGGCCGCGACGAGAGCAGCTGGCCGAGCTTCAGGTACGTCGTCCCGAGCTGCTCGAGCGCGAGCCGGAACTCGACCGCACCTTCGCGCGTCGCGGGCCGCACGCCGACGACGCCGAGCTCGCGGAGCACACGCAGTAGACGCCGGCTGCGCGCCACGCGCGTGACCTGGAGTGCGCGGCGCGCGCGCTGGATCCGAGCGCCCACGCTGGCTTCTTCTCCTACAGGAGCTTGCTCTTAACCGCGTTCATCAGCTCGCCGGCCGAGACCGAGCCTTCGAACTCGGCCACGATCCGTCCGTCTCGGCCGACGAGGAAGGTCCAGGGCTCGGTCGACAGGCCCCACTCGCGCATCCAGACGTTGTAGCCCTTCGTCACGTTGTTGTCCGCATAGACCTCGACGTGGATGAAGCGCACGCCGCTCGAAGCGAGCTTGCGGCGGACCGCGTCGACGACGTCCACGACCGGGCCGCAGGTGCGGCTGGTGCAGTACTTGGGCGTCGCGAACGTGACGACGAACGGCTTGTGCGCCGCCAGCGACGCCGCGACCGAGTAGCGCAGCAGCCCGCGGTCGGGAGGCTGGGCCGTCGTCAGAGCCGCCACGGACGCATCGGAGAGGGTCGGCGTCCGCGAGCGCGGGGCCCTGGCGCCGACCTTCGGCACCGGCAGCGTCGCGTGCACGTCGAAGACGCCGATGCCCTTGATCTTCTTGCCCGCCGGTTGGGTCACGAGCCAGTAGCGCCCGGGCCGCGGGATCTGGAGATGCGTGACGTAGATGCGCGTGACGCCGCCGGCGGCCGGTTCTGAGACCCCGGAGACCCCGATGCGCTCGAGGTGGGCGGTCGCTTCCGCGAACGGCTTCTGGTCCCTGCCACTCGCAATCCAGACCCGGGCCGTCGGCCGGTTGACCGGCCGCGCGTCGTTCGTGATCACCAGGAAGGGAAAGCGAACGTTCCCGGGCACGAAGCTGCCGGCGCCCTGGGTGAGAGCCACAGTCGGCCCGGGCACCTTCAGCATCTCGTCGATCGTCAGCGAAGACGAAAGCGTTTTCGGCGGCGAGTGAGACCCGCAGCCTGCCGCGAGAACCGTTGCAAGGGCGAGGACCGCAGCGAGACGACCCACCCGTCGAGTCTAGCTAGGAGGAGGAGTCGAGCCCGCAGGAGGTGCTACCGCTTGAGCAGAAGTGCGGCGACACGGCGCGCCTCTCGTGTGCCGGCGGAACCCGTGTCGGATTCCGCCTGCGCACGGTCTGCGCAGCGCGTCTAGTGACCGTCGAACCAGCTGCCGGGACCGCCGAAGCAATGGCTGCCAACGTGTCCGACAACCTGGGCCGCGCCCTGGAAGTAGAACGCCAGCAGGCAGAGCGATGCGGTGAGGGAGATGAGGCGTGCCTTTGTCATAGTCACCTCCTTCATCGGCTTAGAAGCGGACATCCTGTAGGGCTTCCGCGGCCTTGCGATACAGCCGGGCTGCCGTTGTGTGATCGCCGGAACGCCCGGCGAGGTCGCCCTGGGCCATCCACGCCGCTGCGCGATGGCTGATGGACTCGAGCTGCTCCGCACTCGCTTCCGCGGTGTGCAGCATCTCGTTGGCCTCGTCGAGCCGGCCCTGTTCCATCAGGGCCCGGCCGAGGACGAGCTGGGTCGGTGCGATGTCGAGCAGGAAATCTTCGCGGCCTTCGAGGAGCTCGAGCGCGTGCCGCGCCTCCTCCTCGGCCGTCTCCACCTGACCGGTCATCAGGTGGACATGCGCGAGCGACGAGACGACGTTGGCCGCCTCGGCCTCGCTGCCCTTGTCGAGCAGCACACGGTAGGCGCCCTTCAGGTCCTCGACGGCCTTGTCGGGCTTGCCGAGCTGGAAGTTCAGCCCGCCGAGGTTGTTGAGGAGCCGGCCCACGTTGCGCTCGTCGTTGAGCTGCTCGTAGTAGGCCTTGGCGCGCTCCGCGTAGCTGCGGGCAAGCACCCAGTGGCCCATCCGCTCGGCGACCATCGAGGCCTGGAAGTAGACGTTGGCCATCGTGCGGTGGTCATCCAGAGCCTGAGCGAGCTCGAGCGCGCGCTCCACGTCCTCGCGCGCCGCCTCGAGATCGCGCTGGCGGCGGTAGCACCGCGAGCGCCAGCCCAGGACTTCCGAGCGAAGTAGGTCGCATGGAAGGTGCGAGACCTCCGCGAGCTGAAGAGCCTCGCTGAAGAGGCCGATCGCGGACGCGATGCTCGAGAGGTGGTAGCGGCAGACGCCCATCCGGAAGAGCACCTGCGCCCGGTCAACGTCGGAGAAGCCCGGGTTGTCGGCGATCGTCCGGCAGCGCTGGAGCAGCTGCAGCGCGGGCTTGACCTCGCCGCGCTCCATCCGCGCCCAGGCCTCCGACGAGAGCGAGCGGTACTCGAGCTCGGGAGCGCCGGTGGCCAGAACGGCCGTCCGGGAGTTCTCGAGCTCCTCGACGGCCTCGTCGTAGTGATGCGCGTTGGTCAGCGCTTCCGCTCGGGCGAGCATCGCCTCGACGCGGCTGCGCTCGTCGGCCGAGACGCCCTTCTCGAGGAAGTTGGCGTCGACGCCGAGCTTCGCTGCGAGCCAATCGATCGTCTCACGTGTGGGGCGTGTCTTGCCGCGCTCGATCTGGCTGACGTACTCCTTCGAGAACCGTTCTCCTGCCAGATCGCTCTGCGTGAGCCCGGCTGCAACGCGCAGCTGGCGCAGGCGTTCGCCCAGGCGGGCACCGGCCGGTCCGGCTTGTGTCCTGGTATGGGCGGCAGAGAGATGTGCTTGCGGCATCGTGTGTCCTGGTGCAGTCAAACGCATACTTGATTTCGGCGCAAGTGCCTTCGGAGCCGAATCCCCCAAAATGGTCATATTTGTGCCAGAAACGGGGTGAACTGGCTTGTCCGAAAATCACTTGACCGAGGTACTTGACTAGTTTGAAGGACGGGTCTATAGTCAGGCCACCTTGCACGTAGCCGGACGCCAGGCTCACAGTTGCAAGGGGCGCGCCAAGAGAGACGGCGACGAAGGTCCGGAGGTGTGGCTGGGCCGCAGAGCCAAGGCCTCCGGGCCGTCGCCTCTCAAGTAAGGCGGGCACATATCTCATCGAGCCCCCGGAGCCGCAGCCGGGGGCTTTCTTTTGGACCGGGTCGGCCCCGCGCCCGCGCGCGAGTCACTCGATCGGGGTACCGCAGTTAGTCCGTGCGGCCCGTCATCCACTCTCGGCGGCTCGCGACGATGGCGTCGAAGTCGTCGCCGACGATGTTGCCGAGTCGGTGGTCGATCGTGCTGAGGAGGCCGAGCGAGATGAAGATCCAGGCCTCCGCGTCGGCGTCGCGGTCGGAGAGGATGCCGTCTCGCTCCTGGGCGCGGCGGATCAGGCCGGCGACGAAGTCGTGCACCTCGCGCATCTGCTGCCGGAGCGCGCGCCGGATCTCGGGATCGTCGGCGGCCTCGGTCAGCGCCTGGATCCAGAGGTCGACGAGCACGATCCGGGCCGATGCGCGCGCCTCCAGGTAGGCCTTGCCGATTGCCTTGACCCAGTTCGCGGAGTCCTGCTCGCGCTCGATGGCCTTCTCCCAGAGCACTCGGACCTGCTGCCAAACGCTGTCGAGGCAGGCCAGGTAGAGCTCGCGCTTCGACGCGAAGTGGCGGTAGAGGACCGGCTCGGTGACACCGGTCTCGCGCGCGATCTGCGCGGTCGTCGAGCCGTGGTAGCTGCCCTTGGCGAAGATGCGGCACGCGGTCTCGACGACCGCGGCCTTGCGCTCGGGCCCTGAGAGTCGGGTCAAGCCGCGACCTCCACGGGCTGGCCCTGGTCCTCGGCGTGGCGGTACTTGCGCACGAGCACCGCGGCTGCGATCGCCGCGGCGAAGCAGATACCGGCGCTGACCTTCATCGCGAAGGTGAGGCCGTCGACGAAGGCCTGAGGCCCGCTCGCGCCGCCCCGCACCGCAGACGCGGCGCGGTCGGCCACGATGGCGCCGGTGATCGCGATCCCGAGCGCGACGCCGACCTGCCGGAAAGTGTTCAGCACGCCCGACGCCACGCCGGCCTTCGCGACCGGAGCGGCGCCCATCACGGCGGCCGACATCGGGGTCATCACGAACGACATCCCGAGGCCTCCGAGGATGAACGCCGGGAGCAGGTTCCAGAAGCTCGAATGGAGGTTGATCGTCGAGAGCAGCAGGCAGCAGGCGGCGACCGTCATCATCCCTGCCGCAATCAGCCAGCGCGAGCCGACCCGGTCGGAGAGCTTGCCCGCGATCGGCGCGAAGATGACGATCATCACCGTCCACGGCAGGAGCGCCGCGCCGGCCTGGATCGGCGACCAGCCACGGAACGTCTGCATGTAGATCGGGAAGAAGACGAAGATCCCGAACATCGCGAGCGTGACGAGGATCGCGACGACGTTTGCGCCCGTGAACGTGCCGCTCCTGAAGAGCGAGAGATCGAGCATCGGGAGCCTCTGGTGCCGCTCGAGCAGCACGAAGGCCGCGAGCGCGACGGTGCCGAGCGCGAACAGTCCGAGAATGAGCCCTGACGTCCAGCCGTACCGATGCGCCTCGATCAGCGCGAACACGAAGGAGAACAGGCCGATTCCGGACGTGAGCAGGCCCGGGAGATCGAGCCGCTGCTCACGCGATGTGTCCTTCGACTCCGGCACGACGAAGATCGCGGCCAGGACGCCGGCGACTCCGATCGGGACGTTCACGTAGAAGATCCAGTTCCAGGAGATGTGCTCGGTGATGATTCCGCCGAGCAGGGGGCCGATCGCCAGCGCCATCGCGGAGACCCCCGCCCAGATGCCGATTGCCGTTCCCCGCTCCCGCACCGCAAATGTGGCGGAGATGATCGAGAGCGTCGAGGGCATCATCAGCGCCGCGCCGATTCCCTGGACGGCCCGAGCGGTGATCAGCTCGGTGCCGCTTCCGGAGAGGCCGCAGAACAGCGAGGAGAGGGTGAAGACGACCAGGCCGATGACGAAGATCAGCCGCCGGCCGAGGAGGTCGCCGAGCTTGCCGCCCGTGAGCAGCAGCGACGCGAAGGTGAGCGCATAGGCCGCGACCGTCCACTCGAGCTCTGACTGGCTGATCCCGAGGTCGCTCTTGATCGCGGGCAGCGCGACGTTCACCACCGTGTTGTCGAGCATGATCATGAAGAGCGCGAAACAGAGCGCTCCCAGCGTCCACCATCTGCGGTTTTCCTCGGCGAAGATCCTCGCGCGCACGTCGCCTCCTGGGTCGAAAGTTAGCCCGCACTAGGTTAGCGGGCACTAGCCTGGAGTGCAACGTTACCCTTGCCCGCGTGGAGGTGATCTGGCGGCCGAGCGCCGAGGTTCGCGACGGATCGAACGCGATGCGCCTGGCGCGGCGACTCAGCTTCGACGACTACTGGGAGCTCGTGCGCTTCTCGGCCGAGGAGCCGGAGCGCTTCTGGCCGGAGGCGATCGCGGACATGGGACTGGAGTTCTCGCGCACGTGGGACCAGGTGTGCGACCTCTCGCGCGGTCCGGAGTGGGCGACGTGGTTCGTCGGCGGGCGCTTGAACCTGGCCTGGAACTGCGTGCACCGGTGGGCTCGCGGGCCGCGGGCCGACGCCCTGGCCGCGGTGTGGCAGGGCGAGGACGGGGCGCGGTCGGCTTTGACGTACACCGAGCTCTCGGACGCCGTGACGCGGTTCGCCGAGGCGCTCGCTTCTCGGCGACCGGGTCGCGCTGTTCCTTCCGATGTCGCCGGAGGTCGCGATCGCGTCGCACGCCTGCGCGCACCTCGGTGCGGTCCAGGTGCCGATCTTCTCCGGGTTCGCGGCTCCTGCTGTAGCTGCGCGGCTGCAGCACTCGGAAGCGAAGGTCGTGGTCACCGCGGACGGCTCGCTGCGGCGCGGGCGCGAGGTGCCGATGAAGGAGCTCGTCGACGCGGCGCTGGAGGAGTCGCCTTCGGTGGAGCACGTGGTCGTTTGGCGGCGGCTCGGGAACGAGGTACCGATGAAGGCCGGGCGCGACCTGTTCTGGGACGAGGCTGTCGCGGGCTCGCGCGGCGAGCTCGAGCCTCTGGAGGTCGATTCGGAGCATCCCTACCTGCTGACCTACACCTCCGGGACGACCGGCCGGCCGAAGGGCGTGCTGCACGTGCAGGGCGGGTTCCTCGTCTCGATCACGCGGGAGGTCGCCTACCAGGCGGACGCCCGGCCGGACGACGTCATCCATTTCGTCACGGACATGGGCTGGATCATGGGGCCGTGGGAGGTGGTCGGGGGGATGGCTC
>VAXM01000180.1 GCA_005883335.1 Actinomycetota bacterium
ATCTACCAGGGCGCGCTGCAGTGGCCGCTCTACGGCGCCACGCCCGCCCGCACGCAGGCACAGACGTCGATCCGGTTGCGCCCGCCGTTCCGGATCGTCTGGGGCAAGCCGGCGGGCGGGCTGATCGAGTTCCCGGCGGTCGTCGACCACGGTGTCGCGTACATCGGCAACCAGGTCGGGACGATCCGCGCGTTCTCGATGCGCGACGGCAAGCTCCTCTGGCGGCGCCCGACACCGCACGTCGAGCTCGCCTCCTCGCCCGCGGTCTACGGGGAGCTGGTGATCATCCACGGGATGGACGGGCACGTCTATGTGCGGAGCCTCCGAAACGGGCGGTTGCTCTGGCGGTTCTACGTGGGCTCGGCGATCGAGTCCTCGCCGGTCGTGCATCGGGGCGTCGACTACTTCGGCACCTGGAGCGGAAACGTGTACGCGCTCGACCTGCGGCGGCACAGGCTGCGCTGGACCTACCGCTCCGGCTACAAGATCACCTCGAGCGCGTCGTTCGGACGCGGGACGCTGTACATCGGCGACTACGGCGGCCGGCTGCTCGCCCTGGCGCCGCGGAACGGGCGCCTGCGCTGGACAGCGAGGGTCAACGGCCGCATCTACGGCACGCCGGCCTACGCGCACGGCCGCATCTTCGTGCCGTCGTCCACGGGCGGCTCGCTGACTGCGTTCTCCGCGCGCGGCCTGCGGCTCTGGTCGGTCGGCACGGGCTCGTACGTCTATTCCTCGCCCGCGGTCTGGGGCGGCCGGGTCTTCTTCGGCTCGTACAACGGCGTGCTCTACGGCGTCTCTGCGCGGAACGGCGCCGTGCTCTGGCACTTCGGCACCGGCGGAGCGATCTCGGGCGCCGTGGTCGTCGTCGCGGGAGTCGTCTATGCCGGCAACTTCAGTCACCGCATCTACGGCATCTCGGCCCGCAACGGAAGGCAGCTGCTCGCGTTCCCGCACGGCGATTACGTACCGGTCTCGGGTAACGGCGGCCGGCTGCTCCTGCACGGGTTCTCACGGCTCTTCGCGGTCGAGCCCAAGCGCCGTCGATGAAGAAGGCGCTGCTCGGGGCGGCGGCGGTCGTCGTGCTCGTCGCGGCCGGGCTCGTCGCCTACGGGCTCTATCGCAAGCACGAGGGGCGGAACATCCGCGGCTCCTCCTCGGTCGAGTTCGTCACCACGCAGGAGAACAAGTCAAAGCCCAACGTCTCGACGCCCTGGCCGATGTACCGCTTCGATCCTTCGCGCGAAGGCGTCCCGGTCGGCGTGCCCGCCGATCTCCGGCCGCCCTTGCGCGCGAAGTGGTTCATCCGCGGCAAGTCGCTGATCGAGTTCCCGCCTGCGATCGGTTACGGGAACCTGTACTTCGCGAACTCGCTCGGGTCGCTCTTTGCGGTGAAGATCACGCGCGTCCGGGCGGAGTGGGTCTACCGCACCGGCCGTTGCACCGCCGCGAGCCCCGCGGTCGCCGACCACATCGTCTACATGGCGTTTCTAAACAAGCCGCCCTGCAACGCGACCCGTTCCGGGCTCAACGGCGAGGTCGTCGCGCTCGATGCGGAGACGGGCAAGGTGCGGTGGAAGGTGACGATGGCCCCGACCGAGTCGTCGCCGCTCGTCGCCGGCGGGTTCGTCTACGTGGGCGACTGGAGCGGGAAGCTCTACGCGCTCAACGCGCACAGCGGCCGAGTGGTCTGGACCTACCAGACCGGCGACAGGGTCAAGGACGGGGTCGCGTACGGGGGCGGCCGCGTCTACTTCGGCTCCTACGACAGCCACGTCTACGCGCTCAACGCGCGCACCGGGAAGCTCGTCTGGAAGGCGGGCGCGCAGCAGCGGCTCGGCTCGCGCGGGACCTTCTACTCGACTCCGGCGGTTGCCTACGGCCGCGTCTACATCGGCTCGACCGACGGCAAGATGTACTCCTTCGGAGCAACGAGCGGCAAGCTGCGCTGGTCGCACGGGACTGGGAGCTACGTCTATGCGTCACCCGCCGTCTGGAACCGTCGCGTCTACGCGGGCTCCTACGACGGGACGATCTACTGCTGGGACGCCGCGACCGGCGACGTGCGCTGGAAGTTCAAGACGAACGGGTCGATCTCGGGCTCGGCAGTCGTGATCAACGGCGTCGTCTACGTGGCGAACTTCAGCGGACGGACGTACGGGCTCGACGCCAGGACGGGGAAGGTGCTCTGGATCTTTCGGCGCGGCAGGTACGCAGGCGTGGTGGCCGACACGGTGCGGCTCTACCTCGTCGGCTACGGCCGGATCTTCGCCTTCTTCCCCAGGAACCGCAGGTAGAGTCGCGCGGCGATGAGCGCTCCTGACCCCGACGCCGAGCGCGAAGTCGACCTGCGGAGCTACCTGAGCGCGCTGACCCTGCGCTGGTGGCTGCCCGCGGCCGGCCTCGTCGGCGGCATCATCATCGGCCTCCTGATCTCGCTCGGTGGGCGACAGGTCTGGACCGCGAACACGACGGTCTATCTCGGCCAGCCGCTCTCGCCGACCGGCGGAGTCCAGCTTCAGAGCCTGGCGACGAACCCGTCCACCGTCGGCCAGATCATCCACAGCGAGGCCGCCCTTCGCCAGGCGGCGCGCGAGGCACAAATGCCGGTCGGCAAGCTGCGCGGCCACGTGAGCTCCCGCCCGGTCTCGGGCTCCCTGACGAGGCTCGGGCAGACGCCGGAGGTCCTCATCAGCGTGACCGGCAGCGCGCCCCGTCACGTGCAGGTCGCTGCAAACGGGCTGGCCCGGATCGTCATCGCGAACACGTCGAAGTACGCGGACAAGCTGATCGCGAGCTGGCAGGCACAGGTCTCGGCCTATACCCAGTCGCTCAAAACGATCGACGAGCAGGTCGCAAAGGGCGGCCTCTCCGCGACCGACAAGCTGATCGTCACGATCCAGCGCGCTCAGTTCGCCGACCAGCTCACCACCGCGAAGCAACAGCTCGCGGTGGCGCAGGAGGTCGAGCTGGGCCAGCAGGTCACGTTCGCGGCCGCGACCAAGACGACCGCGAAGAGCCGTCGCAACACGGTGATCGTTGCCGCGTTGCTCGGGCTGCTGCTCGGGATCTTCGCCGCGCTCCTCTGGGAGCCCGTTGGGAGGATCGTCCGCCGCCCCGCCTAACTACGGGGCATGCTCGACGACCAACGGGTTGCCGTCGTCGTGCCCGCGCACGACGAAGAGAAGCTGATCGCGGAGACGATCCGCTCGATCCCGGGCTTCGTCGACCGCGTTCTGGTGGTCGACGACGCCTCGCGCGACGGAACCGTCGCCGCCGTGCGAGGGCTCGGCGATCCTCGCGTCGAGCTGATCGTGCACGAGCGCAACCTCGGGGTCGGCGCCGCGATCATCACCGGCTACAAGCGGGCGCTCGAGGAGCGGATCGACGTGACGGCGGTGATGGCCGCCGATGCGCAGATGGATCCGGGCGACCTCGAGACTTTGGTCGCACCGGTCGCGCGGCGGGAGGTCGACTACGCGAAGGCGAACCGGCTCTTCACGGGCCAGGCGTGGGAGGTGATCCCGCGCTACCGCTACCTCGGGAACGCATTCCTCAGCCTGATGACCAAGATCGCCTCGGGCTACTGGCACGTCGCCGACTCGCAGTCCGGCTACACGGCAATCTCTTTGGAGATGCTGGAGCTGCTCGACCTCGACCGAATTTACCAGCGTTACGGATTCCCGAACGACATGCTCGTGCACTTGAACGTCTGGAACGCGCGTGTGCGCGATTATCCTTCGCGGCCAATTTACGGCGTCGGCGAACGTTCGGGAATTCGCTTACGGAAAGTCGTTCCGACAATTTCCTGGTTATTGATGAAAGGTTTCTTCTGGCGCATGCGCGAGAAGTACGTGATTCGAGATTTTCATCCGCTCGTCTTTTTCTACTTGCTCGGTCTGGTCATGGGGTTCCTGGGTCTCGCGCTCGGAATCGCCGAGGTCGTGCTCCGTATCCTCGGCAACCACATCACCGCGGCGACTGTCGTGCTCGTCGCGCTCCTTCTGATCTTCGGCTCGCAGTTCTCGCTATTCGCGATGTGGTTCGACATGGAGTCGAACAAAGACCTGGGCGGGCGCGGACGCCGGCACACCGACCGCTAGGCCCCTAGGCCCACACAGGC
>VAXM01000039.1 GCA_005883335.1 Actinomycetota bacterium
CCCGGCGAAACCCTCGAGGCCCATGACCTCCTCGGTCAGGAGCCGCCCGTTGTCGCGGAACTGCACGTGCCGCTTCCTCGGAACCTCCCCTCTGACCTGGTACGTGGGCACGCGAGAAGGATAGTCAGGCTTGCTCGGCCAGGGTGGCCAGCCGCTCCCCGATGGCAGGCGCGAACTTGAAGCCGTGCCCCGAGCACGGCGAGCCGACGACGATTCGGCCGCGGCGCTCGAGGATGAACGTCTGGTCCGGCGTGGACGTGTACATGCACGTCTCGGCTGCGACGGGATCGGGGTCGGCGAGCAGGTAGGTCCCGCGGGCCCACGTGGTGATCCGCTCGATCAGGTCGGGCTCGGGCTCGCCGGGCACGTTGGGGTCGGCCTCCGGGCCGGCGTGGTGCGCGCCCACCTTGAGGCCGTACTTCGGATCGGCGAGTGAGTACATGTCGTGCGTGTGGTCGTCCGGCTTGAACGAGACCACCGACGGCACGGGCCGGCCGTAGGTGTCGGGACGGAAGTAGCAGAGCGTCTCGCGCGTGGTCTTCACGTCGAGCGGCTCGTCCAGGAGCTCGTTGACCCATGAGCCGGCGGTGACCACGACAGCGTCGGCGTCGACCTGGTCCGGCCGCACCCGCGTGTCCTCGCGCACGTCGAGGCCCTGGGCAAAGGCCTTCAGCGCCAGGTCGGCGCGCGTGATCCCGGCTTCCGGCTGGACGACGACGAACGACTCCTCGGGGACGTGGATCGGGTACCGCCGCTCGGCCTCCTCGCGGTCGAGCCGCTCCCACGCGACGCCGCAGGCCTCGAGGGTCTCGGCGGTGCTCTCCTCCAGCGACCGCACGACCTCGACGAGTCCGTTCAGTTCGAGCAGCTTCTCCCCCGTCTCCGCCTCGAGCTCGCGCCAGAGCTCGGACGCCTCCTGTGCAAGCCGCACGTACTCGGGCTCCGCGTAGGCCAGCCGGAAGATCCGCGAGCGGCCGTGGCTCGAGCCGTGCGGGTTCCCGACCGCGAACTGCTCGTAGACGACGACGTCGTGCCCGCGACGCCGCAGCGCCCACCCGGTGGCAAGACCCATCACCCCAGCGCCGATCACCGCGACTCTCATCGGATTCGGTTCCTCAGGATGCCGATTCCCTCGACCTCGAGCTCGACCTCGTCTCCCGGCCGCAGCCAGCGCTCGTCGCCGTGCTCGAGGATGCAGCCGGTCCCGACCGTCCCCGAGCCGATCACGTCGCCCGGCCGCAGCTCCATATCGCCGAGGTTCCCGCGCGAGCGCTCCTCGCCGTTCACGCGCGCGACCATCTCCAGCCGGAGGTCGCCGAGCTCGTCCGGACTGACGACGACCGGCCCGAGCGAGGTCGCGAAGTCCTTGCCCTTCGCGGGCCCGAGCCCGATCGCCATCTCTTGCCGCTGGAGGTCTCGCGCCGACCAGTCGTTCATGACCGTGAAGCCGCCGATCGCGCCGTCGGTCCCGATCACCATCGCGACCTCGAGCTCGTAGTCGAGCTTCTCGGTCCCTTCGGGATACGGGATCTCCTCGTCGGGCCCGTAGATCGCCGCGGGGTTCGAGAAGTAGAAGGCCGGGAGCTCGTACCACTCCCGGGGCACCTCGCCGCGGCCGGTCACCGCGCGGGCGTTCTTGACGTGCTGCTCGAACGCGTAGAAGTCGCGCACCGACGGCGGCCTGCGCACCGGCGCGAGCAGCCGCACTTCGTCGAGCGCGTACTCCGCGTGCTCACGAGCCTGGCCGCCGCCCGTGAAGAACGACTCCAGCGTCTGCGCCGCGAGCTGAATGACGCGGTCGCCTTCGATCCGGCCGGGCCACCCGCGCACCTCGTGCGCGATCGGAGTGAACATGCACAACCTCACGTCACGGCTCGGTGTGGACGATCACATCGGCGATCCCCGGCCGGGCACGGCGGATTCGCTCCTCGATCTCGCTGGCCCGCGTGTGGGCCTCTCCCAGCGAAGCCGAGGGATCCACTGCCAGCGTGAGCTGCGCGACGAGGCCGGCGTCTGTATGGAGGAACCGAAGCTCCCGAGGCGCCGCGCCGGTCGCTTCGCGGACGATCCGCTCGACCACCGCGCGGTCGGCGGCGGCGGCGTCCTCCCGCCCCTCGGCGGTCTCCGCGATCGGCTCGAGGTGCGTACGCACGGCGTCCACCTCGGGGACCGACTCGGCGATCGCACGCTCGACCTCGCTCGCGACCTCGTGCGCCTCCTCGAGCCTTAGCTCCCCCGGCAGCTTCAGGTGCAGCGAGACCTCGGCTTTCGGCCCGACCTGCAGGACGGTCAGATTGTGGATCTCGCGCACGCGCGGGACGCGCTGGGCGGCGGCCAGGACCCGCTCGCGCAGGGCCGCCTCGTCCATGAGCGGCTCGACGTGGACGACGATGTCGCTCCCCGGCAGCGCGCCGTGCACGGCTTCCTCGACGGCGTCGGCCGCCGCGTGGCCCTGGCCGACCGCGGCCCCGGGTGGGACGCCGATCACGACGTCCGCGAACTGCCGCCCCGCGGCCTGCCGCATTCGCAGGCGACGCAACTCCACCGCCGGCGCGAGCTTGGCAATGGCGCTCAGCGCGGCCTCCTCCGCCTTCGCCGGAACCCGGTCCATCAGCACGTCGATGTTGATCCGCATCAGCGGCGCCGCCGCGAACAGCACGAGCACCGCGACGAACATCGCCGCCGCGGAGTCCGCCCAGTGGTAGCCGGCGCGTGCAGCCGCAAGGCCGAGCAGGACCGCTGTCGTCCCGACGAAGTCGCTGGCGAAATGGACCGCATTGGCCTGCAGCGCGGGGCTGCCCAGTCGCCGGGCGGCTCTGTACGAGACTGACGCGCGGCTCGCGTCCACGATCAGCACCACGCCCAGGACGACGAGCGCGTACCAGCGAGGGTCGACCTGGCCGTGCGCGAGGCCGGTCAGCCGCCAGAGCGCTCGCCATGCGATCACGAGGCTCGCCGCCACCAGGATCGCGGCCTCCCCGAGCGCCGCGAGGTGCTCGGCCTTGGCGTGCCCGTAAGCGTGCCCCGGATCGGCCGGGCGCCCGGCGACGCCGAGCGCGACGAACGTGAGCAAAGCTGCGACAAGGTCGGTCCCCGAGTGCACCGCCTCGGAGAGCAGCCCGAGGCTGTGCGTCGCGATCGCCGTCCCGAGCTTGAGCCCGATCAGCGCGCAGGCTGCGAGCACCGAGATGAGCGCTGTCCGCCGCTGCGGGCTCATAGCCGCGAAGAATCGCAGCAACGAGAAGGGCCCGCCGGAGCGGGCCCTTCGTCTCTCTCAACGGGAACTTCTTACGAGGCCGCGATATCCCCGCGGAACTTCTCGTGCAGCATCGTGCCGGCGCCCTTGCCCTTGTCGTACCAATGGTGGTAGCGCAGGCCCTGGTGAGGCGCGTGGTACTGGAAGTTGAACTTGCAGTCACGCGAGTCCGTGAAGCACGAGAACGTCGCGTTCGGACCGAAGAACGTGGCGATCCAGACGTCGGTGTCGCCGCAGTTCGCCGGACAGGTGGCGTTCGGATCGAACGTGCCGCCGGAGATCGTTCCGCGTAGGAAGCCGCGGAAGTGGCCGGTCTTGCCCGCGGGAACGGTCGAGCCGTGGCGGCCGTGCGTCTCACACGCACCCGGGCTCTGACCCTCGTTCGTCAGGAACGCGCCGTGATCGCGGCGGGTCAGCCGGAAGGTGCCGTCGCGGTTGCGCTTGACCGTGAAGGTGCGCAGCTCCGTGTCGACGGCCCAGGCGTGCGCAGGCCCGCAGGAACCGTGGTCGTCGGTGACGACGCCGTACGGTCCGAACTTCTTGCCATGGCCGTTGCCGCTGTTCGCGAGACCCGTGGCTGCGAAGGCAAAAGCGGCTGCCAGCAGACCGGGAACGATCCATCGCTTCTGCATGAAACCTCCTGAGTTTCGCTCTCTCACAAGTAGATCCCGCACACCGCGCGCCCTTGCGGAGCGGTCTAGAGGTTTCCGCGCAGAGCCTGTTCGCGCTCGATCGACTCGAAGAGGGCCTTGAAGTTGCCCTCGCCGAAGGTCGTCGCGCCGTGGCGCTCGATCACCTCGAAGAAGATCGTCGGCCGGTCCTGCGCGGTCTTCGTGAAGATCTGGAGCAGGTAGCCGTCCTCGTCCCGGTCGGCGAGGATCTTCAGCCGGCGCAGGTCGCCGTAGTCCTCGCCGATCTCCCCCACGCGGCCCTCGACTTCCTCGTAGTACGTGTCCGGGGTGTCGAGGAAGCGGACGCCGCGCTCCTTCAGCGTCTCGACCGTGCCGACGATGTCGTCGCTCTGCATCGCGATGTGCTGCACGCCCGGGCCGTGGTTGAACTCGAGGTACTCCTCGATCTGGCTCTTGCGCTTGCCCTCGGCCGGCTCGTTGATCGGGAACTTGATCTTGCCGCTGCCGTCCGCCATCACCTTCGACATCAGCGCCGAGTACTCGGTCTGGATCTGGTCGTCACCGAAGTGGACGATGTTCGTCATCCCGAAGACGCGCTCGTAGAACTCGACCCAGTGGTTCATGCGGCCCAACTCGACGTTGCCGACGACGTGGTCGAGCAGCTTCAGGCCGACGCCGGTCGCCGGCTGCCCGTTCTCGACGGTCGAGCGGTAGGCGGGCAGGAACGGCCCCGCGTAATCCTTCCGGTTGACGAACGTGTGGACGACGTCGCCGTAGGTGGCGATCGACGCGAGCTCGACGCGGCCGTTCTCGTCCTCGGCCCAGTGCGGCTCGGCGATTCCCTGCGCGCCGCGCTGAACCGCCTGGCGGTAGGCCTCGGCGGCGCTCGGGACGCGCAACGCGATGTTCCTCGCCGCGTCGCCGTGGCGGCAGGCGAACTGGCTGATCTCGCTGTCGACGCGCAGGCCGCTCGTCACGACAAGCCGGATCTCCTCCTGCTCGAGCACGTACGAGGCGCGGTCTCGGACACCCGTCTCCGGACCGGCGTATGCGGTCGGCGTGAAGCCGAACGCATGCTCGTAGAAGAAGGCCGCCTGCTTAGCGTTTCCGACCCAGAGCTCCACGTGATCCCAGCCTTCGAGCGGCATGAAGTCGTTCGAGCTCATGTCTCTGATCTTAGAGCCTTTGCGGGCGAGGCCGGTTGCGGAGAGGCCTCGTCGCCAACGACCGTGTCCTCTTCGAACCCCTGTCGTAGCGGAGCCTCGCGCACCCACAACAGCGAGATCACGAAGACGAGCGCGGACAGGCAGGCGGCCGCGAGGAATGCTGGGTGAAGCGCGCTCGCCAGAGCGGCACGCCCGGCCTCTGGGAGCCGGTGGATCGCCACCCCTTCGGCGCGGACGCTGGCCGGCAGGCGCTGGTTCACGATCACGCCCATCAGCGTCACGCCGAGCGTCGCGCCTATCGAGCGGGAGAACTGAGTGAGCGCAGTCGCCGAGCCCATCGCCCGCCGCGACACGGAGTTCTGCACCGAGAGGACGAAGATCTGCATCATCAACCCGAGCCCGACGCCGGCGATGACCATGTTCCGGGCGGCCTCGCCGCTTGTCGTGTGGACGCCCATCCGCCAGAGCAGCAGCAGTCCGGCCATGAGGATCAGCGGGCCGACGAGCGTGTTGGGGCGATAGCGGCCCGTGCGCGAGACGAGCTGGCCGGAGAGGAAGCTGGTCGTCACGGCGCCGAGCAGCAGCGGTGTCAGCACGACACCCGACGAGGTCGCCGACGTTCCGATCACGCCCTGAACGAAGAGCGGCACGAAGCTGATCGTCCCGAACATCGCCGCGCCGACCAGGGCCATGCACGCCACGCTCGAGGCGACCGTCTGGTTGCGCAGGAGTTCGAACGGGATGATCGGCTCGGGCACGAGCCGCTCGACGACGCCGAAGACCGCGAGGAGGACGACGGCCGCGACGAGCGTGCCGACCACCTGCACCGAGCCCCACGGGTAGTCACGCCCGCCCCAGACGAGCCCGAGCAGCAGCGAGGTCGTGCCCAGCGCGAGGATGCCCGCGCCGAGCCAGTCGATCGAGTGCTCCTGCTTGTAGGGCCGCTTCGGCATCGTCACGAGGATCACCGCCATCGCGAGGCCGCCGACGGGGAGGTTGACGTAGAAGATCCAGCGCCAGCTGAAGTTGTCGACGATGAAGCCGCCGATCAGCGGCCCCGCGATCGAGGCGGCCGCGAAGACCGAGCCGATCAGCCCCTGGTAGCGCCCTCGGTCGCGGGGCGGGACGAGCATCCCGACCATCGCGAGCGTCAGCGGAAACAGCCCGCCCGCTCCGACGCCCTGGATCGCGCGGAAGATGACGAGCTGCACCATGTTCTGTGCCGCGCCGCAGAGCGCCGAGCCGGCGAGGAAGATCGTGATCGCGACCAGGAACAACGGCTTGCGCCCGTGCGCGTCACCGAGCTTCCCGTACAGCGGCACCGTTACCGTCGAGCCGAGCATGTAGGCCGTGAAGACCCACGTGTACTGGCTGATCCCGCCGAGCTCGGAGACGACCTTCGGGAGTGCGGTCGCGACGATCGTCTGGTCGAGCGCCGCGAGCAGCAGCGTCACCATCAGGCCCGAGTAGATCGCGAGGATGCGCCCGATCGAGAAGGGGTAGCCGGGCGGCGTCCGGGCGAGTCGCTGGCGAAGGGTCAAAGGCTCTCCTGCGGGACGAGCGCGGGCTCGTGGCGCGAGAGGACGATTCCCGCCGCGATCAAGACCCCGCCGGCGACCTGCAACGGCGTGATCGACTCCGACAGAATCAGGAGCGCGAAGATCGCGCCCAGGAAGGGCTGGAGGTTCGTGTAGAGGGCGGCCCGCGAAGGGCCGACGCGGTCGATCGCGTTGAACCAGAGCAGGTTCGTCAAGAACAGCGGGCCGAGCACTGCGAACGCGTAGGCGAGCCAGACGAGCGCGGGTAGCGAGCCGTAGTCCTGCGTTGAGAGCTGGCCCGAGCCGACGGCCAGCAGCGGGATTGCGCCGATCGAAAGCGCGTAGGCGCTCAGACGCGAAGCCGTGTAGCGAGTCATGAGCGGCGCGGCGGCGACCGAGTACGCCGCCCACGTGACCGCCCCGATGAAGGCGAGCAGGTAGCCCCAGAGGTTTCCGGAAACGCCGCCCTTCGCCCCGACGGCCACCAGCACGACGCCGCCGAAGCAGGCTGCCGCCGCGAGCCAGAAGCGGCTGTGCAGGCGCTCGATCCCGCCGAGCCAGGCAAAGAGCCCGGTCAGCACGGGCATCGTCCCGAAGATCAGCGCCACGGTCGCCGCGGTCGTGAGCTTCGTCCCGTAGACGAACGCGACCTGGTTCAGGAAGATGCCGACGAGGGCGGCGCCGACGATGAACGCGATGTCGTTCCGGCGGAGACGGAACGAGCGCTCGCGCGTGTAGGTGAGCCCGGCGAAGAGGAGCGCCGCGGCGCCGAAGCGGATTCCTCCGTAGGCCAGCGGCTTGAAGCCATGGTTGAGGACGTACTTGGTGACGGTGAAGTTGAGCGACCAGATGACGACGGTGACGAGCAGCATCAAGTCGGCTAGCTCGGGACGCCGCATCCCCATGAAACTACCCATTAGGCTTTTGCCCATGCGAGAGCCAACCCGCGAGGACGTCGACGCGCTCGTGGGGCCCGCGACCCCGCACTTCGCGTACCAGCTTCGTGCGCGCGTGCGCGAGCTCGTGCAGGACCTGCCCGAGGGCCACGAGGTGCGCGGCTACGCGGAGAAGCAGATGGAGCTCCTCGACCGCCTCGGCCACGCCTCGTCCAAGGCCGAGGAGGGCCCGCGGGTCGCACGCGACCGTCCCGGTTGGGACGAAATTCCCAGCGCCGCCCCCGCGGACGAGCCGCTGCCGCGGCGATGAGCTTTGACGGCGCCTCGGTCCTCGTGACCGGAGGCTCGCGCGGGATCGGCAAGGCAATCGCGCTGCGGTTCGCCGAGCTCGGCGCGAAACGCCTGGCGATCGGATACCTGCGGAACGACCGCGCGGCCGAAGAGACGGCCGACGAGCTGCGCGCGGCCGGCGCCGAGCCGCTGCTGCTGCGCGGCAACGTCTCGTCGCAGCGGGTCGTCCAGGAGGCGCTCGACCTGGGGCCGTTCGACGTGGTCGTCCACAACGCGGCGACCGGGGTGATCGAGCCCGCCCTCGAGACCCAGGACCGGCACTGGGACTGGACGCTCAACGCGAACGCGCGGGCGCTGCTCACGCTCGCCCGGGCCCTCGCGCCGAAGATGCAGGCTGGCTCCTCGTTCGTCGGGATCTCCAGCCTCGGCTCGACGCGGGTGCTCGAGAACTACGTCCTGGTCGGGGTCTCGAAGGCGGCGCTCGAGGCGGTCGTCCGTTACCTCGCGGTCGAGCTCGCCCCGCGCGGGATCCGCGTCAATGCGGTCTCCGCAGGAGTCGTCGAGACCGGTGCGCTCGAACATTTCCCGAACCGCGAGCAGATGATCTCCCACGGTCTCAAGCGAACCCCCGCGGGGCGGCTCGTCGAGCCGCGCGACGTCGCGGAGGCGGTCTGCTTTCTCTGCTCGGGCGCCGCGGAGATGGTTCGCGGGCACACCCTCGTCGTCGACGGCGGCTTCTCGCTGCTCGCCTGATGGAGCCAACCGACACCAACCTGCGCGCGTGGGACGAGGCCCACCGCAGCCTGCGCCGCGGCGGCGGGAGGCGAGGGCTGCCGAAGCCCGTGCGCGAGCGGCTGCCCGACCTCGAGGGCCGCCACGTCCTGCACCTCGGCTCCGGAGCGGGGCGCGAGACCGCCGCGCTGATCGGGCTCGGCGCGCTCGTGACGGGCGTCGACGGCTCCGAGGAGACGGTGCGCGCAGCGCGGAAGCGGCTGCCGGACGCGGCGCTCGTCGCCGCAGACATTCAGGAGCTGCCGGTCGAGCTTCGGCGCGGCCGCTTCGACGTCGTCTACTCGTCCTGGGGAACCCTGGCGCTCGTCTCCGACCTGGGCCACTGGACCGCCGGGATCGCCGCCGCGCTCCGCCGAGGCGGTGTGCTGCTCGCGTATGACGAGCACCCGGTGGCCGCGTGCCTCGACCAGATGCTGCACTGGCACGAGAGCTACTTCGACGCCTGGCCGGTGAGCCGGGTCGTCGAGGCGCTGCTCGGAGCGGGGCTCGGTCTGGAGCGGCTGGAGGAGCTGCCGGACCCGAACCGCTGGGGCCGCCGCGAGGTGCGCGTACCGGGCGACCTCGTGGTTATCGCGCGTAAGCCCTAGCGGGAACCATTTCGGCCGGGCACGAGCCGGTTGAACGTGTCGGTCGCGACATAACCGGCGATCCTCGGGTTCTCCTGCAGGCGCCGGAGCGAATACTCGTACCAATCCCGGCCGAACGGCGTGTAGATCCGGAGCTGGTGACCCTGCCGAACGAGCGCGTCGCCGAGCGCGGGCCGCACCCCCAGCAGCATCTGGAACTCGAAGTCCTCGCGGCCGAGCCCGCGCAGCGCGGCCTCCCTTTGCGCCTGCTCGAGCAGGTACTCGTCGTGCGTGGCGACTCCGACGTAGGAACCGCCGTTCCAGAGCTCCTCGAGCGCCTGGACGAAGTTGGCGCGCACCGCGTCGTAGTCGCGGTACGCGATCTCCGGCCGCTCGAGGTAGATCCCCTTGCAGAGGCGGATGTTCGGCTTCAGCTCCGCGAGCGCGCGGACGTCCTCGACTGTCCGCTTGAGCCGCGCCTGGAGCACGACTCCGACGTTGTCGTGTCCCGCCGCGCGCAGCTCCCGGTAGAGCCGGAGCGTGTCGTCGGTCGTCGACGCGTCCTCCATGTCGATGCGGACGAAGCCGCGTCCCGCCGCGTGCGTGACGAGCTCCTCGAGGTTCTCACGGCAGACGTCGTACCCGAGCTTGAGACCGAGCGCGGTCGGCTTGACGCTGATGTTCGAGTCGAGCTGCTCCCGGTCGAACACGTCGAGTGCGTCGCGGTAGGCGTCGGCGATCGCCCGGGCCTCGTCGGCGTTCGCGATCTCCTCGCCGAGCACGTCGACCGTCGCCAGCTTCCCCTCGCCGTTGAGACGGCGGACAACCCGCACCGCGTCCGCGAGCTCCTCGCCCGCGATGTAGCGCTCCGAGATCCGCCGCACGACCAGCTTCGGCACAGCCGGGAGCAACCGGACGAGCGCGCGATCGAGCAGCACAGGCGGGTTGATTCTAGGAGGGCTTCTGTTCCCGGCGCTCGAACTCCAGCATCAAGCGGCGCAGGAGCGCGTTCAGCTGGCGCTTCTCGTCCTTCGTGAGCGCTGCTGCCACGAGGGCTTCCTGGGCGGCTCCGCTCCGGAGCGCGTCCTCCCAGACCTGAAGGCCGTGCTCGGTCAGCTCCACCTTCACGCCGCGCCGATCCTCCGGGTCCGGCAACCGCCGCACGAGCCCCGCCTCCTCGAGGCGGTCGAGGCGGTTCGTCATCGCGCCGGTCGACAGGTCGGCCCGCGCAGCGAGCTTGCCGGCCGAGCGGCGGTACGGAGCTCCCGCCGACTGGAGGTGGTTGAGCACCTTCCACTCGCCGAGGCTCAGTCCGAGCTCCGAGAGCGTTTCGTCGAGCATCTTGTGGAGCCGCCGGTTCAGGCCGTTGATGCGATCGACGATCCCCTCGACCTCCAGGTCGACGCCCGGCAGCTCGCGCTCTGCCAGCCAGCGGTCGACGTGGTCCTGCTCTTCGGTCGTTTCAGCCATCCTCGAGATTGTTTAGTAAAAGTATCTTGACGTCAAGAGGCTTCTCTTCTAGTATTTCGTCTCGACGTAAAGATACTTGAGGTCGAGAGGAGGCCGATGTTCGACTTTGAGACCCGCAACGAGATCGCCCGCGCACGATTCGAGCAGCTTCAGCGGAACTGGGGCTCCACGCCCTCGCCCGCGAGACACGCGATCGGGACCTGGCTGATCAGGCTCGGACAGCGGCTGGCTCCAGAGCGGCGGCCGTCAGCTCTCGCGCATGAAGCCCTGCCGCGCTGCTGAGACCAGCGCGACTGCCTCAGGGAAAAGCACGCGCATCGCATCACGGAGAGCGATCGTCTGCTCGTCCGCGCCGCCGGTGGCGCTCACCTGCTGCAGTGCCGCGGCGGTGAGCTCCACCGCGGTGTTGAGCGTCAGCGTCGCGAACTGCTCGCGCTGAGCTTCCTGCACCGACTCCGCCTGCTGCTCGGCGAACTCGCGCAGGCTGCGCATCAGGTCCTCGGGGTCGCCCCCGAGCGGAAATCCGAAGCCGCTTCCTTCCATCCGGCCAGACTAGCTGAGGCGACCCTTGTAGCCGCGCTCGACATCGCGGAGGAGCTCGTCGACGGTGCCGGTCGCCTGCTTCATCGCCTGGACGAAGGCGGCCCGGTCCTCCGCAGCCGCAGCGAGCGAGTCGAGCAGTGCCGGGGTTGCGACCCGCGCCTCGCCCTCGTCCTCGTCCGCGACCTCGCCCGCCAGCTCGTAGAGCGCGGCGATCGAGACGGCGTCCCGGACGAGCGAGCGGTCCTCGACCGGCGACGCGTCGGCGCCGAGGACGAGCCAGCTGGTCTCCTCGCCGTCGCGGTAGGCGCAGAGGTAGACGCGCACACCCGCCGCCGGCTCGGCCGGGACGATCCCCGCGAGCTCTTCCCCGTCGCGGCAGTAGGTCACCGCGACCTCGGCGATCCGTCTCAGCTCCTGGTCCACCGCCACTTGGCCAGCTTAGACTCAGCGTCGTGGTCGAGACCCTCTCTGGACGCGCGCGCGGGCTCTTCGCGCCACTCGGGCCGACCTACGACCGCTACGCGCGCCTGCTCTCGTTCGGACAGGATCCGCGCTGGCGGCAGTTTCTCGTCTCGCGGCTCCCGGTCGGACCGGAGGACACGGTCCTCGACGTCGCGACGGGCACGGCAGCGGTCGCGCTCGAGCTCGTCCGGCAGACCGGCTGCTCGGTCGTCGGCGTCGACCAGAGCCCGGAGATGCTGGACGAGGCGCGGCGGCGGCTGCTGCTCGCGGCCGAGACGAAGCGGGTCCGCCTCGTGGAGGCCTCCGCGCAGGAGCTGCCGTTCGAGGACGGCTCGTTCGACGGCCTGACCGGCGCTTACCTCCTGCGCTATCTCGACGACCTCCCCACGGGCCTCGCCGAGCTCGCTCGCGTGTTGCGGCCGGGCGCGACGGCGGCGCTGCTCGACTTCGGCGTCCCGCCCGCGCCCCTCCCGCGAGCGGCCTGGAACCTCTACGTCGCCGCGGGCCTGCCGCTCCTCGGCCGCGCGATCTCGCCCGGCTGGCACGAGGTCGGCCGCTTCCTCGGCGGGAGCATCCGCGACTTCGACGCGCGCTGGCCGCTGCCGAAGCTGCTGAGCGCCTTCCGGGAGGCCGGGTTCGACGACGTGGCCGCGCGCCGGCTGAGCCTCGGCGGCTGCACGGTCGTCTGGGGCCGGCGGCGGTGACCGAGGCGCGGCCCGCCTTCTACGCCCTCGCGCCGGGCGGCTGGCGCGACTACTTGACGCTTCTGCACCCGCCCTACACAGCGTGGCATTTGAGCTATGTCGCGATCGGCGCGACGCTGGCGCCCCACTTCCGCGCCGACCGCCTCGGAGCAGCCGCCGCCGCGTTCTTCCTCGGGCTCGGGGTCGGCGCCCACGCGCTCGACGAGTGGCGGGGCCGCCCGCTGCAGACGCGGATCCCGGAACGGATGCTCCTGGCGCTGACCGCGCTCTCGCTGGCCGCGGCGGTCGGCATCGGGATCGCCGGCGCGATCACGTTCAACCTCTGGCTGCTCATGTTCGTGGTCGCAGGCGCCCTGCTCGTACCGGTCTACAACCTCGAGCTCCTCGGCGGCGCGATCCACAACAGCCCGGGCTTCGCGTTCTCCTGGGGCGCCTTTCCGCTGCTGACCGGCTACTTCGCCTGCGCGGAGACGATCACCTGGGTCGCGCTGCTGGCCGCCGGGTACGCGGCGCTGACGAGCTACGTCCAGCGCGTGCTCTCGACACCCGTCCGGCACGTCCGCCGCCGAGTCGCCTCGGTGACCGGAACCGCCGAGCTACGGGACGGCACGAGCGAGCCGATCACCGCCGAGCTTCTCTACGGAACCCAGGAGCGTTCCCTGCAGCTGCTCGCCGCGGCCAACGTCTGCCTGGCAAGCGCACTCCTGGTCCTCCGCCTCACCTAGGATGGCGCCGTGCGCGCCGAGGTGGTCGAGCTCGTCTTCGCGGGGGCGGTGGCAGTCGTCTTTGCCTCGGCCGCGGCGGTCGCGCTCGGACGCCTTTCTCGCCGCGCGCTGATCGCGCTCGGAGCGCTGCTCTCCGTGGCCGCGCTCGGCGCGTGGGTGCTCGTCGCGCTGGATCCCGCGCGTGACGTCGCGACCGCCGCCGGCGGGCTGACCGTCTGCGCGATGTTCGAGCTCGGGCTGCTCGGCCTGTGGCGGCTGCTCGCGCACGGCCGCGACCTCGACCGCCAGCTGAACGCCGTCGAGGAGCGGCTCCACGCGGTCGCCGACGCGGAGACCGGGACCCGCGCTGCCGAGCTCGAGCGCACGCTCACGCTCGCCCGCGCCGACTCGCTCGCGCGGCTGGTCGAGGAGGAACGGCGGATGGCCGAAGAGCGCCGCAAGGCGCTGCAGGAGCGGGAGCGGCGCGCCGGCAGTGAGCTGAGCGAATCGCTGGCGAAAGTCGAGCAGCGGATCGCCCGCCGCCTGGCGGAGTGGCGGGGCGACCTCGAGCGCACCGACCAGGCGCTGACCGCTCAGCTTGAGAGCCTCGGCCAGCGCCAGGAGCAGCTGATCAAGGAGGCCGCGTCCCGGCTCACCGTAGAGACGGAGCGCCTCGAGTCTGTCGGCGAGGAGCAGCGCTCCCGGCTGGCAGCCCTCGCCGCGGAATTCGAGCGCGTCGTGCGCGAGATCGCAGAGCGCGCCCAGTCCGAGCTGGAGTCGCACGAGAGCGACCGGCGGCGGGCGCTGCACGAGGTTGCCGACCGGCTGCGCGAGCGCGAGCGGGAGCTCCGCGAGCGGGTCGCCACCGAGGAAACCGAGGCGATCCAGCGGATCCAGGCGGGCCTCGGCGACGTCGAGCGCCGTCAGGTCGACCAGCTCAAGCGGATCGTCGAGCGGACGTCGAGCAGCTTCTCCGACTCGCTCTCGAAGCAGTTCTCCGACGAGATCAAGCGCGCAAGGGAGGACGCGGCGCAGCGGCTCTCGCGCGAGCTCGACCGCGCGGTCGAGCACTTCGCGCGCGAGGCGCAGTCGGTGCTGGCCGAGCGGCTGGCCCACGTAGCCGACGCGGGCGGCCAGCGGCTGGAGCGCAAGCTCTCGCAGATCGGCTCGTCGCTCGAGCACGAGCAGCACGAGCTCGTCGCGGAGCTCCAGCGGCGGATCGGCGAGGCGGAGAGCGAGCTGCGATCGCACGTGCAGGCGCTCGCCGCGGACGCCGAGGCGGAGCGAACCGTGATCAACGCGCGCCTCAACGAGCTGCGCCGGCGGATCGAGGAACTCGTCGCCGAGGCCGAGTCCCGGTTGGCTCCGACGTTTCGTACTAGCTAGTTTCGGCAACGCAAACTTCCTCTAGAAGGGTTCGTCTACGACAAGACGAACCCGGACGCCGATGACGCAGATCGCCGAGACACCCAGGGACGAACAGGCGAAAGTCGAGAGTTGGCGCCTGCATGTCCTGATGGAGGCCGGCTATCCGCTGCCGCTCGCCGAGAAGATCGCGCACTCGAGCGCCGACCTTCATCACGCGGTCGATCTGATCAGGCAAGGCTGCGCGCCTGAGACCGCGACCGAGATCTTGATCTAGCCTCTCCCGTGTGAAAGTCGAGGCGATCGACTACGGCGACCGCCGGGTCTACTCGGTGGGCGCGTTCAACCGCGGCGTCGCCTCCTGGCTCTCGCGCCTGCCCACGATCTGGGTGGAAGGCGAGGTGACCGAGCTCCGCCGCCAGGCGCGCTGGGCCAGCGTCTTCTTCACGCTCAAGGATCCCGCGGACGGCGCCTGTCTCGGCGTCTCGATGCCCCGCGGCCAGTTCGACGGGCTGCGGCTCGACCTCGCCGACGGCGACCGCGTGCACGTCTACGGCCGCCCAGAGCTCTACGAGGCGAAGGGCGAGTTCCGCCTCCGCGCGCTCTCGCTCGAGCGGTTCGGGATCGGCGAGCACCTGGCCGCGCTGGAGCGCCTGAAGCAGAAGCTCGCCGCCGAGGGCCTGTTCGCCCCGGAGCGGAAGCGGGGGCTGCCGTTCCTGCCGCGGCGGATCGGGCTCGTCACCGGGAACGAGGCGGCCGCGAAGCGCGACGTGCTGACGACGATCACCGCCCGTTTTCCGGCGGCGAACGTGCTCGTCGGCGAGACGTACGTGCAAGGCCCGCGCGCCGCCGGGGCCGTGATCGAGACGTTGGGCGCACTCTGCCGCGAGCCGGAGATCGACGTGATCGTCGTCGCCCGGGGCGGCGGCAGCTTCGAGGACCTGCTCCCCTTCAGCGACGAGCGGCTCGTGCGGGCGATCGCCGCCTGTCCGGTGCCCGTCGTCACCGCGGTCGGGCACGAGCAGGACACCCCGCTCTGCGATCTCGCCGCCGACGCGCGCGCCTCGACTCCGAGCATGGCGGCGCGGCTCGTCGTGCCGGACCTCACCGACCTGCTGCAGCGGCTCGACCGGGCGCGCGGCGGGCTCGAGCGCGGTACGCGACGCACTCTGGATCGCGAGCGGCGGGGACTGGAGCGCACGCACGAGCGGCTCGAGCGGGCTCCTCGGCTCCTCCTCGAGCGCGGCCGTGCCCGCCTGGAGCACGCGGCCGGCCGGCTCCGCGCCCTCTCGCCGCACGCAACCCTGGAGCGGGGCTACGCGATCGTCCGCAGCGAGGG
>VAXM01000040.1 GCA_005883335.1 Actinomycetota bacterium
AGGTTTTCACCGAGCACGGCGTCTTCGCGGACGAGTTCATCGTCTCGCACGGCGCCCAGACTGCGATCGGCCACGACATGGGCTCCGGCCCGATCGCGCCGAATGAGCCGATCTGCCTCGACCTCTTCCCGCGCGACCGCGAGTCCGGCTGCTACGCGGACATGACCCGCACCTTCGTCGTCGGCGAGCCGTCCGACGAGCTGCGTGAGTACCACAAGCTCTGCCGCGAGGCGCTCGACCGCGCGGTCGCAGCCGTCAAGCCGGGCATCCCCGGCAAGGACTTGAACCGCCTCGCCTGCGACATCTTCGAGGAGCACGGCTTCCCGACGCTGCTCTCCAAGCAGCCGGGCGAGGTGCTCAAGGACGGCTTCTACCACTCGCTCGGCCACGGCGTCGGGCTCGAGGTCCACGAGGAACCGGCCCTCGGGCGCGGCCCCGGCGAGCTCGTCGCGGGCGACGTGATCGCCGTCGAACCGGGTCTCTACCGCAACGGCTACGGCGGCTGCCGCCTCGAGGATCTCGTCCACGTCACCGAGGACGGGGCGGAGACGCTCACGGACTACCCGTACGACCTCGAGCCGTAGCGCCTCTTGAGTTTCGCCCGGGACGTATCGGGAATCGATAGGTCCCAGTAGTTTCTCCGAAAGGAGGGTACTCATGGCCGTTCTCGCTGAGGAACGCGCCCGGCCGACGCTCGTGGAGCTCGCCCCAGTGGCGGACCCCGCTCCACTCGGGCTCGCGGCGTTCGCGCTCACAACCTTCATGCTCAGCGGCCACAACGCCTCTTTCATCCCCGACATCCTCTGGATCGGGCTCGCGCTGTTCTACGGCGGGCTGATCCAGTTGCTCGCGGGGATGTGGGAGTTCCGCAACCGCAACGTCTTCGGCTCGACGGCGTTCTCGACATACGGGGGCTTCTGGCTTGCGCTCGGGATCTTCGTCGTGCTGGCCGAGACGACGAGTCTCGGGGGCGGGCTCAAGGGCGGCGATCTCGACAACGGGCTCGCCTGGTTCTTGCTCTCGTTCGCGATCTTCAACACGTACATGATGCTGTGGGCCCTGCGCGTGAATGTCGCAGTGTTCGCCGTCTTCCTGACGCTGGAGATCACCGAGATCCTGCTCGTGATCGGCTTCTTCAAGCTCGCCCACGGCGGCAGCCCGTGGATGCTGCACGCAGGAGGCTGGGCCGGGATCGTGACGGCCGGCGTGGCCTGGTACACGTCCGCGGCTGGAGTCGTGAACGGCATGTCCCCGGCGCCGATCGTGCCGGTGGGGCAGCCGCTCTGGGGCAGGCTTCCGATCCTCTCGCGGCTCGGTTCGCCGATGCCGCGGCGCGCGGGAGCTTAGGATGGCCGGCGTGTCGACGAGCGGGCCCGCGATCGAGACGATCCTGCTCGAGGAGCGGCGCTACGAGCCGCCGCCCGACTTCGCCGCGCAGGCCAACGCCACGCCGGACATCTACGACCAGGACTTCGAGCAGTTCTGGGAGACCGAGGGGCGCGAGCGCGTCACCTGGTTCCAGGACTTCGAGAAGCTCTACGAGTGGGAGTTGCCGTACGCAAAGTGGTACGTCGGCGGCCAGCTGAACGTCACCTACAACTGCGTCGACCGCCATGTCGAAGCGGGGAACGGCGACAAGGTCGCGTACCACTGGGAGGGCGAGCCGGAGGACGAGCGGCGGACGATCACGTTCGCCGATCTCCAGCGTGACGTCGTTCGCTTCGCGAACGCGCTCAAGAAGCTGGGCGTCGGGAAGGGCACGCCGGTCGGGATCTACATGGGGATGGTTCCCGAGCTCCCGGTCGCGATGCTCGCCTGCGCCCGGCTCGGCGCCCCGCACACCGTCGTCTTCGGCGGCTTCTCGGCCGACTCGCTCTCCGGCCGGCTGAACGACATGGAGTGCGAGCTCCTGATCACCCAGAACGAGGGGCTCCGCAACGGCGCCGCCGTTCCGCTGAAGCAAAACGCGGACGAGGCGCTGGACGACTCGCCGGGGGTGAAGCAGGCGATCGTCTACCGCCGGACGGGCGGGGACGTCCAGATGAAGGACGGCCGCGACCTCTGGTGGCACGACGTAGTCGAAGGCGAGAGCGACGACCCCTCGAGTTGCCCGTGCGAGCCGATGGACGCGGAGGACCTGCTCTACCTCCTCTACACCAGCGGCACGACCGCGAAGCCGAAGGGGATCGTCCACACCACAGCCGGCTACCTCGTCGGCGTGGCGACGACGCACCACTACATCTTCGACATCAAGCCCGACTCGGTGTACTGGTGCGCAGCCGACATCGGCTGGGTGACCGGTCACAGCTACATCGTCTACGGGCCTCTGTGCAACGGCACGACCGGCGTCATCTACGAGGGCGTGCCGAACTACCCCGACAAGGACCGCTGGTGGCAGATCATCGAGCGGTACAAGGTGGACATCCTCTACACGGCTCCCACCGCGATTCGCACCCACATGAAGTGGGGGCCGGAGTACGCGGAGAAGCACGACCTCTCGTCCCTGCGCCTGCTCGGGACCGTCGGCGAGCCGATCAACCCGGAGGCCTGGGTGTGGTACCGCGAGCACATTGGCGCGGACCGCACTCCGGTCGTCGACACGTGGTGGCAGACGGAGACCGGGATGATCCTGATCAATCCGCTCCCGGGCGTCACGACGCTGAAGCCGGGCTCGGCGACGAAGCCGTTCCCGGGGATCGACGCGGCGGTCTACGACGAGCAGGGCAACGAGGTCGGCCCCGGCGGCGGCGGCTACCTCGTCCTGCGCCGTCCGTGGCCCGCGATGCTGCGCGGGATCTACAAGGACGACGAGCGGTATCGCGAGACCTACTGGTCGCGGTTCGAGGGCGTCTACTTCGCCGGTGACGGCGCCCGGATCGACGAGGACGGCGACTTCTGGCTGCTCGGCCGCGTCGACGACGTGATGAACGTCTCTGGGCACAGGATCTCGACAATCGAGGTCGAGAGCGCGCTCGTCGACCACCAGAAGGTGGCGGAGGCCGCCGTCTGCGGCCGCAAGGACGAGCGGACCGGCCAGGCGATCGTCGCTTACGTGACGCTCAAGGGCGGCGACGAGGGCTCGATCGACATGCTCGAGGAGCTTCGCAACCACGTGGCCACGAAGATCGGCCCGATCGCGAAGCCCGCGAACATCGTCTTCACGCCCGAGCTGCCGAAGACCCGGAGCGGCAAGATCATGCGCCGGCTCCTCCGCGACGTCGCCGAGAACCGCGCCCTCGGCGACACGACGACCCTGGCCGACCCCGCCGTGGTGGAAGAGATCAAAGAGCGGGCCTCGACCGAAAGCGCACAGGAGGACTGACGGCCGAAAGGGGCGGTCTCCGGGCCGCCCCTTTCCCTACTTGAGCAGCGCCTCGAAGGCTGCCTTGTCCTCGAACGGCCCGATCAGGGCGAGGTTGAGGCCGTTCGAGGCGATCACGTCTTGCGCCACGCGCTGGATGTCCTCGGCGGTGACCGCGTCGAGGCCGGCGATGACCTCGTCCGGCTCGAGCACCGGGTCGTTCAGCACCTCGCGGCCGAGCCCGAAGACGATCATTCCCTGCGGGTTCTCGAGGCGCAGCACGAAACGCCCCTTCGCGAGCGCGCGCGCCTTCTCGAGCTCCTCGGACGGCACGGGCTCATCGGCGATGCGCCGGAACTCGCGCACGATCGTCTCGACCGCCTCCTCGCTGCGGTTGATGTCGACGCCGGCCTGCGAGAAGAGCGAGCCGGCGTCGGTGTAGCTCTGGTTGTGCGCGTAGACGTAGTAGGCGAGGCCGCGACGCTCGCGCACCTCGCTGAAGAGGCGTGAGGACATCCCTGTCCCGAGCACCGTCGAGAGCAGCTGCACCGCCCAGCGATCCGGGTGGACGATCGGGTAGCTGCGCACGCCGAGGATGAGGTGGGCCTGGTCCGAGTCCTTGTGGTGGATCTTCACCTGCGAGCCGTTCCCGTTCGCGGCGGTCGGGTCGGGCGCGCCCGTCGGCTCGCGCTCCAGATCGCCGAGCAGGCGCTCCACCGTCTCGAGCTCGTCCCCGCTGAGCCGTCCGCCGATGCCGACGACCATCCGCTCCGGCTTGTACCAGCGCCGGATGTAGTCGAGGAACGTGTCCTGCGTGGCGCCGCGGATCGTCTCCTTGCGGCCGATCACGTCCCAGCCGAGCGGCTGGTCGCCGTAGAGGAGCTGGTCGTAGACGCCGCCGATGAAGTCGCGGGGCGTGTCGTAGTACATGTTCATCTCCTCGACGATCACGCCCTTCTCGCGCTCGATCTCCTCGGGGTCGAACTTCGAGTTGCGCAGCATGTCGACGAGAACGTCGAGGGCCCGGTCGCGGTAGTCGGCCGCGCAGCGCACGTAGTAGCCCGTGTACTCCTTGCTCGTGAAAGCGTTGAACTCGCCGCCTAGCGAGTCGACCTCCATGCCGATCTCGCGCGCGGTCGGGCGCCGCTCCGTGCCCTTGAAGAACATGTGCTCGGCGAAGTGCGCGATCCCGTTCGTGTCGCGCGTCTCGTAGCGCGAGCCGGCCGCGAGCATGATCATGCAGGTGACCGACTGCACCTGCGGCATGTCGGCCCGCAGGACGCGGAGTCCGTTGTCGAGGGTGTCTCTGTGGAAGACGTTCATGTCTATGCGGCCAGCTTCTCGCGCCACTCCTCCTCGGGGTCGAACTTCGAGTTGCGCAGCATGTCGACGAGAACGTCGAGGGCCCGGTCGCGGTAGTCGGCCGCGCAGCGCACGTAGTAGCCCGTGTACTCCTTGCTCGTGAAAGCGTTGAACTCGCCGCCTAGCGAGTCGACCTCCATGCCGATCTCGCGCGCGGTCGGGCGCCGCTCCGTGCCCTTGAAGAACATGTGCTCGGCGAAGTGCGCGATCCCGTTCGTGTCGCGCGTCTCGTAGCGCGAGCCGGCCGCGAGCATGATCATGCAGGTGACCGACTGCACCTGCGGCATGTCGGCCCGCAGGACGCGGAGTCCGTTGTCGAGGGTGTCTCTGTGGAAGACGTTCATGTCTATGCGGCCAGCTTCTCGCGCCACTCGTCGGGGATCGGCACCGGCTCCCGCTTGCTGTAGTCGTAACTCACGAGCACGGTCTTTGCCTCGGCGACGACCTTGCCGTCCACCCGGAGCTCGTGCTCGAGGTCGAAGCTCTTGTCGCCGAACCGGCTCGCGCTGACGGACACCTCGACCTCGTCGCCGAGCCGCACCGGCGCGCGGAAGTCGATCTCGGCCCGGGCGACGATGATGCCCATGTCGTCGAGGGTCGGCGCCGCGCCGAGATGCCGCAGGAACTCGACCCGCGCCGACTCGATGTAGGTCAGGAAGACGGCGTTGTTGACGTGCCCCATCGGGTCGAGGTCGCGGAAGCGGACGCGCTCACGGTGCACGAACATCGGCCCGATGCTAGATGCTCCGCGCGTGGCAGGGGAAGAAACGAGGCGCGCGATCTTCGCGCAGCCGGAGTGGCTGAGGGCGGTGCCGACCGACCGGCGGCTGCCCGAGGGACGGGTCCTGCACACAGGGTGCGGCACCTCGTTTCATGCGGCGCAGACGGCGGGGTGGGCGGAGCAGGCTCTGGAGCTCGTGCTGCGGCCGCGGGACGCCGACGCGCTGGTCGTCGTCAGCCACGAGGGCGGCACCGCGGTGAGCCTCGAGGCCGTGCGCGCGTTCGAGGGGCCGGTGTGGCTCGTGACCGGAAAGCCGGACAGCCCGCTCGGCGAGGCGGCGGACGAGATCGTCGTCGTGACTCCCGAGATCGAGAAGAGCTGGTGCCACACCGCGAGCTACACGTGCGCCGTCGCGGCGATGCGGGCTCTGCACGGCGAAGACGTGAGCGCGCTCCCGGATGCGGTGGAGGAGGCGCTGGAGGAGCGTGAGGCGGTGAGCGAGCACGAGCGCTGGCTCGTCGCCGGTGCCGGACGCGACTGGCCGACCGCGCAGGAGGCCGTGCTGAAGCTACGCGAAGGCGCGCACGTTGCTGCCGAGGCACATCACACGGAGCAGCTGCTGCACGGGCATCTCGCCGCGATCGACGAGTCGGTCCGCGCGTTCGTGCTCGAGGGAGAGGGCCGCGCGGCCGAGCGGGCCGCCGGCGCGGTCGCGGCGCTTCGGGAGCTCGGCTGCGAGACGACGCTCGTGCCGACGGAGCATCCGGTCGTCGACATCGTCCGGTTCCAGCTTCTGACGCTGGAGCTCGCCGAGGCGCGCGGCATCGACCCCGACCCGATCCATCGCGACGACCCGCGCTGGAAGCGCGCCGCCGCCGCGCACGAGTGAGCCCTCCGCGGCGTGGCCGCAGAGGGCTCGGACTTCAATGTCGGCCGGCTACCACCAGGCGCCGCGTGTGCGGCCGCCTGCCGCGCCCATGAAGAAGCTGATCACGAAGACCAGCGCCACGATCACGGCCAGGATGAACAGCCATTTGATCGCGAAGCCGACGCCGAAGAGAACGATCGCCAGTAGCGCAAGCAAGATGAGAAGAAGCATCTAGTTCACACCTCCTCTCTGGAGGAGTCGTCTGCGAGAGAGCGCGGTACCCGGCCCGTCGGGACCGCAAACCTAGAGTCGGCCAGCGCCTCCAGGAGCCGATCGACCTCGTCCGCGGTGTTGTAGTGGACGATCCCGACCCGAACCGCGCCGTCCGGGAGGCCGAGGCGGTTCATCGCCTCGACGGCGTAGTAATCGCCGCTCCAGACGGCGAAGCCGTGCTCGGCGAGTCGCTCTGCGGCGACATCCGCGCCGAGGTCGCCGATGGTGAGGCAGAAGGTCGGGACGCGGCCGTCCATCGTCGGCAGACCGTGCAGCCGGCAGGACTCCGGCAGCCCGGCGAGGAAGCGCGCGCCGAGCTCGCGCTCGTACAGGACGATCGTCTCGAAGCCGACCGAGTCGACATAGCCGACCGCGGCAACGAAGCCGGCGAGCAGCTCGTGCTGGAGCGTCCCCGTCTCGAAGCGCGCGCCGAGCGGCCGGTCCGGCGAGGGGCGGACCTTGTACGGCCGCCAGCGCTCGAGCAGATCCGCCCGCGCGAACGCGAGCCCCAAGTGCGGCCCGAAGAACTTGTACGGCGAGCAGAGCAGCACGTCGGCTCCCGCGGCGGCGACATCGATCGGCCCGTGCGGCGCGTAGTGGACGGCGTCGACCCAGGCGAGCGCCCCGACCGAGTGTGCGAGCCCGGCGACCCGGGCCACGTCGACGAGCGTCCCCACCGCGTTCGAGGCCCACGGGAAGGCGACGACCCGTGTCCGCTCGGAGAGCAGCGAGGCGAGGTGCTCGAGATCGAGCGTCGTGTTGTCGCGAATCTCGGCGAACCGAACAACGATGCCGAGGTCGTGGCTCAGCTCGAGCCACGGCGAGACGTTGCCGTCATGGTCGAGCTTCGTCACGACGATCTCGTCGCCGGCCTCGAGCTCACGGCCGAGAGACCGCGAGAGCGCGAAATTGAGCGTCGTCATGTTCGCGCCGAACACGACCTCCTCCGCGCCACAGCCGAGAAAGCCCGCGGCTGCCCGCCGCCCCTCGCCCACGAGCCGGTCGCTGCGGCGGCTCCGCTCGAAGGCCCCGCCCAGGTTCGCGTTCGACTCGCGCAAGTACCCGGCGATCGCCTCGATCACCTCGTCGGGCACCTGCGTGCCGCCCGGGCCGTCGAAGAAGACGGTGCCCTGCGCGAGCGCGGAGAACCGGTGCCGGACGTCGGCTATCAGCGTGGACACAACGACGCTATGCTGGCAAAGAAGCTAGACCGGGTTTCAAACGAGGGAGAGCCAAATATGGAAGCCGCCGCCGTACCCGCGGTCGACGTGGCCGAGCGCGCGCCGGCCGCAGTCGTTGCCGCACATGACATAACCCGCCGTTACGGCGAGGGCGACACCGCAGTGGAGGCGCTGCGTGGAGTGACGCTCGACGTTCAGCAGGGCAAGTTGACCGCGGTCATGGGCCCGTCGGGCTCCGGCAAGTCGACCTTGATGCACATCATGGCCGCGCTCGACCGCTCGACCTCCGGAACGATCTGGATCGCGGGCACACAGCTCGGCAGCCTCAGCGACACCCAGATCACGAAGCTGCGCCGTAAGCACATCGGCTTCGTCTTCCAGTTCTTCAACCTGCTCCCGATGCTGACGGCGGAGGAGAACGTTCTCCTGCCGCTGACGATCGCCGGCGAGAAGCCGGACGAGGCGTGGCGAGAGGACCTCCTGAAGAAGGTCGGGCTCACCGATCGCCGCACGCACCGGCCCGCCGAGCTTTCCGGCGGCCAGCAGCAGCGAGTCGCGATCGCACGCGCGCTCGTCTCGCGGCCGACGGTCGTCTTCGCCGACGAGCCGACGGGCAACCTCGACTCCGCCACGAGCGCGGAGATCCTCGAGTTGATGCGCGACTCCGTCGACTCGCTCGGGCAGACGACGGTGATGGTGACGCACGACCCGCGTGCGGCCGCGATCGCCGACCGGATCCTGTTCCTCGACGACGGCCTGATTGTCCGCGACATGCCACGCGCGGAACCGGGCGAGGTGATCGCGGCGATGGACGAGCTGACGCAGAACTGATGCTGACCGTCGCGCTGAAGGGCCTCGCCGGCCGAAAGGTCCGGGCGCTGCTGACGGCGATCGCCATCATCCTCGGCGTCGCGATGATCAGCGGTACCTACGTCCTCACGGACACGATCAACAGCGGCTTCAACACGATCTTCTCGCGCTCGTACCAGAACGCGGACGTCGTGATCAGCGGCAAGGCCGCGTTCGACACCGCAAACGGGGAGAGCGTCGAGCCGCCGTCGATGCCGCAGTCGCTCCTGGCGAAAATTCAGAAGCTCCCCGGGGTCGCGCTGGCCGCCGGTTCCGTGACGACCGACACGCTGAAGCTGATCGGCAAGGACGGGAAAGTGATCTCGACCGGCGGCGCGCCGTCGCTCGGCTTCTCGGTCACGAACGCGGGCCAGCCGTTCAACCCGACGAAGCTGACTACCGGGAAGTGGCCGCACGGTCCCGACCAGGTCGTCATCGACAAGGCGACAGCGGGTGGCGAGGGTTTCCACGTCGGCGACCGGATCGGGGTGCAGGCCTTCGGCGCCGCGCGCCAGCTGCAGATCAGCGGAATCGCCGAGTTCCCGGGCGTCAGCGTCGGCGGCGCGACCTTCGCCATCCTCGACCAGGCGACGGCGCAGCAGCTGTTCCACAAGCCGGGTCAGCTCGACGCGATCCGCGTTCAGTCGAAGGCCGGGGTCAAGCCACCGGCGCTCCTCTCGCAGATCAGGCCCCTCCTCTCGTCGACGGAGATCGTCCGCACCGGAGCCGCCCAGGCGAAGAAGGACAAGGACACGCAGGCCGGCGGCATCATCTCGTTCCTCCGTTACCTGTTGCTCGCCTTCGCCGGCGTCGCGCTCTTCGTGGGCGCGTTCGTGATCGCGAACACGCTGGCGATCACGATCGCGCAGCGAATGCGTGAGTTCGCGACGCTGCGCACGCTCGGCGCGTCGCGCCGCCAGGTGATGTGGTCGGTTGTGGTCGAGGCCCTCGTGATCGGCATCCTCGGCTCGGTCGCCGGCCTGTTCCTCGGCCTCGGCCTGGCGAAGCTGCTGAACGCGCTGTTCGTCGCGATCGGGATCGACCTGCCGCAGGGCTCCACGGTCTTCGCTACTCGGACCGTCGTCGTTTCTCTGCTCGTCGGGACGATCGTCACGCTCATCGCAAGCGTTCGACCGGCTCGCCGGGCGACTCGCGTGCCGCCGATCGCCGCGGTGCGCGAGGGCTCTGTGCTGCCCGTCTCGCGCTGGGCGAAGTACGGGCCGGCGACCTCGCTGACCGTGCTCGTCGTGGCGATCGCGTTGACCTGCATCGGGGCCCTGGCCAGCGGGCTCGCGACCGGGCCGCGGCTGCTGGCCCTCGGTATCGGCGTGCTCCTGCTCTTCGTCGGCGTCTCCATGAACGCGTCGAAGGTCGTGCGCCCGCTCGCGGCGGTGCTGGGCGCGCCGGCGCAGACGATCGGCGGCGCGCCGGGAATCCTCGCGCGCGATAACGCCACCCGGAACCCGGCCCGGACGGCGTCCACGGCTTCCGCGCTGATGATCGGTCTCGCGCTCGTGACCTTCGTAGCCATCTTCGGCGCGGGAATCCGAAGCTCGTTCGAGGACGCGGTGAACAAGCTCTTCATCGCAGACTACGCGGTCACCTCGACGAACACGTTCACCCCGATCGAGGCCCAGGCTGGCAAGGCGCTCGTTGGCAGGCCGGGGATCAACGACGTCACGGCGATCCGTGCGGGCTCGGCGCGGTACCTGGGGAGCGACAACGACCTGACCGCCGTCCAGCCGAATCTGAACAAGGGCGTCGAGATGGAGTGGACGCAGGGCAGCAACGCCGTCCCGGGCGAGCTCGGGCTGGACGGCTTCTTCGCGAGCAAGAACTACGTCAAGGACCATCACCTGAGCCTCGGCTCGCCGGTCACGCTGCAGTTCCCGAGCGGCAAGAAGACGACGGTGCGGCTGAAGGGCGTCTGGGACGAGCCGAAGGGCGGCTCGCCGTTCTCCCACATCACGATCTCGACGCAGCTCTTCGACAAGTTCACGCCGCGGCCGCGGGACGAGATGGTCCTGGCGAACACCCCCGGCGGTGTCACGGACGCGAACACCGCGCGGCTCGACGCTGCGGAGAAGGGTTTCGCGGACGCAAAGGTCCAGACGCGCGACGAGTTCAAGCACAACTTCGAGGCGCCGATCAACAAGATCCTGAACCTGCTCTACGCGCTGCTCGCGCTGTCGGTGATCGTCAGCCTCGTCGGGATCATCAACACGCTCGTGTTGACGGTCTTCGAGCGCACGCGCGAGCTCGGGATGCTGCGGGCGGTCGGAATGACGCGGCGCCAGGTGCGGATGATGATCCGCTACGAGAGCATCGTGACCTCGCTGATGGGAGCCGCCCTCGGAATGGTGGTCGGCGTCTTCCTCGCGGCGTTGGTCACGCACGCCCTCTCGAGCTCGGGGATCGTCTTCGCCGTCCCGGGGCTCCAGATCGTCTACTTCGTGCTGGCGGCGGTGGTGGTCGGGATTCTCGCGGCCGTGATCCCCGCCAGGCGGGCGGCGCGCTTGAACGTGCTCGAGGCGCTCCAGTACGAATAGTCGGATCTGTCCGGGGGCGGTCGTAGTCTGCGGTCGTGCGACGGTTGCGGGCGCTGAGCGAGGAGGAGTGCTACCTCCGCTGCTACGGCGCGGGCGATGTGATGGTGAGGGTCGTGAAGCTGGAGCCTCGGCGTCCGCGCGGGCTGGCGCGCATCACGGGTGAGGAGCTGCGCCGCCTCTTCGAGCTCCGGCTCGACGCCCGCGAGGCGGAGGTCGCTGCGTGAGGACGTGCCCGCGCTGGGGCAGGATCCGGCCTCGGCAGCGGCCCGGCTCGGGTCGCCGCCGGCCGAAGCCGCTCGGTGAGCGGCGGGCGTGCGAGCCGCGAACGAAGCTCCGGCTCCGCTGTTCCTGATGTCCTAGCTCCCGGCCTCGCGGTCGTCTTCTGCGGGATCAATCCGGGCTTCGTCTCGGCCGCAGCTGCGGCCCACTTCGCGAACTCGCGCAACGACTTCTGGCGCCTGCTGGCGGACACGGGCCTGACGCCGCGGCTGCTCTCGCCCGATGAGCAGTTCGAGGCGCTGAAGTTCGGGATCGGCCTGACCAACGCCGCGGCGCGCACGACGCGCGGCTCGGGCGACCTGCGCCGCGGCGACTTCGACCGCGAGCGTCTGGAACGGCTCGTCGCCGAGCTCTTGCCGCGCGCGATCGCCTTCGTCGGGAAGGAGGCCTATCGTGGCCTCTTCGGCGAACGGCCCGACCTCGGCCCGCAGCAGCGGACGATTCGGGACACGGGCCTCTTCGTCTTGCCGTCGACCTCGCCGGCGAACGCGGCGGTGCCGTACGCCGAGCGGCTGCGCTGGTTCGAGGCCCTGCGAGACTGGCTCGAGCCGGTCGAGCGGCCCGCCGTGCGCGCGATCGTGCTCGATGCGCAAGACCGCGTCCTGCTCGTAAAGTTCGCCGACGTCGTGGGGCAGGTGTGGTGGGCGACTCCGGGCGGCGGTGTCTCCGAAGGGGAGTCTGTCGAGGAGACTCTCCGCCGCGAGCTGCGCGAGGAGCTGGGCCTGACGGAGTTCGAGCTCGGGCCCGAGATCTGGCGGCGCGAGCCCACGTTCGCCTGGATGGGCCGGATTCTGCGGGCGCCCGAGCGTATTTATCTCGTCCGGGTCGAGGAGCACGAGCCGGCCCCGACGATCGACCTCGAGGCCGAAGCGGTGCACGAAGTTGGCTGGTGGACGCTCGCCGAGCTCGAGGCCACCGAGGAGACGCTGGTCCCGCTTGGTCTGGCCGCGTTCCTACGCGACCTGCTCGAGCACGGGGCGCCTCGGCAGCCGGTCGACGTCGGCGTCTAGCCGCGCCAGCGGTTGGTAATCGGTGTGCGGCGGTCGCGGCCGAAGGCCTTCGGCGTGAGCCTGACCCCGGGTGGGGCCTGGCGGCGCTTGTACTCGGCGCGGTCGATCAGCGCGACCGCCCGCTCGACCACGTCCGGGTCGAAGCCGTCCGCAGAGAGCTCCTCGAGCGAGCGATCCTGCTCGACGTACGCCTCGAGCACACGGTCCAGTGCCTCGTAGGGTGGAAGCGAGTCCTCGTCGAGCTGGTCCTCGCGCAGCTCCGCGCTTGGTGCGCGGTCGATGATCGTCTGCGGGATCAATTCTCTTCCGGCCCGCTCATTGAGGTGGCGCGCAAGCCGGAAGACATCGGTCTTGAACACGTCCTTGAGCAGCGCGAAGCCGCCGGCCAGGTCGCCGTACAGCGTTGCGTAGCCAACCGACAGCTCCGATTTGTTCCCGGTTGCGACGACGAGCCAGCCGAACTTGTTCGAGAGGGCCATCAGCAGGAGGCCGCGCACCCGCGCCTGGAGGTTCTCCTCGGCGAGGTCGCGCTCCCGGCCGGCGAAGGTCTCCGCGAGCGCCGACTCCGCGGCGGACACGATCTCGTCGATCGGCAGCTCCCGGAAGTCGGCGCCGAGGCTCTCCGCGAGCAGGCGGGCGTCGCCGCGCGTCTCGGCCGAGCTGAAGCGCGACGGCATCGAGACGCAGTGGACGCGTTCCGAGCCCAGCGCTTCGACCGCGAGCGCAGCCGTCAGCGCCGAGTCGATTCCGCCGGAGATCCCCAGCACGACTTCGTCGAAGCCGTTCTTGTCGACGTAGTCGTGGAGACCGAGCTCCAGCGCGAGCCGCATCTGCTCCAGCTCGTCGAGCGCGGGAGCGACCTGGGGCTGGGCCAGCTTCGCCTGCTCGTGCGGCGAGCCGATGTGGACGCGCGTCGCGGCCGGAGGCGTCCCTCGCTCGCGGGCGAGGGCGCGGCGCCGGAGGTCGCGGAGGCGGCGGCCGATCGCCTCGGCGGGCTCGATGTCGACGACCAGGAGCGCCTCCTCGAAGCCGGCCGCGCGCGCGAGGACCCGGCCGTCCTCGTCCAGGACCAGCGAGTGGCCGTCGAAGATCAGCTCGTCCTGCCCGCCGACCGCGTTGCAGAAGGCGACGAAGCACGCGTTGTCGCGTGCGCGGGTGGCGAACATCTCCTCGCGCTCGCGGTCGCGGTGGACGTGGAACGGCGAGGCGGAGATGTTGGTGAGCAGCTGGGCGCCCGCGAGGGCGAGGTCGGTCGCGGGTGGGCCGGGCTGCCAGAGGTCCTCGCAGATCGTCGGCCCGATGAGCGTCTCGCCGTGCTCGAGTAGCAGGAGGTCGCGCGCGGGCGCGAAGTAGCGATCCTCGTCGAAGACGCCGTAGTTCGGGAGGAAGCGCTTGCGGTAGATCGCCTTTACCTCGCCGCCGGCGCAGACCGCGCACGCGTTGTAGAGATCGCCGTC
>VAXM01000009.1 GCA_005883335.1 Actinomycetota bacterium
TCACGCCGGCGATGCGCCAAGCGGTCGCCGCGCGGGGCGGCCGTCCGCTGGCGTTCCTGACGCGACCCGTCTTCGCGCTGCCTTTCTGGCTCCTCGTTTGGTACGGCGTCCACCTACCGCCGTTCTACGACTGGGCCCTGCGGCACGAGTGGCCGCTCAACATCGAGCACGGCCTCCTGATCCTCGCGGGGCTCGTCTTCTGGTGGCCCGTCTTCGCGCTCGAGCCGCAGCGGGTCTCGACCGCGGTGCGCCTCGCGTACCTCGGCGCCGCGTACATCGGCTCGGCATTCCTGTCCCTGGCGCTGATCTTCTCGGGGCGCGCGTTCTACGCGTTCTACGAGCACGCGCCGCGGCTCTGGGGCCTTTCGCCGTCGAAGGACCAGAATCTGGGCGGGATTCTGATGAACGCAGAGCAGATGCTCGTCTTCTTCGCCGCGCTGTCGTACTTCCTGCTGCGCCTGCTCAGCGAGGAAGAGGAGTCTCAGCGGGCCCTGGAGGGCCGGTGAGGCGGCTAGTGGTGATATCAGCGCTAGCTGGCGCGCTCACCCTGCTTGCCCCCGCAGCCGCTCGCGCGAACGGCGACCCGGCGAGCGACGTCCTGCTCACCGACCAGGTCTTCCTGCCCTTCGAGGCGCCGATCTCCAACTCCGCGCAGAACGACCTGCGCAAGACCGTCGGCGAGGCGAACAAGAAGCACTTCAAGATCCGGGTGGCCGTGATCGCGTTCACGAGCGACCTCGGGACCGCCGTCAGCCTCTGGAAGCACCCGCAGAGCTACTCGGAGTTCCTTGGCAAGGAGATCGCCTTCGTCTACACCGGGCCGTTGCTGATCTCGATGCCCTGCGGCTTCGGCTTCTACGACGAGGGCCGCCCCGTCGCGAGCGAGAAGCAGGTGCTCGCGAAGATGAAGCCCGGCTCGACGCCGACCCCGCTCGCAGACTCGACCACCGCGGCGGTGCGAGCGCTCGCGGCCGCGAAGGGAATGACGCTGCCGAGGCCGTCCTCCGGAAGCTCGGCCACGCGCGACCGCCTGGTCCTAGGCGCGGCCGTCCTCGCGTTCCTCCTCATCCTTGTGTTCCCGGCGAGGTTGATCAGGAGACGAGCCCGAGGTGGCGAGCAATCACCATCCGCTGGACCTCGTTAGTTCCCTCGCCGATCTCGAGGATCTTCTGGTCGCGGTAGAGCCGCGAGATCGGCGACTCCTCCATGAACCCGTAGCCGCCGTGGATCTGTAGCGCCGAGTTCGCGACGCGGTGCGATAGCTCGCCGGTGTAGAGCTTCGCCATCGCGGCCTCCTTCGCGAAGGGGCGGCCCTCGTCCTTGAGCCACGCGGCCTTGTAGGTGAGGACGCGGCCGGCTTCGATCTCGACGGCCATGTCCGCCAGCGCGAACTGCACGGCCTGGAACTGCGCGATCGGGCGACCGAATTGCTCGCGCTCCTTCGCGTAGGCGACGGCGAGGTCGTAGGCGCCCTGCGCGAGGCCGACGCCCATCGCCGCGACCGAGATGCGGCCGCCGTCGAGGATCTCCAGGAACTGCTGGAAGCCCTTGCCGCGCTCGCCGAGCAGGTTCTCCTCCGGCACTGCGCAGTCTTTGAACGAGAGCTCGCGCGTGTCCGAGGCGCGCCAGCCGAGCTTCTCCATCTGCGCCGAGATCTCGTAGCCGGGGGTGCCGTTCGGGACGATCACGTTCGAGATCTCGTCCTCGCCGGTGCGGGCGGTGATCGTCACGCAGGCCGTGATGTCGGTGCCCGCATTGGTGATGAAGATCTT
This sequence comes from Actinomycetota bacterium, assembly GCA_005883335.1. GTDB lineage: Bacteria > Actinomycetota > Thermoleophilia > Gaiellales > Gaiellaceae > AC-32. Next base: position 1,773 of record VAXM01000009.1, read on the forward strand.
CGAGCCGTTGACGACCCATTGACCGTCCCGGAGCTCTGCCGTCGTGCGCGCCGCGGCCGCGTCCGAGCCGGCCCCCGGCTCGGTCAGGCCGAAAGCCGCGAGCCTCTTGCCCGAGGCGAGGTCCGGCAGCCACTGCCGCTTCTGCTCCTCGGTGCCGTAGAGCAGGATCGGCATCGTCCCGAGCGAGGTGTGCGCGGCCATCGTGATCGCGACCGACGAGTCGATCCGGGTCAGCTCCTCGACCGCGATCGCGTACGAGAGCGTGTCGGCGCCCGCGCCGCCGTACTCCTCCGGCACCGGCATACCCATCAGCCCGAGCTCGGCCAGCTCGGCGACAAGGTCGTACGGGAAACGGTGCTCCCGGTCGAGCTCGGCGGCGACCGGCGCGACCTTCTCCTCGGCGAACTCGCGGACGGTGCGGCGAACGAGCTCGTGCTCGGGCGAGAGGTCGAAGTTCACGCCGCTAGGCGCGAGGCGAGCTCGACGATCAGCCTGACCCCGTATCCCGTCCCGCCGCGCTGGCTCAGGTAGTCGCCGCGCGGGCGCTCGAGGAAGGCGGGACCGGCGATGTCGGCGTGTGCCCAGGGGCCTTCGCCGGCGAACTCCTTCAGGAACTCGGCGGCGAGCACCGGAGAGCCCTGCCGCAGGTCGGACGAGTTCTTGATGTCGGCGAAGGCGGAGTCGACGTAGCGGCGGTAGCGCGGGTGCATCGGCCACGGCCAGGCGTGGTCGCCGCTCGCCTCGCCCGCGGCCACGATCTGCTCCCGCCACTCGTCGTCGTTGGAGAAGATTCCTGCGTACAGGTCGCCGAGCGCGAGCTCCATCGCCCCCGTCAGCGTGGCGAGATCGAGGACGTGCGTGGCGCCGTTCTCGCGCGCGTACCAGAGCGCGTCGGCGAGTACGAGCCGGCCTTCCGCGTCGGTGTTCGTGACCTCGATCGTCTTGCCGTTCGCGGCGGTCAGGATGTCGCCGGGGCGGTAGGCGTCCCCGCCGGGCATGTTCTCGCAGGCCGCGACGACGGCCAGGACGCGGATCGGCAGGCCGAGGTCGGCGATCGCGCCGGTCGCCTCGATCACCGCGGCGCCGCCTGCCATGTCGCCCTTCATGTCCTGCATGTGCAGGGACGGCTTGAGCGAGATGCCGCCGGTGTCGAACGTGATCGCCTTGCCGACGAGGCCGAGCACGAAGTCGCGGTTCGAAGGCTCTGGAGGCTCGTAGCGAAGGACGACCAGCCGCGGCTCGACGTCGCTGCCCTGCGCGACCGCCGCGAAGGCGCCCATGCCCTGTTCCTTGATCTGCTCCGGGCCGAGCGCGTCTGCCTCGACGTGCTCGACGTCCGACGCGATCTCCCCGGCCCGAGCAGCCAGCCGCTCGGGAGTGGCCTCGTTCGGAGGGCTGTTGACGAGGTCGCGGGCGCGGTTGACCCACTCGGCGATCCTCGTCGTGCGCTCGACGCCCTCGGTGACGCTCGTGTCACCGCAGAGGACGAGGCTCTTCAGCTTCGGCTTGTGGTCGTCGTGCTTCCAGCGCGCGGGCTCGTACGCGCCGAGCAGCGTGCCCTCGACGAGCGCGCGCGCCTGACCCTCGACCGGCAGCGGCAGCGACGAGTCGAGAGCCCACGCGAGCGAGCTCGTGAACTGGCTCGATTCCTGGGCGACGGCCGCGCCCGCGGTGCGCAGGGCATCGGCGTCGATCCGGTCGCGCTTGCCGAGCCCCGCGACTGCGATGCGCTTGGCGGGCAGCCGGCCGCGCACGTGGACGACGTGCGCCTGGCCGAGATCGCTCTGCAGCTCGCCCTCTTCGAGGAGCTGCTGCAAGAGCCCGTCGAGCGCTTCGTCGATCGCGTTGGCAGTCTCCGAAAGGCCTTCTTCGGTGAGCGGGACCGCGAGGGTGTCAGCCTCGACTTCAGCCGGCGCGACGGCCTGCACCTGGACTTGCATGGCGGCGCGATGCTAGCCGACTGCCCACCTACGCTGCGTACCGGATGGGGCTACACCTCCGTCGCCTTCGTGCCGATAGAAGGGGCATGGCATGCGGCCCAACCCTCCGACCGCTGCGCGCAGCTCGCTTCCGGCGGAACCGGAACCGCCCGTCCGTGGAGTCGCTCGCCGCCCGGATCGCCGAGCTCGTCGCCGAGCGCCAGGCGCTCCGTGAGTCAGGTTCGCCGCCCGCGGCGATCGAGCGCAACCGCGTTCAGCTCGTCCGCGCGCAATGGGAGCTGGCGCACGCGCTGATCGACGAGCACCTGGCCGAAGCCCCGGCTCAGACAGCGGCGTAGATACCCTCGGCCCGTTGCGGGCCGATCTCGACAAGCGGGCGATGGCAGCGCTCTCCGCGGGCCACTTCGCCACCGACTTCGCCAACGGCGCGCTGCCGGCGCTGCTGCCTTTCTTCGTCGACCGTTTCTCGCTCTCCTACACGCTTGCCGCAGCGCTGATGCTCGCCTCGGCGGCGTCCTCCTCGCTGATCCAGCCGCTCTTCGGGGCTTGGTCAGACCGGCGCGGGGCGCTCTGGCTGCTGCCGACCGGGGTCGCGGTGGCTGGGATCGGGATCGCGGTTGCCGCGGCCTCGCCGTCGTACTGGCTGGTCGTGCTCCTGGTGGTCGTCTCCGGCTTCGGAGTCGCCGCGTACCACCCCGAGGGATCGAAGTTCGCCGCCTACGCCAGCGGCAGGCGCCGCGCGAGCGGGATGAGCCTCTTCTCGATCGGCGGCAACGTCGGCTACGCGCTCGGGCCGACGGCGACGACTCCGCTCGTGCTCGCGTTCGGGCTCACCGGCGGCCTCCTGCTGGCCGTGCCGTGCCTCGTCGTGGCTGCGCTCTTGCTGGCCGCGGTGCCGTTTCTCGGGAGCTTCGCGCCCGAGAGCGGCGCCCGCTCGGTCGCCGGCGAGGACCGCCCCGGTGCGCTCGCGCTGCTGCTCGGGGTAATCGCGTTCCGCAGCGTCGCCTGGTTCGGGCTGATCACGTTCGTCCCGCTCTGGGAGGTCTCGCTCGGCCACTCCAAGTCGCACGGGAGCCACCTGCTCTCGCTGATGCTGCTCGCGGGCGGGCTCGGCACCCTCGCGGCGGGGCCGATCGCCGACCGCCTGGGTCGCAGGCCCGTGCTGGTCGCGAGCATGCTCTTCGTCGGGCCTTTGACACTCGCGTACGTGCTGGTCGGCGGCGTCCTCGGGGCGGTTGCGCTCGCGCTCGTCGGCGTGTGCGTGATCAGCACCTTCGGCGTGACGATGGTGATGAGCCAGGAGTACCTGCCGCGCCGGATCGGAATGGCATCGGGCCTCTCCATCGGGCTCTCGATCGGCCTCGGCGGGATCGCTGCCATCGCGCTTGGGGCGCTTGCGGACTCGGTCGACCTGCGCACCGCCATGTACGCCGCCGCTGCTGCGGCCGTCCCGGGATTCGTGCTCGCCGCGCTGCTGCCGTCGTCGCGCGCGAGTCGTCGTCTCACGCCCGAGCCGGTTGTGTAGGCTCGGCGCGCGTGGACAACCCCCGCGAATTCTTCGAGACGCTCGAGACACGGGTCGACCCGGCCAAGGCCGCCGGCCTGACCGCGACCTACCTCTTCGAGATCGACGGCGCCGGCATCTGGACGGTCGACGTCGACGACGGCAAGGTCTCCGTCAGCGAGAACGGCGGCGACGCCGACTGCACGATCTCGGCGTCCTCGGAGACGTTCATGAAGATCGCCCGCGGCGAGCAGAACCCGACCGCCGCATACATGTCCGGGAAGTTGAAGGTCAAGGGCGACATGGGCCAGGCCATGAAGCTCCAGAAGCTCTTCTAGCGCCCCGCCGATCGCCTGCGATAGTGGAACCATGCGGGTTGCGGCGATCTATGACGTCCACGGCAACCTGCCGGCGCTGACAGCCGTGCTAACGGAGGTGGACGCGCTCGAGGTCGATGCGATCGTGGTCGGCGGCGACGTAGCCTCCGGCCCGATGCCGATCGAGACGCTCGACGCGCTTCGGGCTCGCGATGCGCTGTTCGTTCGCGGCAACGCGGATCGCGTCCTCGACATGTGCGGGGCCAACGACGGCGAGACGTGGGTGCAGGCGCGGAGGTGGGTCGCCGCCCTCCTCGGTGACGAGCGACTTGGTTTCCTCGCGGCGCTCCCGCTGGACCTGACGCTCGAGCTCGACGGCCTCGGCTCGGTTCGCTTCTGCCACGGCGCCCCCGGTAGCGATGAGCTGACGATCACGAAGCTAACGCCCGACGAGCGGCTGCGCGGGCTACTCGCGGGAGTGGACGAGCGCGTCCTGATCTGCGGTCACACCCACGTCCAGTTCGACCGCGCCGTCGACGGAATCCGTGTCGTCAACGCCGGTAGCGTCGGCTTTCCCTACGAGGCCGAGCCTGCCGCGTACTGGGCGCTGCTCGGCAACGACGTCGAGTTGCGCCGGACGGAGTACGACATCGATGGCGCCGTCGCCGCAATCCTCGCGACGGGCTATCCGCGCGCGGCTGAGATCGTGCCGTATTTGACCGCCGACCCCGAGCGTCCAGATCGGCTGAGCGCCCTTATCGAAGGCCTGCCGTGACGACCGGGCGGTCGATTCTCACTCCTCGAGCTCGACCAAGAGCTCGCCGCCGGCCACTCGGTCGCCTTCGCTCACATGGACGGCGCGCACGACCGCTTCGTACGGCGAGACGACCGGAGTCTCCATCTTCATCGCCTCGAGGACGACCAGCGGCTGGCGCGGCTGCACCGAGTCGCCGCTGCCGACGAGCACGCGGATCACCGTTCCGGGCATGGGCGCGGTGAGCGAGCTCTGCTCCTTGCCCGGGTGGTCGTGCGAGGCGACCTCGGGGTCAGGCGGGGGTGCGGGCGGCGGGGGAGGCAGGTTGAGGCGGAAGGCGCCGGCCCAGGGCCTGTCCGGAACCCGGAGCGGCGGCGCCGACAGCGGCGGATGGTCGGTGAGGAACGCGGTCGTCGTCCGCCCAGCCCTTAGCGCCGGGTGGCCGACAAGCCAGCGCAGGAAGGGCAGATTCGTGCCGACGCCCTCGACCTCCGTCTCGTCGAGCGCCGACGCGAGGCGGCCGAGCGCGTCGTCCCTCGTCGCGGCGTGCGCGATCAGCTTTGCGAGCAGCGGGTCGTAGCGGGTGCCCACCTCGTCGCCCTCCTCGACGCCTGCGTCGACCCGGATCCCGGACGGCAGCCGGAGACGCTCGATGCGCCCGGTCTGCGGCAGAAAGGTCCGTGGATCCTCTGCGTAGAGACGGACCTCAACGGCATGGCCCTCCAGGTAACTGTCTGCCGCGTGAAGCGGCTCGCCCTGAGCGATGCGGAGCTGCTCGCGGACGAGGTCGACACCGGTGACGAGCTCGGTCACCGGATGCTCGACCTGAATTCGGCCGTTCAGCTCGAGGAACCAGAAGTTGCGACCGTCGAGCATGAACTCGGCGGTGCCGGCGCTGCGGTAGCCGATTGCGCGCGCGAACGCGACCGCCGCCTCACTCATCTGCTCCCGCAGTTCGGCGTCGAGCGCCGGTGACTCCTCGAGCACCTTCTGGTGGCGCCGCTGCACCGAGCACTCGCGCTCGCCGAGCGCGACAACGTCGCCTCGCTGATCGCCGAGCAGCTGGATCTCGACGTGCCGAGGCCGCTCGACGTAGCGCTCGCAGAAGACGCGGTCGTCTCCGAAGGCCGCCTTCGCCTCGCGGCGCGCGGCGGCCAGCGCCTCCTCGAGCTCCGCTGCCTCGCGCACGACCCGCATCCCGCGCCCGCCGCCGCCCGCGGCGGCCTTGACCATCAGCGGGTAGCCGATCTCATCCGGCTCGCCCTCGGGCACGACCGGCACGCCCGCCTCGCGGGCGATCCGCTTCGCCTCGAGCTTGTCCCCACCGGCGCGCAACGCATCCGCAGGCGGCCCGACCCAGATGAGCCCGGCCGACTTGACCGCGGCCGCGAACTCCGGGCTCTCGGCGAGAAACCCGTACCCGGGGTGAATCGCGTCGGCGCCGCTCTCCCTCGCGGCGCGGATGTGCTCGTCAGCGTCGAGGTACGAAGAGATCTCGACCGTCTCGTCGGCGGAGCGAGCGTGCAGCGAGCCGCGATCGTCCGCCGGCGCGACGGCAACCGTGGCGATCCCGAGCTCGCGGCAGGCACGGAAGACCCGCAGCGCGATCTCGCCGCGGTTCGCTACGAGAAGCTTGCTAAGCGAGCAGGCTACTTCGAGGGACCGTTCGGCTCGCCCCGCGTCTCGGGGATGAAGATCCCAGGAGGACGCGCCGGAGGCGGGGGCGGTGGCTTCTGTGGGTTTCTTGCGATCGCGAGCCCAGTTTACCGCCGGCGAAATCCGGGATGGCCCGGGGGAGCCGGGCCATCCCATGGAAGTGCTTACGAACCCGGCGAACCTCCGCCGCCTCCGCCGATGCCGCAGAGGAGCTGGCCGAGGATCCCGCCTTCAGAGTCGGCGGTGATCGTCAGGTGAACCTGGTCGAGGTGGACCATCAGGCCGAGCAGATTCAGATCGAGCGGCCCGAGGGTCAGGTCGAGGATCGAGCAGATCGTCAGAGGCGAGGCCGTGGCCATCGTGCTGATCGAGCCGGAGCTCGTCTGGTACAGCGGCACGCCCATGCGGACGCCCTTCGTCGAGAGCCCGCTGCGATGAGCAGCCTTCGTCAGACGCTGCGCCTGCTGGGACTGCCCATGTCCGGCGAGCGAGCAGAAGAGCCGCCCGAGGAGACCCCCTTCCGAGTCCGCGGTGATCGTGAGGTGGACGGTGCTCAGGTCCACGATCAAGCCGAGGAGGTTCAGGTGGGTCGGCCCGAGCGTCAACTCGAGAACGGGACAGATCCTCTGGGCCGACTTGATGCTCTTGACGGCGATCACGCGTGCGGTGAACCGCTTGCTGCTCGTCGCCGTCGGGAGATCGGACCTAGACGCGACCGGCGTGAACTTCGCGCTCGTCGTCCCCACGGCATAGAGCCGCTTCCCGTGCCTCACGAACCGCTGGATGGTGAACCGCACGTTCATCATCCCGATCTGCTGGGTGCTTCCTGTCGCGGCGATCCTCGTCCGCGACTGTGTGGCGCTGCCGGAGCCCGTCGCTGTCGCTGCGAATGCGAGCGTTGCGATCGCGACGAGGGCAGCCACCGTCACCAAATACTTGCGCGACATGCTTTCCCCCTTCCTCGTGTGCGCGCCGCGCCTACCCGATTGCAAATAAGGAAAACCCGGTTTACGAATGCCAAGAAGGGTTGCGCTTCTCGACGAAGGCCCGCAGGCCCTCCTGTCCCTC
>VAXM01000010.1 GCA_005883335.1 Actinomycetota bacterium
TTCATCGACCTCGGGAGCTTCGGCACGGTCGGCTCGCGGACGCTGCTCGGCGACCTCGTGGTCGAGGCACGCGGCACCGACATCGCGGGGCCGGCGCCCGAGCAGGGGCCGTTCCCGCTCCGCCAGCTCGTCAAGGCGGACCCCGACGTCTACCTCGCGACCTCGGACAGCGGCACGACGCTCGAGTCGCTGCGCCGGGACCACCTCACAAAGCGGCTTCAGGCGGTCCGCAAGAAGCACTTCGGCATCCTCCAGGCCAGGCTCGCGGCACCGGGGCCGAGCATCGACTCGGCCCTCGTAGAGGTCGCGAAGATCCTGCATCCCGAAGCATTTCGTTGACGAACCGCAAGCTCGTCGCCTGGTGCGCCCTCGTCGGGACGCTCGCCGCGCTCGGCTACGCACAGCGCTTCGGATCGGGCAAGCCGCCTCGCAATGCCCTCTACCACTACGACATCGCGATCAGCGAGCTGATCACGTACCTAGTCATCTTCGGGCTGTTCCTGTGGATCGCCCGCGGGCTTTCCTGGGACGACCTGGGCATCCGGAGGCCGCGCTCATGGCCGCGCGCCGTCGGGCTCGGCGTGCTGATCTTCGTGATCGTCTTCATCGCCGAGTCGGCACTCGAGCCGCTGCTGCACCCGTCTCGCGAGCAGGGGCTCGAGCCCACGGGCTGGGAGCCGAGCCACGCCGGGGCGTTCGCGATCAGCGCCTTCGCGGTCGTGGTCTTCGGGCCGCTCGTCGAAGAGCTGCTCTTCCGGGGGCTGGGCTTCGGCCTACTGCGGCGCTACGGCGTGGTGACGGCAGTGCTCGGAACGGCGGTGGCGTTCGCTTTCTGGCACGGGCTCGTCCAGGCGTGGCCGGCGCTGTTCATCTTCGGAGTCGGGATGGCGATCCTGCGGCTGCGCACGGGCAGCATCCTCCCAGGCTACGTCTTCCACGCGTTCTTCAACGCGGCGGCGCTGGCCCTGGCTTTTGCCAGGTAGAGCGGGCGTTATGCTCCCGAACGTGCGCCGTGCGGTGATCGTGGTGGCGGCTTTCGCGTTCGCGCCGGCGGCGCACGCGGCACCGCCTGCCGTGACTGTCCACGCGAGCTCCTCGAGCGGTCCCGCGCCTCTGACCGTGGCGCTCACGGCGAGCGGCGACCTCGCGACCTACCGCTGGGACCTCGGCGACGGCTCTGCCGCAGACGGGCCCCTCGTCCAGCACTCCTACGCGGCCGGCCGCTTCACTGCTCGCGTCACCGCGACGGCGCCGAGCGGCGAGACATCACAGGCGCACGTCACGATCACGTCGCTCGGCCTGACGCTCAAGGCACCGCACGTCGGCCGCTACCGGCAGCTGCTCGGCTTTCGGGGCAGGCTCGTTCCCGGCCTCAAGGGGGTCCGGATCGGCCTCTACCGCGGCGAGCACCGCGCCGCGAGCGCGAAGACGCGCAAGGGAGGCCGCTTCTCGCTTCGCGGCCGGGTGGGCACACCCGATTCCGTCTACACCGTCCGCTACGCAGGCGCCGTCTCGAGCCCGGTCACGCTCGCCGTCCGGCCTGGGCTCGACACGGCTTTCACCGGCTCGGGCCGGCTCGGGCGGCCGCTGGCTCTCACCGTTCGCGAGCGCCCCGCCGGTGCCGGCCAGATGACGGTCAGGGTCTGGCGTGCCGGGCGCCTGGTCGCCGCGCGCACCGGAGCGGGCCGCCTCCGGATCCGCCTCAGCACGCACCGGGCAACGACCTACCGCGTCCTCGTCGCCGTCGCGCCCGCGCAGGGCTACGCCGCGACCCGGCGATCCCTCCAGCAGACCGTCTTCCTGCCCAACCTCGGCGTCGGGAGCCGCGGTGCGAGCGTGCGCGGACTGGAACAACGCCTCCACGAGCTCCACTACGCACTCGGGCGCGTCGACGGCTACTACGGCAGCGACACCTCCGATGCGGTGGTCGCCTTCCGGAAGCTGCACGGGCTCTCGCGAACCGGTGCGACCGACCTCCGCTTCTGGCGGACCCTCGACCGCGCCGGGATCCCGGCGCCGCGCTACGGCGGGCCCAAGCACGTCGAGGTGAACAAGGAGCGCCAGGTCTTGTTCCTGGTCAGCGGCGGGCAGGTGACGCTCATCGTTCCCGTCTCCACCGGGGCGACCGGGAACACGCCCCTCGGCGTCTGGCACGTCTACAGCAGAGTCCCGGGGTACAACGCGGAGCAGATGTACTACTCGTCGTTCTTCGTCGGCGCCTTCGCGATCCACGGCTACCACAGCGTGCCGCCGTATCCTGCGAGCCACGGCTGCGTCCGCATCCCGATCTGGGTCGCGCCGCGGGTGTACTCCCTGATCGACTACGGCACGACGGTTTACGTCTACTAGCGCCAAGATCACCGCGGTCGCGGTGCTCACCCTGCTGATCGCGGGCCGGCTCGTCTACACGCAGGTCTGGGGAATGGGCAGCGAGCGGCCGATCGACTGGCAGGACGTGACGCACAGGATGGGCACCATCGAGTTCACGCGCCGCGTCCAGGGCGTCTACCACTCCCGCGCCTCGTTCGAGCGGCTCGTCGAGGCGACGATGCCCGGCCGGGCGCCGAAGCCGCCACCGCACGACTGGGCGCACGACCAGATCGTCGTGATCGCCCTCGGCCCTCGCTCGAGCACCGGCTACTCACTCCGGATCCTCAGCGTGGTCGAGCGCCGTCGCGGGATCTACGTCGACGCGCGCGAGAAGACGCCGTCGCTCGGAGAGTCCGTTACCGCCCGCGTCACGTATGTCTACAGGCTGCTGAGCATGCCCGGCAAAGCGAAGCCGGTGTACGTCAAGCTGCAGGGCAGATGAGCGAACAGGACCCCTTCATCCGTCAGCTCCGGGAGCAGATCTCGGACACGGACCGCTCGATCGTCGAGGCCGTCAACGCACGCCTGAAGCTGGTCGCGCGGCTGAAGAGCTACAAGGAGTCGCGCGGGCTCTCGTTCGTCGACCCCGAGCGTGAGGAGTGGATGCTGCAGTACCTCTCGCGCGCGAACCGCGGGCCGCTGTCGGCCGAGGGGCTGCGCGAGATCTTCGAGGAGCTGCTCGACCTCACAAAACGCGAGGTCGACCGAGAGAGCGGCGGCTAGTCCTCTTCGCCGTTCGCTTCGGCGAACTCGTCCGGGGTCACGTGCTCGAGGAACTGCTTGAACTCGGAGACGATCTCCTCTTCGTTGACGTCCTCGCCCTCGAACTCGATCGCGGACTCCTCGATCACCTCTTCGGCGGCAAAGATCGGCGCGTCCGCCCGGACGGCCAGCGCGATCGCGTCGGACGGGCGCGAGTCGATCTCGATCTCGGAGCCGTTCTGCTGCACGGTGATGCTTGCGTAGAAGGTGTTCTCCTTCAGCTCGGTCACGGTGATGCGGACGACCTGCGCGTCGAGCTGGCCGATGATGTCGCTCACGAGGTCGTGCGTCATCGGCCTCGGGGTGGTCGCGCCCTGGAGCTTCATCAGGATCGCTGCCGCCTCGGGATGGCCGATCCAGATCGGCAGGAACTTGTTCCCGTCGGCGGTCTTGAGGAGGACGATCGGCTGCTTGCCGACGAGGTCGAAGCTCACGCCGTAGATGACCATCTCATGCATCAGGCGTCGTCCCTGACCCGATCATAGTCAGAGGGTAGCGGCTCAAACTGCGGAGGGCGGAAAGGGCTCGGCCGCCGAGACATCGTCCGCCGGCGCCGCAACTTCCTCGCCCGTTTCGGGGTCTTCGAGGATGACGCGCCGGTCAGGCACGCTCATTGGGTCGAGCCCACGCAGGTAGTAGAGCCGACCCTGATAGAGGACGAGGTCGCCGATCTTCATTGCCGCAGTAGAGAACATCATCGGCGTCCCGGCGCGGCTCCGCATCCCCTGACCGGGTGCGGCTACACTCATCCGCCGCGGGCGATTAGCTCAGTTGGTTAGAGCGCCGCTCTGATAAGGCGGAGGTCCGTGGTTCGAATCCACGATCGCCCACTTCGCCGCACAAAGTCCGCCGCTTCGCGGCACGACGACTTTGAACGGCTTCTTTGCCTGTGTTAGCCGCGATCGGCGATCTCGCGCAGGCGCTCCCCCTCCTCGGGGCGCGCCTGCCGAAGCATCAGGTGCGGAACTCCGCCCATAGGGGACGGTGGTCCGAGATGTGGTAGCGGACGTAGCTAAGGAACGGGCTGCCGGGCCGCTTCTCCCACAGATCCCGGAAGAGGGCGCCGTCGAAGTCGAAGACGTTCGTCGCGCCCGTGAAGCGATCCTTCGTCGGGCCGGGCAAGAACGCGATCTGGTCGTAGTACGAGTCGGAGGCGATCGCCGACCCGATCTGCGAGGTGTGGGGAGGCACCTCGAGGCCGAGCGAGCAGAGCGCGTCGAAGATCCGGTCGCCCGGGGCCGACTTGGGGAGGTTGAAGTCACCGAGCGGCAGGATCTCCGGGACGTACGAGCGCGCGTCGCGGTGCTTCTGGTCGGCCCACCACGCGACCGCGAAGGTCTCGAGCGTCCGGCGGTCGACGTCGCTCGCCTTCGGCGAGCCGTAGAAGAGGTGCACGTTCAGGAGCGAGAACCTGAAGGAGCCGCATTCAAAGCTCGCAAGGTAGGGGCCGCGGTCGAAACCGGGGAACCGCGTCGTCGTGCCAGGCAGCTTGATCGCCCCGAGCAGGCTGGGCGGGATCGAGAGCCGGCCGACCTCCTTGAGACGCCGGACCTTGCGCGTGTCGAAGAGGAACGCCTGCCGCTCCTGGTTCCCTGACGCGTCCGAGAAGAGCAGGTCGTAGCGGGACGGGAGCTTCGAATGGATCGCCTCGATACCGCGTAGGTCGTCGTTGACCTCCTGCACCGCGACGAGGTCGAACCAGCCGATCAGCTCGGCAATCAGCGCATAGTCGGTGTCGAGCCGGTCCTGGACGCCGAGGTTCGCGATGTTCCACGTGCCGACCAGGAGCTTGTCCCGAAACTTACGCGGGATCTTTCGGTCGGGCTTCTCGCGCGGGTAGTCGCGGAGTGCCGCGAGCTCGCGGTCGAGGTCGTACTGGTAGTCGAAGCGCGGCTTTGGGAACGGCGGCATGCGCCGCGATTCTCCTAGAACGGCCCGGTGAACGTGCAGTCGGTTCGACCGGTCATTTCAGACGGCATCGCAAGCGACGCCTTAGTGCAGGATCTCGGTGCGGCTGAGGTAGTCCTCGACCGCGAGCAGGAACTCCGGGTCAGCGGCGATCTCGGTCAGCGTCGACTTGGTCATGTCGTCCAGCTCGGCGTCGTGCGCGAGCTCGAACAGGAAGGGGCCGAGGCTGCCGGCCTGGCAGAGAGCGGACATCCGCAGGACGAGGTCGCGTGTGACGTCGTCCTGGGAGATCGCTTCGAGCGATTCGAGGTCCTGGTGCCAGCTGGGGAGCATCGTCAAGGCGTCAACGCTTCGCTGCCACCGAGAGATACGGCTGGTGCCTCTAGGGCCTCGGCCAGCTCCGCCAGCTCGGTCTCGTCCGTAAAGGCGATCTCGAGGCGGCCGGAGACGATCCGCGCCGGGAAGCCGGTGAGGCGCTCAGCCGCAGACCGGACGCGCTCGAGCAGGGCCGGATCGAACTTCGGGACCTTCCGCGGCTTCGTCCGCGCCCCCGCCCAGCGGGCGGCCCGCTCGGCTGCGCGCACCGACATGCCGCGGCGGATGATCTGCCTCGCCAGCCGCCGTCGACCGTCCTGGTCCGGGACCGCCAGGACCGCGCGCGCGTGACCCTCGGTCAGCTCGCCCCGCTCGAGCAGCGCGAGCACATCGTCCGAGAGCTCCAGCAACCGCAAGCGGTTCGAGACGGTCGGCTTCGCCTTGCCGACCCGCTCGGACAGCTCTCCGAGCGAGAGCGCAAACTCGTCGAGCAGCAGCGCGTAGGCCCGCGCCTCCTCGACGGCGGAGAGCTGCTCGCGGGCGACGTTCTCGACCAGGCTGAGGAGCAGCGTGTCGCGGTCGTCGGCTTCGCGTACGAGCGCCGGGAGCGTCGGCACTCCGGCCTCCCGCGCCGCACGCCAGCGCCGCTCGCCGGCGATCAGCTCATAGCCGCCCGCCTCGCGTGGGCGCACGACGACCGGCTGCACGAGACCCTGGGCGCGGATCGAATCTGCGAGCGCGCTTGTCGCTTCACCGTCGAAACGCTTGCGCGGCTGGCGCGGGTTGGCGTGGATCGTCTCGACGGGCAGATGCGCGAGCTCCGGGTCGCCCGGCCCGCCGACGAGCAGCTCGAGGCCGCGGCCCAGGCCGCGTCGTTTCTCAGGAACGGCCGACAAGCTCCATCGCCACCTTCCAGTACGCGTCGGCGCCGGCCGAATCGCGGTCGTAGGTCGTCACGGGAACCCCGTGGCTCGGCGCCTCGGCCAGTCGCACCGAGCGCGGGACCGAGGTCGAGAAGACCAGCTCGCCGAAGTGCCGGCGCACCTCGGCCGAGACGTCGGCCGCAAGCCGTGTGCGGCGGTCGACCATCGTCAGGATCACGCCGCCGATCGCGAGACGGGGGTTGAGCCGCGACCGCACGAGCTCGACCGACCCCACGAGCTGCGCGAGCCCCTCGAGCGCGTAGTACTCGGCCTGAACCGGGACGAGCACGCGATCCGCAGCGGCCAGCGCGTTCACGGTGAGCGGCCCGAGCGCCGGCGGGCAGTCGACGAAGACGAAGGCATAGCCCTCGCCGGCGTCCCTCAGTGCCTCGGCGAGGTAGCGCTCGCCGTCGGGCCGCCGCGCCAGCTCGACCGCGGCGCCGGCCAGCTCGGGCTTCGACGGGACGAGCTCGAGCCGGGGGAAGCGTGTCGGCCTCGCCAGCTTCTGGAGGGGAATCCCGTCCAGCAGGTCGAGCGACGAGCTGCCGTTGGCCCGTTCTCCGAGCCCTGAGGTCGCGTTCGCCTGTGGGTCGAGGTCGATGACGAGCGTCCGCTCGCCCGCCTCCGCGAGGCACGCGGCGAGGTTGATCGCGGTCGTCGTCTTGCCGACGCCGCCCTTCTGGTTGGCAAGCGCGTACACCCGGCCGGGCATATGGCCACGCTAGCTACGCAAGCGGACGTTTCCTGGCGACGCCGGGACGGCGCGGGAAGCCTGGTGGCGTCGGGGCAACCTTCGCCAGAACGAGGAAGCCCGGCGGCGACGGATCGAGCTCCGCTCCGAGCTGCTGTGCAACGCGGGCGACGCGCTCGGTCTCGGCACTCGGGCCGACGAAAAGAATCGCCGCACCGTCGGGAGCGACGAGAGGCAGACACCATTCGGCGGCGACCGGCGGTGCGGCCAGCGCCTTGGCGACGGCCACGCCCCACGAGTCCACCGGCTGCTCCTCTGCGCGACCGCAGACGACGCGCACATTCGGAAGCTCGCGCGCCCAGCGCTCGAGGAACGCGCACTTTCTCCGATTCGCCTCGAGCAGCGTCATCTCGCGGTGCGGGAACTCAGCGGCGAGCGGAATGCCGGGCGCGCCCCCACCGGACCCGACGTCGACGATGGGGCCCTCGAACTCGTGGACGAGCCCGGCCGCAGCCAGGCTCTCCTCTAGGTGCGTGCGCCGAGCCTCTTCACCCGTGAGCGATGTCAGTCCCGGAGTCGCAACGAGCGCGTCGAGCCAGCGCTCGAGCAGATCGGTCACTCAGGCTCGATGACCACGAAGCGGTTGGGCTCGGTGCCCTCGCTTCGCGTGCCGACGCCCGGGAACTCCTTCAGACGCAGGTGCACGACTTTGCGCTCGACGGCCGTCATCGGCTCGAGCTCGACCGGCCGTTCCGACGAGACCGCCCGTTCGGCACTGCGCAACGCGAGCGCCTCGAGGGTCGCCTCGCGGCGGGCGCGGTAGCCGGCCGCGTCCACAACCACCTGCTTGCGCCCGTCGACCTGGCCGCGCCAGACGATCGCGTTCACCAGGTACTGAATTGCGTCGATGGTCTGCCCGTGCTTGCCGATCACGAGCCCGAGCTCGCGGCCCACGACCGACGCGACCAGCGACTCGTCGTCTTCGCGCAGGGAGATCTGGGCTCGAACGCCGATCCCCTCGAGGATCCGCTCGAGCACTCCGCGCACCTCTCCGCCGAGCTCCGAGTCCTCCTGCGGCGCTTCCTGTTCGACCACGGCGCTCAGGTCGACCGACGCGATCACGCGCGCGGGCGCGTAGCCGACGCCCAGTAGGCCCCGCTCGCCCTCGGAGAGCACCTGGAAGCGGACCGCCGCCTTGTCGATCCCCGGCTGGAGCTTCTCGAGCTCCCGGAGCGCGGCCCACTTCGCCTCTCCCACGGTCTCGCCGCTGGTTTCGACCTGCAGCGCGTCCGTCATCGTCTCGCGCCTCCCTTTTTCTTCTTCTTCCGAACGCGGCGCGGAGGGCCGGACGTGGCTGCGGGCGCCGGCACCGCGGCAGGCTCTCGTGAGCCGTCCTCGACCGGTTCCTCCTCGCGTGGAGCCGTCCGAGAGCTGCGCTTCGGCGGAACCTGCGGCTTCGGCATCAGCCGGCGGGTGATCAGCCCCTGCCCAACCGTCCACAGGTTCGTCGTCATCCAGTAGAGAACCAGGCCCGCCTTGAAGTTGATGATGAACGGAATGAAAGCGACCGGCATCAGGTAGAGGATGATCCGCTGCGAGCGGTCGGCCGTCGCCGCGCTCATGAAGTAGCTCGAGGCAAGCTGGCTCACCGCGTACACGACGACGAGCACGGGCCCCCAGCCGGCCGATGCCTTGTCGGTGATGTCGACGAGCCCGAGCCACGAGAGGTTGTCTCCCACCTGGTGCGGGAAGT
>VAXM01000011.1 GCA_005883335.1 Actinomycetota bacterium
GAACGGTGCCGTCGCGCGTCGAGTCGGAAGCATCGAGGGCGAAATTCTTGAAGTTGACGTGGTACGGCTGCGAGGCGAGTGCGGTGGCGGCTCCGGCGAGCCCGAAGGCTACGGCCGCGACGGTGACGAGCAGTCGGCGTGTCATGCGAGCGATCCTACAAAGCTGGCCGCAAAAATCTAGGGATCGCTATGGATTAGCCGGGCCGATGTAGTTGCGCTCCCGGAGGATTCCCTTGCGGCACGTGAGCCCGTAGGAGCGGTAGATCCGCTCATGACTCGACTGGCAACGCTCGCCCGGCCTCAGGCAGACCATCTTGCCGCCGATCCGGGCCTGCATGCACGCGGTCACGGTTTGGTGAACCGAGGTCGAGCAGCCCGGAAACACCGCTCCGAACAGGGCGGCGGCCAGAACGGCTGTGGCGGGCGGCGCCATCGCTCTGGATCTTGCCACCCATCAGGGGGATGACGCGCCGGGAAAGCCGCTTTTACGCTGGGGTTGCCGCCAACTTTCTATGCCTCTCGCGGGACCGCGGCCGCCTCGCGTCGGGTGAGAGGAGTTACGAATGTCTTCAGCACGCCTGTGTCGGAGCGCGCCGTTCGTTGCGTTGCTCGTCCTGTTCCTGATCGCCGCACCCGCAACCGCGGCTCGCAAGCACCATGCGCCCAAGAAGGGCGTAGGGAGCGCGCTCGGCGTGATGCCTGACAAGACGGGGAAGCCCGTCCGCTTGCGCGCCCACGCGCTGCCGACGGTAGGCACGACCTTCCTACGCTCGCTCCAGCGGAAGACCCACCGGCCGAGAGCGCCCCGCGTGCCGCTGGCCAATATGACCTACCACGGCGGCGCGCTCGTGATCGGGCCGCACACAACGCATGTCGTTTACTGGCAGCCGCCCGGCTTCACGGTGACGGCGCAGTACCACACGTTGATCGAGCGCTTTCTGGCCGACGTCGCTGCCGACAGCGGCCGTGCGACAAACGTCTACGCGACCGACACGCAGTACAACGACTCCACGAACACGTTCATCCAGTACCAGCAGACCTTCGGCGGCGTGTCGACCGACACCACCGCGTTCCCGGCGACGGTCGCCGGTTGTCCGCTCACCGACGGAACGAACACCGTCGCCAACTGCCTCACGCAGACCCAGGAGGCGACCGAGCTCGACAACTTCATCCAGGCGAACAGCCTCCCGCGCGGGATCGACCACATCTACTTCCTGGTCCTCCCCGACAACGTCGAGACCTGCGTCGACGACTTCTCGGACTGCGGGAACATCCTCGACACCTCGCCGCGCTACTGCGCATACCACAGCTCGTTCAACATCGGCGGGCACGGTCTGACGCTCTGGGCGAACCAACCGTACATCGGCTTCGGCCATAGCCCCGCTCACTGCAACAGCGGTAACGCCACTGCCCGGCCGAACGGGGACGTGACCGACCATGAGCTCAACGTGCTGAGCCACGAGCACAACGAGACGATCACCGACCCCACCGGGGCGGGCTGGTTCGACACGAACGGCGCCGGCGAGAACGGCGACCTGTGCAATTTCAACTTCGGCACGCGGATCGCCAACAATGGCACCGGCGACTACAACCAGCTGATCAACCACAACGTGTACGAGATCCAGCTCGAGTGGAGCAACGCGAGCAGCGCGTGCGCCGCGAACTACGGCGCAGTCGCGCCGACGGCGGACTTCACGTTCTCGCCGCCCTCGCCGCACGCGCTCGACCCGGTCAGCTTCGACGGCACGCTGGCGCATTCGAACAACAGCGGCGGCTACCTGATCGACTATCAGTGGAACTTCGGCGACAGCGGCACCGGCTCCGGCCCGACCCCGAGCCACGCCTACGCCGCCGCGGGCACCTACAACGTGACGCTCACGGTCGAGGACGACGCGGGGCTGACCGCCTCGGTCGTGCACCAGGTCGTCGTCGTCCAGCGTCCGACCGTCACGACCTACACCGGCGCGACGACCGGCGACTACCACGACACGGTCACGCTGAGCGGGACGCTCGACGACGCCGCGACTGCTGGCCCGCTCGCGGGCGAGACGCTCTCGTTCACGCTCGGCGCCCAGGGATGCTCGGGCGTGACGGACGTGTTCGGGTTCGCGTCCTGCGACGTGCTGCTGAACCAGGTCCCCGGCAGCTACACGGTGACCGCTTCCTTTACGGGCGACTCCGTGTACGGGGCAAGCTCCGACAGCACGCCGTTCGACCTCACGCGTGAGGAGACAACGCTCACGTACACCGGCCCGACCGTCATCCTCGCGAACGCCTCGTCGCTGACCGTCAGTGCGACGCTCCTCGAGGACGGCGCGGTGCCGCCGAGCCCGTCCGGCCAGACGGTCACGTTCACGCTCGGCGCGCAGAGCTGCTCGGGAACGACCGACGCGAGCGGGAACGCGAGCTGCACGATCTCGCCGGTCTCGAGCCAGCTCGGCAACCAGACCGTGACCTCGGTCTTCGCAGGCGACGCGTACTACCTCCCGTCGTCCGACAGCGACGAGGTCGTCGTCTTCGCGTTCCCGAGCCGCGGCGCGTTCGCCCTCGGCGACCTCACCGCCGCGGGCGCAGGGTCAAACACCGTCACCTGGTGGAGCCACTCGTGGTCGAGCCTGAACAGCCTCTCCGCCGGCCAGGCCCCGTCCTCGTTCAAGGGCTTCGCCTCGGGGGTGACGCTCCCGCAGATGAGCCCACCCGAGCTCTGCGGGACGACCTTCGCCGCGCAACCGGGCAACAGCGGGCACCCTCCGGACACCGTGCCCGAGTACATGGGAGTGCTCGTCACCAGCTCCGTGACGCAGGCGGGGAGCACGCTCAACGGCAGCTGGGGCAGCATCGTGGTCGTCCACACCGATCCGGGCTACGGGCCGAACCCCGGCCACCCGGGCACCGGCACGATCGTCGCGACGTTCTGCTAGCAGACAGGCGCGAAGGGCGCGGTCGCACCGCGCCCTTCGCCGCCTGAAGTACGCTGCCGGCGCGGCGCAAGAACGCACCCGCGCCTGCGTCTATTTTCTCGAACGGCTAGCAGAGAGGGGAGTGAAGATGAGGCGTATTTTCGCTGCGGCGGCGCTCACCATCGCGCTCGTCGCACTTGCTGCAAGCGGATCGGCCGCAGGCAAAGGACCTCCACCCGGCCACGGTCACGGCAAGGGCAAAGGCAAGGGCCACGGCTCGATGTCGGTTTTCGCGAGCGGCTTCAACAATCCACGCGGGCTGACGTTCGGCCCCGACGGGAACCTCTATGTCGCCGAGGGCGGCCTCGGCGGGACGCACAACTCGTCCGGCGACACCTGTCCGTACGGGCAGGCGCACGGCGCCGCTGCGCCGTACTTCGGGAGCACGAACGATCCGGTGCTCGGCGGCCGGATCTCGAAGATCACTCCTGCAGGGGCGGTCTCGACGGTCGTCGATTCGCTTCCGTCGAGCCAGACGAGCCCCGCGCTCGGCAACCTCGTGAGCGGCGTCTCGAGCGTCGCGTTCATCGGCAACCAGCTCTACGGGCTACTTGCCGGCGCGGGCTGCTCGCACGGCGTGCCCACGATCCCGAACGGCGTCTTCCGCGTCGGCCAGGGCAACACGTGGTCGCTGATCGCGGACCTCAGCGCCTTCCAGGCCGCAAACCCCGTGGCCACCCCCGACGACGAGGACTTCGAGCCGGACGGGACCTGGTACAGCATGGCCGCCTACAAGCACAACCTCTACCCGATGGACTCGAACCACGGTGAGCTCGACAAGGTGACGCCGGCCGGCGCGATCAGCCGCGTCGTCGACATCTCAGCCCACCTCGGGCACGTCGTGCCGACGGCCATCGCCCGTCACGGCGTGTGGTACATCGCGAACCTCGGCCTCTTCGGACCCGAGGACGGCACCACCGCGAACGAGCACGTCTGGAAGCTGACCCCGAGCAACCACTTCCACGTGCGCGGGTCGGGCATCGAGCAGGTGCTGGGCCTCGCGTTCCGCGGAGGCAAGATGTACGCGCTCGAGATGAGCACGACACCGGGCGGCCCAACTCCGGGCACCGGCGCGATCGTGCGCGTGCGCGCGGGGCATCCGGCCGAGACGATCGTCTCGGGCCTGGTGTTCCCGACCGGTATGACGATCGGGCGCGACGGCGCGTTCTACGTCTCCGAGCAGGGCTTCGGCTTCCCTGCGGGGCAGGGCCGCGTCATCCGCGTCACGACGCACTAGTGACATAGGCGCCAGCCATCCGGGCCGGCCTCGCGCCGGCCCGGAGCGCCTAGCCGGAGTTGCTCGGCAGGAAGACCCGGAACGAGGCGCCGCCGCCCGGGTTGTCCTCGACCCAGGCGCGGCCGCCGTGCAGAGCTGCGAACTGGGCCACCAGGGCGAGGCCGACCCCGGTTCCGCGGCCGGAGGCGATCCCGGCGCTGCCGCGGCGGAAGATCTCGAAGATGGCCTCACGTTCATCCGGGCCGATCCCCGGGCCGCGATCGTCCACGGAGATCACCGCGCCGCCGTCGCCCGAAGCGACTCGCACCCGCACTTCGGCTCCCGCCGGTGTGTGTCTGAACGCGTTGGCCAGCAGGTTGTCCACGATCCGCTCGACTTTCGGCGCATCGATGTTCGCTTCGACCGCCTCGAGCTCGAGCTCCACCGGATGCGCGTCCGAGCCGTAGTCGGCGACGACGCCTGCGACGAGCCGGCCGAGGTCTGTGCGGCGGAAGCTGGCGCCCACCGAGCCAAGCCGCAGCCGGTCGAGATCGAGCAGGTCGGAGAGGAGACGCTCGAGCCGGCGCGCCTCGCGGGTCAGGTGGTCGACTATCTCGCGGCGTCTCTCTGACGAGACCCGCGAGCCGTATTGCTGCAGCGTCAGGGAGAAGCCGACGATCGACGTCAGCGGCGTGCGCAGCTCGTGCGAGACGGCCGAGAGGATCGACTCGCGCAGCTCTTCGACGTGCTTCCGGTCGGTGATGTCCTGGGACGTTCCGACCATCCGCACGGGCGCGCCCGAATCGTCCGTGACGACGCGACCGCGCCCGTGCAGCCAGCGCAGGCCGCCTCCCGGGAGCACGACGCGGTGCTCCATCTCGAACGGGGCCCGCTCGGCGTAGGCGCGGTCGACGGTCTCGCGGACGAGCGCGAGGTCCTCGGGATGGATCCGCTCGAGATACGACTCGTAGGTCAGTCGGGAGGCGCCGGGTTGAAGCCCGTAGAGGCGGTAGAGCTCGTCGGACCAGGTGATCCGGTCGTGGGGGATGTCCCACTCCCAGCTGCCGAGATGGGCGACGCGCTGCGCCTCGGCGAGCCCTTCGACGGCGCGGACGCGCTCGCTGAGGACCGCGCCGAGGAGGAAGAGGCTCACGACCACGGCCGCCAGCAGGCCCTCGACGATCTCCACGAGCTGAGTGGTCGTGTGCTCGCCCAGCGGCAGCGAGCCGTGAATCGCGCCTGCAACGGCGATCGCCGTCACGAGAAAGCTTCCGGCCACGGCGCCCGGCTGGCGGAAACGCAGCGTTGCCCAAACGAGGAGCGGGAAGATCACGTGCGGGTAGCGCCAGCCCCCGGCGAAGAAGATCGTCGCGCTGACCCCTCCGACTGCCGCCAGGACGACCACGGCCTCGAGCCGCTGCGCAGGTCGCGGGAACTCGCGCCAGGGCCGGGTCGACGCGACCAGGAGGAGCGGCGTGACGATGAGCGCGCCCATGCCGTCGCCGATCCACCAGAGCAGCCAGCTCGTGCCTGCGTGGTGCAGCTTGCCGCTCAGCGAGAGGACACCGACGCCGTTCGACGCCGCGAGCACCGGGCTTGCCAGCGCCCCCAGGACGGCGAGCGCGAAGACATCCCGCACCCGGTCGAGCGCCGGCCGAATGTCGGCCCTCAGCAGAAGCGTCGCTCCGACCACTGCCTCGAGCGTGTTGCCGACCGAGATGCCCGCCGCCTCGCCGATCGAGGCGCCGCTGGTCGCGTTTGCGACGAAGGCTCCAACGGCCACCGCGGGCCAGAGGTTCCGCCCGAGGAGCAGCAGCCCGGCGAGGGCGATCCCGGTCGGGGCCCACACGGGCGTGATGACGCCCTGCGCGACCGGGAGCTCGATGCCGAGCTTCGCGGCGGCTACGTAGGCGCCCGCCAGCCCCGCGGCGGTGATGGCATAGCGCACGGCTCAGCGCACGCTAAACCCTTCTAGGGCGCCTCGACCTCCTGCTGCTCGAGCGCGGCCGTCAGCTGGTCAGTGAGGGTGCGAGCCACGGCCGCCGAACACCCACTGGTCGGCGTCGGAGACTGGCTCGTAACCGACACGCTGGTAGATCGAGTTCGACGTGGGATTGGCCAGGTCGGTGAAGAGGAAACAGAACTTTCGCCCGCCGTCGAGCAGCCTCTTGGTCAGCTCCGCGACGAGCGCGCTCGCGTAGCCGCGGCGCCGCAGCTCGGGAGGCGTGTAGACCGGGCCGATGCGGTTGCCGTTCGGCGTCTGCCCGCCGTAGCCCGAGAACGAGACCGGCGCGCCTTCGTCGACCCAGAGCTCGACTCCGGAGCCGGGGCTCGACAGATTCCGCTCGAGCCAGTGCCCGGCGTCCTCGGGCGGAGCCTGGGGCAGGGCCTCCGCGACGAACGCGTCCATCCAGGCCAGCACGACGGAGCGGTCGTCCTCCTCGTAGGGCCGGCTCGAGCCGGAGACGCCCTCGGGCAGGATCGCCTCCGAGGCGCGGTAGACCCGCTGCTGGATCCCGATGCTTGCGTTCGCGCCGGTGCGCTCCTCCCAGATGCGGGCGAAGCGCGCGACCGGCTCCTTTGGGCCGACGACTCCGGGCAGGCTGGCGAATACGGCCTGCGCGTCCGCGGCGACCGGCTCGAGCGCGGCGTCGTCGTCCATCTCCGAGAGGATCAGGTTGTGCGGCGGCGTGCGCATCGCGGCGCCGACGACGCGCTCGCCGTCGAGCGCGACCGCGAAGTACGGGTCCTCGCCGTACAGCCGTGGCTCCGTCCGGAGACGGGCCGCCAGCCCGAGGATCAGGTTGTGCTGAGCCTCGCGCTCGAGCAGGAAGTCGCTGGTTCGCTCGAGGAACGAGGTCGCGTTCTCGTGCCGTTCTAGGCGCACACCTCGAGCCTATCGAGGCCCCAGATCACAGAACGCCTGCCGGCGCGGGTCGAGCGGCTCCGCGGCGGCGAACTCGTCCTCGCTCCCGACGTGCCGGAAGTTGCGGCCGAGCCGCCGGTCGCGCAGGCACGCCCGCACGTCTGCGTGCCGAGTGACGAACCAGCGCTCGAGCTCGTCCTCGTAGAAGAGCGGCGTCTCCTCGCGCAGCGTCGCGAGCACCGGATAGAGATCCGCGAGGAAGGCGGGATCGCTGACGTCGAACCGGCTCAGGTCGCGGCGACGATCGTGATCCCGCCGCGGGCCTTCTGTCGCAACGTGATGCGAACCTTCTCGGCCGGCAGCTCGAGCGCCTGCGCCACGTCGTCACGGATCCGCACGGCCAGTGCCTCGCAGAAGGCGCCCTCGTTGCGGAAACTCGCGAGGTAGAGCTTGAGCGACTTCGACTCGAGGCAGAGCGCCTCGGGCTCGTACTCGATCGTCGCGAGGTACATGTCCGGCTGGCTCGTGATCGGGCAGACGGCCACTAGCTCGTCGCTCGTCATCTCGACGCGCGCGACGCCCGGATTCTCGAAGGTCTCGAGCCCGGCATACGCCTCCGAGCCCGGTTGTCCCAGGGCGACGAACTCGGTCGAACGCTCAGCCACGGCCGTACTGTACGCGCCGTGCCGCGCGTCTACCTCGCCGGACCGCCGTTCGCCGACGAGTACCGCCGCCGGGCGACGGAGCTCGTGCGCGAGCTGGGTTGGGAGCCGGTCGATCCGATGCGGCGCGACTTCCGCGGCCGGACGGAGGGTCATGAGGAGGAGATCGTCAGCGGTGACCTCGCCGACATCGACTCCTGCGACGCCGTTCTCGCCGACTTCAGCGAGCCGGACGAGGGCACGTCGATGGAGGCGTGGTACGCGCACGGCCGCGGCAAGCGCGTCGTCGCGTACACCGCCGGCCGCACGCCGCATCCATGGACGGTCTACGTGGCTGTAGCCGTTCACGCCGATCTCGAGCAGGCCGTGCTCGCGCTCGGCGACTAGGCTCCGACGCTGTGTCCCGGTCTTCCGAAGCGGCCCACGCGCGCCTCTACGCGAGTGCGATCGCGCGCATCCTGGCGCGGGCTCACCGGCATGGGAGTGAGGATCTCGACGCCGTTGCGGAGCGGCCCGTGTTCGTGCTCGGAGCACCGCGTTCCGGGACGACATTCCTCGCCGGGGCGATCGGGCGCGTCCCCGGGCTGGTGGATCTCGGGGAGCTGAAGCCCTGGAAGGCAGCGATCCCGCGGCTTGTCGCTGCGTCCGAGGACGAGGCGGCGAAGGAGCTGCGCGGGATGCTCGAGACCGTCCGCCGTTACGGGCTCGTGCGGCATCTCCGCGCGGTGGAGCAGTCGCCGGAGACGGCGTTCGTGCTCGGTGCGGTCCTGCGCGCCTACCCGCAGGCGGCGATCGTCCACATGCTGCGGGACCCGCGCGACGTCGCGTCCTCGCTGCTTCAGAAGGGCTGGCTGCGCGCGGGCCGCGAGGGTCGCGACGACGTCGGCGAGCCGTACGGGCACTACGCGCGGTTCTGGGTCGAGCCGGGGCGGGTCGAGGAGTTCGACGAGGCCGACGACGCGCGGCGCGCGGGCTGGGCGTGGCGCCGCTACGTGACGGCGGCGAGGGCCGCTCCGTCCGCGACTGTCGAGGTTCGCTACGAGGAGCTCGCCGCCGATCCCGAGGCCGCGTCGGAGCCGCTCGCGGCGCACATCGGCGCGGACCCGGTGATTCTCGCGCGCGCGCTCTCGCGCATGCACGCCGAGTCCGTCGGCCGCTGGCACCGCAACCTGACGCCCGAGCAGGTGGCGGAAGTCGAGTCGGAGGCGGCCGAGCTGATGGAGGAG
>VAXM01000012.1 GCA_005883335.1 Actinomycetota bacterium
AAGAGCCAGAGCGCGATCAGCCCCGCAGCGACGAGCAGCAGAAGTAGGAGCAGCCAGGGCCAGAGAAGCGGCGGCCGGCCGCGCGGAGGAGGCGGAGGCGGCGGCTCGGCGATCTCTTCCTCGACGACGGGTGGCGGTCCCGGAACCTCCTCCTGCACAAGCGTGTCGGTCCTGCCCTCGGACACCGGTACTGCGGCGGGGCCGCGCCGGAAGCGGGAGACCAGCCTCATCGGCGGGCTAGGTACCCCCGCAGTCCTAAAGGAATCCTTGCAGTTCGCGCACGGAGCGCTAATCCGCGCGGCTTACCGTCACCGGGGACAGCCTCGAGGAGGGATAGGCATGGCACGCAAGCTCATCGTTTTGGGTCTCGCCGCATTGCTGGGTCTCGCGATCGCCGGCGTGGCGAATGCAAGGTGGTTCAACGTCATCCGCGGCACGAGGAACGCAGACGTCCTGATCGGCACCGACAGCCGCGACCTCGTCCTGGCGTTCGCGGGCGACGATCAGGTCAGCCCCGGAGGCGGCGGTGACATCGTCTACGCCGGCAGGGGGAACGACAGCGTCGACGGTGGCTTCGGTTTCGACCGGATCTTCGGCGGCCCGGACAACGACACGATCGTCGCCGGCGACGGCGGCTCGATCGTCTGGGGCGGTGCCGGCAACGACACGATCACAGGCGGCACCGGGCGTAACTGGCTGCACGGAGGCCTTGGAGACGACACGGTGACCGGCGGACCGCTGCGCGACCGGCTCTGGGTCGGCGCCGGGGTCGACACCGAGAACGGCGGGGACGGAAACGACGTCCTCCACGCGCTCTTCCCCGACGGCCAGGTCGACAGGCTCGACTGCGGCCCGGGCGACCACGACGTCGCCTGGATCCGCCAGGGCGAGCCGGACGTCGTCGTGAACTGCGAGGTCGTGAAGACGCTCCCTCCCACAGCGCACTAAGCCCGGATACGAATCAGCGTTTGAGGCTCGCCTACCGGCGGGCCTCGACGCGTTCGAGGAAGTCCCCGACGATCTCGAGGTACCGCTCCGGCTCCTCGAGGTAGGGCATGTGCGCGCTCTCCTCGAAGATCACCCACTCGGAGCCCGCGATCCCCTCGTGGAGCGGCTCGACCAGCTTCGGAGTGCACTCGTCGTGCCGGCCCGAGGTGATCAGCGTCGGGACGCGAATCTCGCCGAGCCGGTCGATCACGTCCCAGTCCTGCAGCGTGCCCCTGACCGTGAACTCGTTCGGCCCCCACATCGTCTCGTAGACCTGCTTGCCGAACTTCGCGCAGGCCCGCTGAAGGACTTCCGGCTCGGGGTCGAGCCGGCAGATGTGCCGCCGCCTGAACTCCTGCTCGTCAAGGCCCTCGGCCAGGCGAGCCGTCTCTTCGGCCCATCGTGGCGCGCTCGTGGGCGTGGAGTTGAGCACGAGGCTCGCGAGCCCGTCCGGTTGCGTGAGCGCGTACTCGAGCGCGAGCATCCCGCCCCACGACGAGCCGAAGAGGTGCAGCCGTTCGAGCTCGAACCCCTCGCGGACGCTTTGCAACTGCTCGATGAAGGTCTGGACGGTCCAGAGCGACGGATCGTCCGGCCGGTCCGAAGCACCGCTCCCGAGTTGGTCGTAGAAGACGACGCGCCGCCCGCGCTCCGCCAACGCCGCCAGCCCCTCGAGCGCGTCGTGCGCGCTTCCGGGGCCGCCGTGCAGCACGAGCAGCGGCAGGCCGTCCCGCTCCTTCCCCTCCCCGAAGACCCAACTCGCGGTCTGCCAACCGCGGAAGGGGAGGCTCCTCAGGAGATCGTCCAGGTGTCGCCCGCGTGCAGGAGCTCGGCCAGGTCGCCTTCCCCCTGTTCCTCACGCGCGCGTGCGAGCTGATCGTCCATCAGGCGGTCGTAGACCGGGCGCTCGACGTCGCGGAAGATCCCGATCGGGGTCGGACCGTGCGGCGTGTGCGACAGGCGGGCCAGCGCCGACGCGAGCGACGGCGTCTCCGCGTGCTCGTCGTGCACCAGGAGCTCCTCTTCCGCGATGCCCTCGACCAGCTCCGCCGACCCGTCGGGCCGCAGGCGCACGCCCCGCTCCTCCTCCGCGCCGAAGCGGATCGGCTTGCCGTGCTCGAGCCGGATCCGGTTCTCCTTGTCCTCGCGCACAGCGTCGAACGCGCCGTCGTTGTAGACGTTGCAGTTCTGGTAGATCTCGACGAAGGCCGCGCCCGGATGGGCGTAAGCGCGGCGCAGCACCTCGGTCAGGTGCGCGCGGTCGGTGTCGATCGAGCGGCCGACGAACGTCGCCTCCGCGCCCAGCGCCAGCGCAACCGGGTTGAAGGGCCAGTCGAGCGAGCCCATCGGCGTCGTCTTGTTGACCGTCCCGAGCGGGGAGGTCGGCGAGTACTGCCCCTTCGTCAGCCCGTAGATCTGGTTGTTGAAGAGCAGGATCTTCAGGTTCACGTTGCGGCGCAGCGCATGGATCAGGTGGTTGCCGCCGATCGAGAGCGCGTCGCCGTCGCCGGTCACGACCCAGACCGAGAGATCCTGCCGCGAGAGCGCGAGGCCGGTCGCGATCGCCGGCGCGCGCCCGTGGATCGAGTGCATCCCGTAGGTCTGCATGTAGTACGGGAAGCGGGCAGCGCAGCCGATTCCGGAGATGAAGACGATCCGCTCGCGCGGCAGTCCGAGCTCAGGCATGAACTTCTGCACCGCGGCGAGGATCGCGTAGTCGCCGCAGCCCGGGCACCAGCGCACCTCCTGGTCGGAGGTGAAGTCCTTGGCGGTCAGGACCGGCAGACCATTTCCGTTCTCGGTCACAACATCGCCTCGATCGCCTCCGCGAGCTCGCTCGCTCGCAGCGGCACGCCGCGGACGCGGTTGTAGCCCACCGCGTCGACGAGGAAGTCGGCGCGCACGAGCTTCGAGAGCTGGCCGAGGTTCATCTCGGGGACGAGCACGCGGTCGTACGAGCGCAACACCTCGCCGGTGTTGCGCGGGAACGGGTTCAAGTGCGTCAGGTGCGCCTGCGCGACCTTCTTGCCTTCCTTGCGCACGCGCCGCACGGCCGCGGTGATCGGCCCGTACGTCCCGCCCCACCCCAGGACGAGCAGCGAGGCGCCGTCCGGGTCGTCCACCTCGAGCTCGGGAATGTCCGCCGCGATCCCGGCGACCTTCTGCGCCCGCAGCCTGACCATGTGGTCGTGGTTGTCCGGGTCGTAGGAGACGTTGCCGGTCTCGTCCTGCTTCTCGAGCCCGCCGATCCGGTGCTCGAGGCCGGGCGTCCCGGGAATCGCCCACTCGCGCGCGAGCGTCTCGGGGTCGCGCACGTACGGGAGGAACTCGCCGTCGCGGTTCGGCTTCGTGGCGAACTCGACCGGAATCTCCGGGAGCGCCGCGGCATCGGGCAGCAGCCAGGGCTCCGAGCCGTTCGCGAGGTAGGCATCCGAGAGCAGGTAGACCGGCGTGCGGTACTTCAGGGCGATCCGGGCCGCCTCGAGCGCCGCGTCGAAGCAACCGCCGGGAGTCGCCGCCGCAACCACCGGCACGGGCGACTCGGCGTTGCGCCCGAAAAGGACCATCAGCAGGTCGGCCTGCTCGGGCTTGGTCGGCATCCCCGTCGAGGGCCCGGCGCGCTGGATGTCGAGGATCAACAGCGGCAGCTCGAGAGTGACCGCGAGCCCGACCGTCTCCCCCTTCAGGACGACGCCCGGCCCGCTGGAAGTGCAGACACCCAACGCGCCGCCGAAGCTCGCCCCGAGAGCGGCGCCCACGGCCGCGATCTCGTCCTCGGCCTGGAAGGTGCGCACCCCGAAACGCTTGTGCCGCGAGAGGTTCTCCAGGATCTCCGAGGCAGGCGTGATCGGATAGGCGCCGAGAAAGAGCGGCAGCCCGCTCTTCACGCTCGCGGCGATCAGTCCCATCCCCAGCGCCTGGTTGCCCGTGATGTTGCGGTAGGTGCCCGGCGGCAGCTGTGCGGGCGCGACCTCGTAGGAGACGACGAAGTCCTCGGAGGTCTCGCCGTAGGCCCAGCCGGCCTTGAATGCCTTGACGTTCGCCTCGGCGATCGCGGGCTTCGAGGCGAACTTCCGCTCGAGGTAGGCGATCGTCGTCTCCGTCGGGCGGTGGTAGAGCCACGACATCAGGCCGAGCGCGAACATGTTCTTCGAGCGCTCCGCCTCGCGCTTGGTGACCTCCACGTCCTTCAGAGCCTCGAGCGTCAGCGTCGTCAACGGCACCTCGTGCAGGTGGAACTCGTCGAGCGAGCCGTCCTCGAGCGGGCTCGTCGCGTAGCCCGCCTTGTCGAGGTTCCGGTCGGTGAAGGCGTCGCGATTGACGATCAGCGTGCCGCCCTTGGGCAGGTCGCGCAGGTTCGTCTTCAGCGCCGCCGGGTTCATCGCCACGAGCACGTCGGGCGCGTCGCCGGGCGTGAGGATGTCGTGGTCGGCGAAGTGGAGCTGGAAGCCCGACACTCCGGGCAGCGAGCCCGCCGGCGCGCGGATCTCGGCTGGAAAGTCCGGGAGCGTCGAGAGGTCGTTCCCGACGAGCGCGGTCTCGCTCGTAAACCGTCCGCCCGCCAGCTGCATCCCGTCGCCGGAGTCGCCGGCGAACCGGATCGTCACCTGCTCGAGCTGCTCGACCTGCTTGGTCACGCTCTACAAAGTAGCGCGGACCACGGTAATGCCCCACGCCTTTCCGGAGGCGAACAGCTCGTCCGGATCGACGTCGTCGCGCCAGCCGATGAAGTGCCGTTCCGGATCGTCTTCAGTGGAGCCGTAGACGGCCGCCCGCTCCTCGCGTTGCTCCGCCGTCGAGCCGCGCTCGAGCTCCTCGAGCCGGCGCTCAGCTTCCTCGGCGGCGGGACCTTCGGCGTAGCCCTTGGCCACTACCCGGCCTCCGCCAAGAGGGCCTGCAGGTCGAGCGGCGCGTTGACCATCGCCACTCCTGCCCCGTCCGCAGCGCGAGGCCAGTCGGCCTCGGGCCGGTCGCGGTAGATCTCGATTCCGTTCCCGTCCGGGTCGCGAAGGTAGATCGCTTCCGAGACGCCGTGGTCGGTCGCCCCGTCGATCGGCCACTTCGCCTCGACGAGCCGCCGCAGCGCGTCGCCGAGCGATCGCCGGTCCGGGTAGCGGATCGCGACGTGATAGAGGCCGGTCGTCCCGGGTTGAGGCGGGCCGCCGCCCCGTGACTCCCACGTATTCAGCCCGAGGTGGTGGTGGTAGCCGCCGGCCGAGATGAACGCCGCCTGGTCGCCGATCCGCTGCGTGACGTCGAAGCCGAGGATGTCGCGGTAGAACGCCAGCGCGCGGTCGATGTCCGAGACCTTGAGGTGCACGTGGCCGATGTCGACTCGCGGGTCAATGCTCACGAGCCGACACTAGCGCTTCCGGAACGTTGCCAAGAGGCGTTGGACGGGCGGGGAACCGCAGTCGTCCCCCGCCCGCTCCCCGAGGAATTACGGGCCCCAGGGCGATGCGCCGTTCAGAGCCGCGACGACGATCGCGCCGAGGACCAGAAGCAGAGCCTGAATCCGGGCTGCCACAGAGATCACCTCCTTCCTGATCGCTCGCAGGGACAGAAGGTCGCAGTACCCAACCGGGGTAGTCATTTGTTGTCAAGGCTCGGTTGGCGATTGACGATGCCCTTCTGCGTGGTCAATATGCAGCCGGTGCCGGACCGACATCGAGACTCGACCGAGGAGACGATCGGCCAGAGGCTGAAGCGGCTCCGGCACGAACGCCGCCTTTCGCAGCGCGAGCTCGCTTCCCCGGGGGTGTCGTACGCCTACATCTCCCGGATCGAAGGCGGGGCGCGGCGCCCGTCCGTCAAGGCGCTGCGGATGCTCGCGCGCAAGCTGGGCGTCACGGCCGACTACCTCGAGACCGGCTCCGAGATCCGGGACACCGAGGAGCGCGAGCTGCGGATCGCCGACGCCGAGCTGGAGCTGCGTCTCGCGGACGACACCGCCGACGCCGAGCGCAAGCTCGACAGCCTTCTGAGCGATTCGGTCGAAGCCGGGGACATCCTCGCCGCCTCGCGCGCGAGCATCGCGCTCGGGCTGGCGTCCGCGCACGCCGGGCACAACCACGACGCGATCGAGCGGCTCGAGGCGGGGCTCGAGCTGGCGGACGTCTCGCCAAGCGTTCGCCCCGACGTCTACGCGACGCTCGGCCGGGCACTCGCGGCGAGCGGGGACACTCAGCGGGCGGTCGATCTCTTCGAGCGCTGCCTCGACGAGGTCTCCCGTGAGTCGCCGGATGATTTCACCGCACAGGTTCGCTTCACCACGTACCTCAGCTACGCCCTGACGGATCTCGGCGACCTCGAGCGCGCCGAGGGGGTGCTGCAGGACGCGATCGCCAAGGCCGAGGAGGCGACCGACGCCTACTCGCGGGTCCGGCTCTACTGGTCCGTCGCGCGCCTGAACGACGTCCAGGGCCGGTCGGCCGCGGCGCTGACCTACATCCGGCGCGCGATCGCACTGCTCGACGTCACCGACGACACGCTCCACCTGGCGCGCGCGCACCTGCTGGCGGGCTCGATCATGCTCTCGCAGGACAACGTGAAGGGTGCAGGCCGCCACTTCGAGCTGGCCGAGCGGCTCTACGGCCCGAGCGCCGAGCCGGACGACCTCGCCGGCCTCTACGCGGAGCAGTCGAAGCTCGCGGCCCAGTGCGGCGATGCCGACGAGGCTGTCCGCCGCGGGGAGGCGGCCGTGGAGGCTGCTTCCGACGAGTACCTGCGCGAGCGGGGCGGCGCGCTGTGGGCTCTCGCGGAGGCCAAGGCGCTGCAGGGAGACGTCGACGGAGCCCACGAAGCGTTCCGGCAGGCCACAGAACTGCTCGGCGAGCACGGACACCGGCGCGACCACGTCGAGGCCCACCGCGCCTGGGGCAAGTTCCTGCGCCGGGCCGGCCGCGAGGAGCAGGCGCTCGAGGTGCTCGAGCGCGCCACCGACCTCGCCGCCGAGCCGGCCGCGGTCGAGTCGCACGGGCATCGTTGATCGCGGCCGCGGTTCGGCCGCGCGGCCCCTTCTCGCTCCGCTTCTCGGCCCGCCTCGCAGGCAACGCGACGCGAACGACCTCGGGCGGGCCGCTGGTGACGGCTCTCGCCGCCGGCGGGCTTGGCCGCGCCTGGCAGCAGCCGGACGGCGTCGTGCAGCTGCGCGCGCCCGACGAGGCCGGGCTCGACGAGCTGCGCTTCGTCCTCGCGCTCGAGGACGACCACTCGGAGTTCCTGGCGCGTTTCCGTGAGGATGCGCTCCTGGGTCGCGCCCTGCCGCGACTACGCGGCTTCCGGCCGCTGAGGCTCTCCACGGTCACGCACGCGCTGCTGCGCGCGGTCGCCGGGCAGCTGATCACGGCGCGGCGCGCCCGCGAGATCGAGCGCACCGTGATCCGCGCCGCAACGCCTCAGCTTCCGGGCACGTTCCTGCACGCGCCGCCGACTCCCGCAACCTTCGCGCGCTTCGCTCCCGCGGAGCTCCGCCGGCTCGGGCTGGGCGCGAGGCGAGGCGCGACGCTCGTCCGGCTCTGCCGCTCCTTCGATCTCGAGCGGTTGCGCTCGCTGCCGACGTCGGCCGCGGCCGACCGCCTCGAGCGCGAGCGCGGGCTCGGGCCCTGGTCGGTCGGCCTCGTGTGCGTCGAGGGGCTGGGCCGGTTCGAGCGCGGGCTCGTCGGCGACCTCGGGCTCGTGAAGCTGTGCGCCGCGCTCCGGGGCCGCCGCGTCGAGCCGTGGGAGACCGCCGAGCTGCTCGAGCCCTACGGCGAGTGGGCCGGGCTCGCGGGCATCTACCTCCTCAACGCGTGGCGGCTCGGCCTCGTGCCGCTCGCGCAACCCCGCGCCGCCTAGACTGCCGCCCATGGCAGGGGAGGGGCGCCTGGTCGCGATCCTCGGGGTCGGCACGATCGGCGAATCGCTCCTGCGCGGGCTCCTGAGCGGCGGCTGGCGCGATCCCTCGGAGGTCGTCGTCACCGTCCGGGACGAGGAGCGCGCGGCCGAGCTCGGCGAACGCTACGGCGTGCGCGCGACGACGTCGAACGCGGAGGCGGTCGTGGGGGCCAAGCTCGTCGTGATCGCGGTCAAGCCGCAGGACTTCGAGGTGCTGCTCGGCGAGGTCGGCGGCCTGCTGACGCCCGAGCAGACGGTGCTGTCTGTTGCCGCAGCGATCCCGACCTCGGCGATCGAGGGCCGGATCACGGAAGGCGTCCCGGTCGTGCGCGCCATGCCCAACCGGCCGGCGACCGTCCACGAGGGGATCGCGGGCGTCTGCGCCGGCGCGCACGCAGGCGACGAGAACATGACCCTTGCGGAGGAGGCGCTCAGCCACCTCGGCGCAGTCGTTCGCGTCCCGGAGCGCTACATGGACGCAGTCACGGCCGTGTCGGGCTCGGGCCCCGCGTACTTCGCGCTGCTCGCCGAAGCGATGATCGAAGCCGGGATCCTGCTCGGGCTCTCGCGCGAGATCTCGACGCAGCTCGTCGTCCAGACGATGCTCGGCACCGCGAAGCTGCTGCGCGACGAGCACGTGCACCCGGTCGAGCTGCGCGAGCAGGTGACCTCGCCGGGCGGGACGACGATCCGGGCGATCCGCGAGCTCGAGCGCTCCGGCGTGCGCGCCGCATTCCTGAATGCGATCCAGGCGGCAATGGAGAGGTCCCGGGAGCTGGCGGCCGGAGAAGAGTGACGCTCTACGGCGTGGAGCTGATCCGGCTCGCCGACGAGGAGGAGGTCGCGTCGTTTGTCGCAGACGAGCTCGTTGCCGCGGCGCGGGCGGGCTCGTCGATCGTCCTCACCGGCGGTGAGTCGCCGGGGCGCGCATACGAGCTCGCGGCAAAACGCGAGCCCGACTGGAGCGAAGCAACGTTGTGGTGGGGGGACGAGCGCGCCGTGCCACCGGACGACGAACGGTCGAACTACCGGCTCGCCGATGAGCGGCTGATCCGAGCGCTCGCTGCCCACCCGACCCCCATCCGGATCAGAGGCGAGCTGGGGGCGCAGGCGGCCGCCGACGAGTACGACCGCTTCCTCGAAGGCGTTCGTCTCGATCTCGTCCTCCTCGGAATCGGGCCGGACGGCCACGCGGCTTCGCTCTTCCCGAACCAGCCGACGCTCGACGAGCGCACGCGGCGGGCGATCCCGGCGGAGGCGAAGCTCGAGCCGTTCGTCGACCGCGTCACGATGACTTTGCCGGTGCTCTGCTCGGCGCCTGACGTGTTGTTCCTGGTCACGGGCAAGTCGAAAGCCGAGGCCGTCGCGCGTGCTTTCGGGCAGCCGCCGAGCCCCGAGACTCCGTCGAGCCTGATCCGCTCGGCCGAGGGGCGCACGCGCGTCGTCGCGGATGCGGCCGCCGCGGCGCGGTTGTCCGACTAGACAGCCACTCTCCAGCGCCGTATATATAGGCGGTCCATGGCTGCCACCGAACCGATTCTCGACGTCCTCCTCCTCGACAAGCCCGAGCAGCTGAAGGCGCTCGGGCACCCGCTGCGCCTCCGCGTCCTGGAGATGCTCGGGACGAGCGCCGAAGAGGCGATCACGAACCGGGAGCTCGCGAACAAGCTCGGCGTCGATCCCGGCCACCTCCACTTCCACGTGAGGATGCTGCTCCGGGCCGGGTTGATCACGCTCGTCGACACGGGCAAGGGGCGCGAGAAGCCGTACCGCCCGGTGGCGCGGACGCTGCGGGTGGCGCCCGAGCTGCTCGCGTCCGGACTGACGACCGACCTGCGGGCGGCGATGCTCGACGAGGTGCAGCGCGGCTGGGACGAGCACGGTGCCGAGGGGCTGTTCCGCTCGGCGCAGGTGACGGCCCGAGTCGGCCCGGAGAAGGCGCTCGAGCTGATCGCCGAGCTGGTCGAGAAGGCGCGGGACGCCGAGGACGAAAGCGCCGAGCCGATCGTGATCACGGCGGTGCTCCATCCGCCGACCAGGTCTCCGAGCTTCGACGGCCCCTAGGAGGGCGGCAG
>VAXM01000068.1 GCA_005883335.1 Actinomycetota bacterium
CCGCGTCGACATCCGCGATGCTGATCGCTTCTTCGGGGGCGATCGGACCGGGGAGGCCGTGGCGATCGTCAACGGCCGGCCCGCGAAGTCCGGCACGTTCGCCCTCGACGGTCGCTGGCGCACTTACGACCTCGTACTGGAGCCCGACGAGCACGTCTCGCTTCGCGTGCACGGGAAGCTCTGGCGGGTCCGCCACCTTCAGGCGACCGGCACCGATTCGGTGCGGCGACAGATCTCGATCATGGTGCGTTTGGCGCGCCTGCTCGCCTAGCTAGAATCACCGCGATGGCCGAGACCGGGACGATGAGGGTCAAGTCGGGCCTCGCCGAGATGCTCAAGGGCGGGGTGATCATGGACGTCACCGACGCCGACCAGGCGCGGATCGCCGAGGACGCGGGCGCGGTCGCCGTGATGGCGCTCGAGCGCGTGCCCGCCGACATCCGCAAGGAAGGCGGGGTCGCGCGGATGGCCGACCCGGACAAGATCCGCGAGATCCAGGAGTCGGTCACGATCCCGGTGATGGCGAAGTGCCGGATCGGCCACTTCGTCGAGGCGCAGGTGCTCGAGGCGCTCGAGGTCGACTACATCGACGAGAGCGAGGTGCTCACGCCCGCGGACGTGCAGAACCACGTCGACAAGTGGAAGTTCACCGTCCCGTTCGTCTGCGGCTGCACGAACCTCGGCGAGGCGCTGCGCCGCATCTCCGAAGGCGCAGCGATGATCCGCACCAAGGGCGAGGCCGGCACCGGCGACATCGTCAACGCGGTCACGCACATGCGCTCGGTCTTCGGGCACATCCGCAAGCTGCAGTCGCTGAGCGAGGACGAGCTCTACTCGGAGGCGAAGGAGGTTCGCGCGCCGCACGAGCTCGTGCGCTGGGTCGCCGAGCACGGCCGCCTGCCCGTGGTCACCTTCACTGCCGGCGGGATCGCGACTCCGGCCGACGCCGCGCTCTGCATGCAGCTCGGCGCCGACGGCGTCTTCGTTGGCTCGGGGATCTTCAAGTCCTCCGATCCCTCGACCCGCGCGAAGGCGATCGTCGAGGCGACGACGCACTTCGAGGACGCCGAGATCCTGGCGCGGGTCTCCGGCGGCCTCGGCGACGCGATGGCGGGCCTGTCCGCAGCCGCGCTCGCGCCAGAAGAGCTGCTCGAAACGCGCGGCTGGTAGAAGCGCGCCGTCCGGCGCCTCGCTCAGGCTCAGCCCGTGCAGGCAATCCGTGCTCCCTGGACGAGCGCGTCGTTCCTCGTCTACACGGGCGCGCTGACCGTCCTCGCCAGCGCGGTCTGGCTCGACTCGATCCTCTCCGACCGCTACTCGTCCACCGCCTTCGCAGGCTGGGCCGCGCTCGTCTTCGGCTGCGCCCTCGTCGTCGCGCTCGCCTTCAGGCGCGCCGGCCGCCCCTTGCTCGCCGGGCTCTTCGCATTCGTCTCGGTTGTGTTGTTCGCCGTCTTCGTTGGTGCACTCGAGGACTGGTGGGGCTGGCTCTCCCACGACTCGCCGCTGCATGGCTTCCACTGGAGTCTGCTCCTCCTCGAGGTGGTCACCCTGATCGCCGCGCTGCGAGCCCTGCGCGTCTTCCACCACCCGTTGCTCGTCCTGGCCGCGGCGGGTGTCGGCTGGTACTTCGTCGCCGACCTGCTCTCGAGCGGCGGCAACTGGTCGGCCTGGGTCTCGCTCATCTTCGGGCTCTTCCTGCTTCCGATCGCGGCCGGTGCGAACCGCGTGTACGGATTCTGGCTGCACGTCGTCTCGGGCCTGACGATCGGGGGAGCGCTCCTCTGGTTCTGGCACGAGACCGACTGGAACTACATCCTGATCGGGCTTGTCGCCCTGGCGTACATCATCTTCGGCGCCGGAAGGCGGCGCTCGAGCTGGACCGTCCTGGGGGCGTTCGGGTTGTTCCTGACGACGGTGCACTTCGTCGACAAGTGGTTCGGCTCGGTCGTCACGCTCTTCTACTCGCTCTTCGGCCTCGGAGAGAACCCGAAGCATGACTGGGCCCGACCGCTCGGCTTCGTGGTGCTGGGCTTCGCCTACGTTGCGCTCGGAGTCCTAGTCGCCCGCAGGGAGCGCCACCGTGAAGCGTGAGCCCCGGCCGGGCTCCGAGTCGACCTCGAGCCGGCCGTTCATGCGCTCGACGAGCTCGCGGCAGATGTAGAGGCCGAGGCCGCTCCCGCCGACGCCCCGCGTCTGCTGCGGGTCGAGGCGGTAGAACTTCTCGAAGATCCGCTCGACCTCCGAGCTCGGGATCCCGAGGCCTTCGTCCGCGACCTCGATCAGGCAATCGCCGTTCTCCGAGTCGAGCCGAACCTCGACGTCGCCGCCCTCGGGCGAGTACTTGATCGCGTTGTCGACCAGGTTCGTCAGAACCTGGCGGAGCTTGTTTTCGTCGCAGACGATCCGCCGTGCGCCGTTAGCGGTCAGCCGCAGCGAGATGCCTTCCGGGAGGTGCAGAGAGGCGGACTCGATCACCGACGAGGCGACGCCGGCGGGGTCGCACTCGTCCAGCTCGATCTCGATCGCGTCCGCATCGAGCTGGCCGGCGAGCAGGATCTGGTCGACGATCTGCGAGAGGCGCGCGGTCTCGCCTTCGATCATCTCGAGGAACGTCGCCTGCTCGTCATCGCCGAGCTCGATGTCTTCGCGCCTGACCGTGCGGATCGCGCCGTAGACCGCAGCGAGTGGCGTTCGCAGCTCGTGCGAAGCGGTCGCGACGAACTCGGCCCGTGCCGTCTCGAGCGCGTGCTCGTCGGTGACGTCGCTGAGCGCGTAGACGGTGCCCTCGCCGAAGTCGACGCCCGAAGCCGAAACCCAGAGCTCCCGGTCCTGGATCGTGAGCGGGATCGTCACCGGCCGCGCGGCCTGTTCCCCGGGGCGGACCAGCGGAACGTGCGAGGCGAGCGACTCCCAGATGGGCACGACGTCCTGGACGGGCTTGCCCAGCGCCTGCTCCTCGGTGATGCCGGTGATCGCCGCAGCGGCCGGGTTCCAGTGCCTGACGACCCCTTCCAGGTCGAGGAGGACTACGCCGTCGGCCACGTAGTCGAGCGCGCGCGCCGCGTTCGCGCCGCGCTCGGCCTCCTGGAACAGACGCGCGTTGTCGACGAGGATCCCGGCGCGCCGTGCGAGCTCGAGTGCCAGCGCGAAGTCGGCCTCCGTGTACGGGGCGTGCGCCTCGGCCGCGATCAGCGTGAGCGCCCCCAGCACCCGGCCGCGCGCACTCAGTGGAACGCAGAGGGACGAGTGAATGCCGAGCTCGGTCACGATTCGGCGCAGCTCCTCGTTGTCGCCGATCGACTCGGCGAGCAGCTCTGGCGGAATCTTCGGGAAGAACTCGGGCTCGCCCGTGCCGATCACGTGCGCGACGCCGTGCGGGTCGCCGGCCTCGGGCGGGTAGCGCCGCTGGAGCTCTCTCGCCCAGCGCACCTTCTCCGGATCCTCGTGCGCGACGACGAGCCGCTCGATCTCGCCCTCCTCGCCGACCATGTCGATCGCGCACCAGTCGGCGAGCCGGGGCACGGCGAGCTGGGCGAGGCGCGCAAGCGTCTCCTCGTACTCCATCGAGGACGAGAGGAGCTCGCTCGCCTCCGCGATGAAGGCAAACCGCTCGCGGGCAGCGCGCTCGGCTTCGTAGAGCCGCGTGCGCTCGAGCGCGAGCGCCGCCTGCCGGGCGAGCGTGATCTTCATTCGCCTCCGGCTCTCGCTGAACTCCATGTCCTCGCCGAACGAGAGCCCCAGCAGGCCGACCACGCGGCCCTCGAGCGTGAGCGGCAGGACCGCCAGCGCGTGCCCGTCGTCGCCGCGCCCGCTGAGCGACGGGAAGAGCGCGTTCCGCTCCTGCTGCGAGGTGATGAAGAGCGGCTTCCCGGTCTTCGCCACGTGCGACATCGGCAGGTCGGCCGAGACCGGGAAGCGTGCGTAGTCGTCGAGCACGTGCTCGCGGTAGCCGCGCTGCGCGAGGAGCTCGATCGTCTCGCCGTCCTCGCTGATCGCGCCGATCGCGCCGGCCCGCGCTTCGGCCGCCCGGAGCCCCTCGGTCAGCACCGCGTCGAGAACCTGTTGGGGCGTCAGCGCCTCGGCGAGGCGCTCGCTGACGCGCTGAAGCCGATACGCGCGATCCGCGGCGTCCTCGAGGGATTCCGCAGGCAGAACGTCGCGCTCCGATTGAAGCTTCACTTAGACCCTCCTGGCCGCCGGCCGGATTGTACGTGCGGCTTGCCTAGAATCGGGGTCGTGAGCAGAGCTCCAAAGATCGGAATCCTCGCGGTGCAAGGGAATGTGCGCGAGCACGCCGCCGTCCTCCGCAGGCTCGGCGCCGAGCCGGTCGAGGTGCGCAAGCCCGGACAGCTCGCGGATCTCGACGGGCTGATCATCCCCGGCGGTGAGTCGACCGCAATCGCCCGGCTCGTGCGTCTCTACGGGCTCGAGGACGCGATCCGGAGCTTCCAGCGGCCCATTTTCGGCACCTGCGCCGGGATGATCCTGCTCGACCGGCGCCACCTCGGGCTGCTCGACCTCGAGGTGAGCCGGAACGCCTACGGCAGGCAGGTCGCAAGCTTCGAGGCTGACCTCGAGCTCTCCGGCGAGGACGAGCCGCTACACGGGGTCTTCATTCGCGCGCCGCGCGTGCTCGACGCAGGCCCCGCTGTCGAGGTGCTCGCGGAGCTCGACGGCGAGCCGGTGCTGCTGCGTCAGGGCCGGACGATCGTGGCCGCCTTCCATCCGGAGCTGACCGACGACACTCGCGTGCACGAGCGCTTCCTCGAGCTCGTGCGGGAGGAGGGGCATGTCAGGGCATAGCAAGTGGAGCTCGATCAAGCACAAGAAGGGCGCGGCCGACGCGAAGCGCGGCAAGCTCTTCTCGAAGCTCGCGCGGGCCCTCATCGTCGCCGCGCGCGAGGGCGGGGGCGACCCCGCCGCGAACCTCGCGCTCCAGAACGCGATCGAGAAAGCGCGCTCGTACTCGATGCCGAAGGAGAACATCGAGCGCGCGATCGCCCGCGGCTCGGGGGCCGACACCGCGGCGGAGACCTTCGAGACGGTGGTCTACGAGGGCTACGGGCCGAACGGCGTCGCGATTCTCGTCGAGGCGCTCACCGACAACCGCAACCGCACGGCGGCCGACGTGCGCGCCGCCTTCGCAAAGCACGACGGCAACCTAGGCGGCTCGGGCGCGGTCGCGTGGCTGTTCGAGCGCCGCGGCGTGATCCTGGTCGACGCCGACCGCTTCGACGAGGACGACCTGACGCTCGCGGCCGCCGAGGGCGGCGCCGACGACGTCGAGCTCGAAGGCTCGAGCTTCCGCGTCACCTGCGCGCCCGAGACGCTGAGCGCGGTCCGCCAGGCGATCGAGGACGCGGGGCTCGAGGTCGACTCGGCAGAGCTGACGATGGTGCCGAAGACGACCGTCAACCTGGACGAAGAGAACGCGGCGAAGAAGACCCTCCGGCTGATCGACGCGCTCGAGGAGAGCGACGACGTCCAGGAGGTCTACTCCAACTTCGACATCCCCGAGCGGGTGATGGAGGCTGTAGCGACCTAGTCGGGGTCGGCGCTAGCTGCCGACCTTCAGGCTGATCCGGGCGCCCTTCTTGAGCGTCCTCCCGCCCGAAGAAGGAACGTCCGGTGCGGTCCTTAACCTCACGGCGTGAGGGTTCTCGGCATCGATCCGGGTACGGCAGCGTGCGGGTACGGCATCGTCCACGAAAGCGGAGGCCGCCTCAAGGCGGTCGACCACGGCTGGTGGAAAACACCATCGAAGCGCCGTCCCGAGCTGCGGCTCAAGACGATCTTCGACGGCGTCACCGAACTGATCGAGGACTTCGGCCCGAACGCCGTCGTGCTCGAGGAGTCCTTCGTCGGCGTCGACGCCCGTACCGCGCTCTCCGTCGGCCAGGCGCGCGGCGTCGTTCTCGTCGCTGCCGCGTCCCTCGGCCTCGAGTGCGCTGAGTACGCGCCCTCGCGGGTGAAGCAGGCGGTGTGCGGCTACGGCCGGGCCGAGAAGGCGCAGGTGCAGCGCATGGTGATGGCCATCCTCGGGATGCGCACGCCGCCGACCCCGCAGCATGCCTCGGACGCGCTGGCGGTCGCGATCTGCCACGCGCTCGCGTCACCGCTGCTCAGGGCGGCGGGATGATCTCGCGGCTGCGGGGGAAGCCGGTCGCGCGCACGGGAGACAAGCTCGTGCTCGAGGTCGGCGGCGTCGGCTACGCGGTCGCGGTGACTCCGACGGCCTCGCGGCTCGCCGAGCGCGGGGGAGAGGTGGCCCTCGAGACCTACCTGCACGTCCGCGAGGACGCGCTCCAGCTCTACGGGTTCGCCGAGCCGGCCGAGCGCGAGCTCTTCGAGCACCTGTTGGCCGTCTCCGGGGTCGGGCCGAAGGTGGCGCTCGCGATCGTCTCCGGCTCGCCTCCCGCCGACCTGCGCCGCGCGATCGCGCTCGAGGACACGGCCCGGTTCGAGGCGATTCCCGGGATCGGCAAGAAGACCGCGCAGCGCGTGGTGCTCGAGCTCAAGGAGAAGCTCGGCTCGGTCGCAGCCGCGCCGCCGGAGAAAGGGCACGTGGGCGCCCGCGACGCGCTCGTCGAGCTCGGCTACTCCGTGGTGGAGGCGGAACAGGCTCTTGCCGCGGTCGACCCCGATCTCCCCGTCGAGGAGCAGGTGCGTCGCGCGCTTCGCGAGGCGGCATGACAGAGACGCAATTTCTCGCACCTGCGGTCCAGCCGGACGAGGACGAGCTCGACCGCTCGCTGCGGCCGCGCAAGCTCGATGAGTTCGTCGGCCAGGAGCGGATCAAGGAGCAGCTCGCGATCGCGCTCGAAGCCACCCGTTCGCGCGGCGAGGCGCTCGACCACGTCCTCCTGATCGGCCCGCCGGGTCTCGGCAAGACGAGCCTCGCCTACATCGTGCGGGAGGAGCTCGGTGTCGGCCTGCGCTCCGCGGCCGGGCCGGCGCTCGAGCGCAAGGGCGACGTCGCCGCGATCCTGACCGCGCTCGGGGAGCGGGACGTCCTCTTCATCGACGAGATCCATCGCCTGAGCCGCGCGGTGGAGGAGATCCTCTATCCGGCTCTCGAGGACTTCCGGCTCGACATCATCGTCGGCCAGGGGCCTGCCGCGAGGACGCTGACCCTCGACCTCCCGCCGTTCACGATGATCGGCGCGACTACGCGCACGGGCCTCCTGACGACGCCGCTGCGCGACCGCTTCGGGATGACGTTCCGCCTCGAGCACTACGAGCCGGAGGACCTCGCCCGGATCGTGCACCGCTCCGCCAGGATCCTGGAGGTCGAGATAGAGGACGAGGCCGCGGCCGAGATCTCGCGCCGCTCGCGCGGAACACCGCGGATCGCCAACCGGATCCTGCGCCGCGTGCGCGACGTCGCCGAGGTTCGTCACCAGGGCGCGATCACCACCGAGATTGCACGCGAGGCGCTCGACCTGCTCGAGGTGGACGACCGCGGCCTGGAGCGGATTGACCGCGCGCTGCTCCGCGCGATCGTCGAGAAGTTCGAGGGCGGACCGGTCGGCCTCTCGACTCTGGCGGTCGCGCTCGGCGAAGAGCCCGACACGATCGAGGACGTCTACGAGCCCTATCTGCTGCAGCTCGGATTCCTCCAGCGCACGCCGCGCGGCCGGATCGTGACGAAGCTCGGCCGTGAGCACGTAGGGGCCGCCGCGCACGACGGCCCCTCGCTCTTCTGAGCTTCTAGCGGGACGCGGCCGCGATGAACGGCTTCAGGACGATGTCCCAGCCGCTGTTGTAGCTCGCGTGCCTGTCGGCGCCCTCGTCGCCGTAGCGCTCCCAGCCGCGGTGCTCGAGCTCGACGCGCGTGCCCTCGCCGTCGGGCAGGAAGCGCACCTCGACCTCGGTCGACGGGCTCGTCGGATTGACGTGCCAGTCGATCACGAAGCGCGCGGGCGGCTCCCAAACGAGCACTGTCGCCCACTCGTGCTCCTCGCCGCCGGCCATTGTCTGGTACACCCGACCACCGACGCGCGGCTCGAATGTCGCGCTGACCGGCAGCCCGTCGCCCGGGGAATGCGACTCGAACGGCCACCAGGTCTCGAGCCGCTCGGTGAAGACGTCGAATGCGTGCTCGGGCGAGCAGTCGACGACGACGCTCTTGCGGACGGTCAGATCCTGTGTCTCCTGCGTGCTCATCCGTTCCTCCTCTCGTCCTCGGCCGCCGCCTTGAACGCGGCGAGGGCCTCGTTCCAGAACTCGTCGAAGTAGGCGCGAACCTCCCCGAGGCCGTCCGGATCGACCCGGTAGATCCGCCGCGTGCCGTTTCGACGCTCGGTCACCAGCCCGGCTTCCTTCAAGACCCGGAGGTGCTGCGAGACCGCCGGCCGGCTGACCGGCAGCTCGTCCGCGATCTCGCCCACCGCGTGAGGGCCGTTGCGCAACTGCTCGAAGATCGCCCGGCGGGTGCGGTCACCGAGTGCGTCCATCGGGTCTTGGTAAGCCATGACTTACAGTAAGTCTAGACTTACCGAAGGTGTGTGTCAAATGTGGAACAGCGTCTTCCGGATACGGCGCGCAGGCGCCAAGATCGCATGGTGGCCGAGGAGCTGCCGGATGACGCGACGTCGAACTGCTCGAGGAAGAGAATGGGAAAGAAGAAGCAGAGGACTCCTGAGGAACGCGCGGCATGGAAGGCGCGCGGGGCCGATCTCGACCGCAGGCTCGCAGAAGCGATCGCGCGTCGGAAGGCACAGGCCGCCGAGCGGCGGCGCGCTGCCGGCGAGAGCTAGCGGCGGAACTGAAGCTCGTGCCAGGACGGCGTGGGCGCGAGCTCGAGCAGCGCGCGCGTCCCTCCGGGCTCGAGGTACGTGAAGTCGGAGGCGCCGTCGTCCCAGGCGACGTCGAGGCGCCCGTCCTTGACGCGGTGGTCGAGCCACGCGCCGCGGAACACGAGCTTCCGGAGCCAGTAGACGAGCGACTCGCCGTCCACGAGCGACAGGCGCTCCCAGTGGCGGACGAGGTAGCGCCCGAG
Organism: Actinomycetota bacterium; assembly: GCA_005883335.1. Lineage (GTDB taxonomy): Bacteria > Actinomycetota > Thermoleophilia > Gaiellales > Gaiellaceae > AC-32. The sequence continues at coordinate 9,002 of VAXM01000068.1, forward strand.
CTCGCTGCGCGGTTCCTCGATCAGGCCGTCGGCGGTCAGCTCGACGAGATCCTCGGTCTCCTCCTCGTCGAGCTCATTGTCGTCCACCAGGCCGAGCCTGTAGGCGGCCGCCGAGACGCGCTGCGCGAAGTCGGCCGCATTGAAGCTGAAGCGGAGACGGAGGAACTCGACCACGATGTCGTCGCCGGACGAGTAGTTCTCGACGTCCACCCAGAAGAGGATAGTCCCCGGGCTAGACTGACCCTCGTGAGCCTGCGGGCGGCGCTGTTGTCGGGTCTCGTGACCGCCGGGCTCGTGCTTCTGACGGTCTGGATCTTCGAGCTCCCGCTCGAGCGCGCCGCGGTGCTCGCGCCCGTGCTGGTCGTGATCGCAGGCGTGGTCGGCGGGCTGGTCGTGCTCTGGACGAAGGTGGGGTGGGAGTCGCTCCAGCGGCGCGAGCACCCGTGGCGGGTCGTCGCGCTCGCCGTCGGCGTGTTCGCGGTGCTCGTCGCACTTTCGTTACTCGGTCTCAAGCTGCCGCGGGAATGAACGGACCCGCTCGACCCGCGGAGACGTAGAAGGGACATGCGGGCTCTCGTGTCGGTAGCCCTCGCCCTCGTGGCGGCCGTATTCGTCTCGGGAGCAGCAGCCGATGGCGGAGGCCGCGCCGAGAGCGTCGCGTTCGGAGCGGGCCAGCTCTGGACGACTGTGCAGGACCGACTCGTCTCGGTCGATCCCGTGACGGGCCGAAGCCGCGCCATTCGCACGGGCGCTTACGGAACCGCGATCGCCGTCACGAGCCGTACCGCGTGGCGGCTTCAGCCGCACAGCCTCTTCGGGGTCAATCTCTCGACCAGGCGGGTGCGCGTGCGCCTTGGGTTCGGCCACGCCGCGTACACGCTTGCCGCCGGCTACGGGGCCGTTTGGCTGCCGAGCTTCGGTTCGGACACGCTCACCAAGGTCGATGGGCGCAGCGGTGTGCGCCGCTGGCGGGTGCGAGTGGCGCATTCGCCGGAGGCCGTGGCGACAGGCGACGGCTCTGTCTGGCTGGCGAGCACGGGCCGCTGGCACAAGGGGCGCGGGGACACGATGGTGCCGGACGGGCACGGAGTCGTGCTCCGTCTCGATCCGATGACCGGAGCGGTGCGCGCCCGTGTGCTCGTCGACCGCGGGCCGACCGCGATTGCCTTTGGCGCCGGTGACGCTTGGGTCCTGAACGGCCGCGGCATCGGCGCAGACGACACGCTCGACCGGATCGACGCGGGCACGAACAGGGTCGTCGCGTCGATTCGAGTCCCTCACTGGTCGTCGGCGGTCACGGTGGGGCGCCTCTATGCGTGGGTTGTCTCGGAGCCGAAGAGCGCCGGCGGGACGATCACCCGGATCGACTTGAGAACCAACCACGGGATCACCCGTCCGATCCCTCATAGCTGGATTCCGCAGGCCGTCGCGCTCGCGAGCGGCGGGGTCTGGATCGCCGACCCGGGAGTCGCTCAGTTGATCCGCATCGATCCGCACACCCTCCGAGTGGCGAAGCGGGTCACCTTCCCCGTCTCCTAGGTCCGTCCGGCGGCCCCCGTACGGTGGGCTGCCCGTGCCGAACGACCTTTGGACACTGCGCAACCCCGCCCCGCGGGAGCTCGTGGACTCGCTCGCCGAGGAGCTGGAGCTCAGCCCCATCACGGCGAGCGTGCTCGTCCGCCGCGGGTACGGCGAGCCCGAGCGGGCCCTCGCCTTCCTCGAGGCGAAGCTTCCCGAGCACGATCCGTTCCAGCTCGGGGACATGCGAGAGGCCTGCGACTCGATCCGCGCGGCGATTGCGGCGGGCAAGCGGATCTGCGTCCACGGCGACTACGACGCGGACGGGATCTGCGCGACGGCGCTCGCCGTGCTGATCCTTCGCGAGCTGGGCGCCGACGTCGAGGCTCACGTGCCGAGCAGGTTCGACGAGGGATACGGCTTGCAGCGGGACACGATCACGCGCCTCGCCGAAGAGGGTTGCGGCCTCGTCGTGACCGTCGACTGCGGGATCACGGCTGTCGAAGAGGTCGCCCACGCGCGCGAGCTCGGGCTCGACGTGGTCGTGACCGACCACCATCGCCCAGGCCCGGAGCTGCCCGAGTGCCCGGTCGTCGGGCCGTACCGCGGCGACTATCCGTTCCGCGAGCTCTGCGGGACCGGGGTCGCCTGGAAGCTCGGCCAGGCGCTGCTCGGCGCGGACGCGGAGGCGCTGCGACGGCACCTCGATCTGGTCGCGGTCGCAACCGTGGCAGACGTCGTCCCGCTCGTCGACGAGAACCGCGGGGTCGCCGTCGCGGGGCTCAGGCAGCTCGCGCGGACGCAGAAGCCCGGGCTCCGCGAGCTGATGCGCTCGGCGCGCGTCGACCCGGCGACCGTCGACGCGGGTGCGATCGGGTTTCGGCTGGCGCCCCGACTCAACGCCGCCGGGAGGCTCTGCCGGCCCGAAGCCGCGCTCGAGCTCCTGCTGACTGAAGAGCGAGAGACGGCCAAGGGACTCGCCGCCCAGCTCGAGGAGCTGAACCGCGAACGGCAGGCCGTCGAAGAGCGAATTCTTCGCGAGGCGGTCGAGGCGATCGAGGAATGGCCGGCCGCACGGCGCAACCGGCGTGGGTACGTCGTCGCCGCGGAAGGCTGGCACGAAGGCGTGATCGGGATCGTGGCCTCGCGCCTCGTCGAGCGTTACCACCGCCCGGTGGTTCTGATCGCCGGGACCGAGGGCGACTGGAAGGGCTCGGGCCGCTCGATCCGCAGCTTCGACCTGCACGACGGCCTCCGTGAGTGCGCGGGCGACCTCGAACGCTGGGGCGGGCATGCGGCGGCGGCCGGTCTGTCCATCCGCCCGGAGCGCGTCGAGGCGTTTGCCGAAGCCTTCGGCGCAGTGGCCGACGCACGGCTCGGCGAGGACGACCTGCAGCCCGTCGCGACCGTCGACGCGCTCGTGCACGGCTCCGACCTGACGCTCGACCTCTGCGCCGAGCTCGCGCGGCTCGCGCCGTTCGGACTCGGCAACCCGAACGTGACGCTGCTTCTGGCCGGCTGCGAGCTGGCGGAGCTGAACACGGTCGGCGACGGCAAGCATCTCCGCTTCCGTGTCCGCGACGACGGGCGCGACTCCGGCAGCGCGATCGCGTTCCGCCGCGGCCCGTCACTCGACCGGCTCCGCCGCGTCGGTCACTACGACCTCGCGTTCCGGCTCGAGGCGAACCAGTGGAACGGCACCGTCGCGCCGCAGCTCAACGTGCGGGAGGTCTTCGACGGCGACGAGCGCTACGTCGAGCGCCGCGAGTGGCTCAAGGCCGAGTGGCGCAAGCCGCCCGAAGCCCGCGATCCCGATGCCGTCGCCGTGTTCGCGGACCTCGGCCTCGCTGAAGGCGCTGCAAGGCGTCACCTGCTGGAGTCGGAGCGCTTCCGGACCCTCCTCGACGAGCCCGAGCTCGCCCGCGCCGCCTAGAGTTCGGTCGTGGGACGCATCCTCAGAAGGCTCAGGCGACTATCGGTCCGGTCGCTGAACCGCGGCGATCAGGCCGTCGAGTCCGGGCCACGGGTCGAGAACACTGATGCGCTCGCAGCCACCGGCGGTAGGGGAATGGATCCCCAAGGCACGGGCCACGCAGGCGCTCCAACGGACTGGCTGAAGCCGGACGACGGTCGACCACGGCACTGAGCTCGACGATAGGGCTAGCGCAGCGCCGAGATTCTCGACGCAGAGGATTCCATCCCGAGCGCCTCGTAGGAGCGGAGCGCTAGGTCGAGGAGCTCGGAGGCTCGCGCGCGATCGCGCTCCCGACCCCGTTCGAGAAGCATGCGACCGTAATCCTCCTGTGTGTGCGCGAGCCATGGCCGGGTGCCGATCCGCTCGTTCATGGCCAGAGCGTCTTCGAAGTGCCGCTCGGCGACTTCCCACCGCGAGAGTGTCGTTGCAAGCAGTCCCAGATAGCGTGAGACCGAGCCCATGCTGATCTCGGGGTACGCGACGGCGACCTGGTCGGCGTACGGCGAGAGACGATCGAGGAGCACGCCGGCTCGCCGCCGATCGCCGAGTGAATGCGCCACCTCGGTGAGGAGACCGAGGCTGACGAGCCATTCCTCGTCGAAGGGAATCTGCGCGAAGTCGTCCGTGGCGAGCCTGTCGAAGAGCGTGCGCGCCTCGTCCTCGCGACCCACTTCGTCGTAAAGGCGCGTGAGCACGCAGTCGACGATCGGATACGTCCTGAACGTCAACTCGCGCAGGTCGGCCTCGAGCGTCTCGGCAAGCTCGTTGAGCCTGCCTTGGCCGCGTCGCAAGAGGTAGAGCTGCAGCCCGTACGACATCACGGCGTTCCAGCGCGGTGCCGCCCGTCCGAGCTTGAGCGTCTCGCCGAGCAAGCCCTCGGCATCGTCGAAACGACCTTCGAGCAGCGCGAGCAGCGTTTGGTTTACCGCAACCAGCCAGTGCTGAGGCGGCTGACGCAGCTCCTGGGCAAGCTGCGCCATCTCGCGCAGGTTCGCGCGAGCACCTTCCCCGTCGCCGAGCCCGAGCAGGTGTAGGAAGAGCTGCTCGTAGCCTTCCAGGGCACGCTCCTTGTCTCCCGCCTCGAGTGCCACGGCGACGCATTCCTCCGCAGCCGGCAGAATCGCGGTGTAGCGATCGGGAGAGAGGTGCGCTTGCGTGTAGCCCGCGAGCGCATAGGCGAGGGTCGCCGGATCGCCGATACGGCGTGCGATTGCCACGGCCTCTTCGCTCCGAGCCCTCTTGAGCTCCGGCGGATGGGTCGCGTCGCGGAGCGGACCGCCGGCGAGACGGGCCAGCAGACCGACGCGGAGCGCGCTCTCCTCGTCGCCCAGTGCATCGAGGGCGCGCTCGATGAGCGAGATCAGAAGCTGGTCATCGCGGGACACCGCCCAGAGGATTCGTCCACCGTAGCCGAAGGCGGCGCGCCCGAGGTGGTTGGGCAGCTGACGGGCATCGGCCAGCTCGGCTGCCTCGCGGAAGGCGCGCTTCCAGGCGGGCATGTCGCCCGCTCTCGCGTACGCCTCGCCGAGAGCCAGGAGCAGCTCGCACTTCTCGATGTCGTCTTCGACGAGGGTCAGCGCCATCTCGTACAGACGGGCGGCCTCCTCGAAGGCGAGTTGTCCGACCGACCGCTCGGCCGCGCGGATCGCATAGCCCAGTGCCTTCTCCCGGTCGCCGCTCGGCAGTGCGGCGAAGAAGTGGTGCGCGAGCTCGGCCAGATGGGGCTCCGAATCGGCGGCGTAGAGATCCTCCAGCGCGTTTCCAACCTGATGGTGAAGCTGCGCCCGCCGGGCGCTGGTGAGCGAGTCGTACGCGGTGTCCCTGATGAGGGCATGCTCGAACAGGACTCGACCGGGGGCGCCGGGTATCGCAGCGACGACACGAGCGCCCATGGCCTCGTCGAGGACGCCGAGGAGCTGATCGCGACCGCTGCCGCTCACAGCTTCGAGCGCCTCGAGGTCAAATTCACGACCGAGCACGGAGGCGAGCGTGAGCATGTCGAAGCACGGCGCGGAGAGGTGACGAAGCCGGCGACCGATCACTTCGCGGATTCCCTCCGGGACGGCGAGCTGCTCGACCGCGCCGGCCTCGAGGCCGCCCTCCTCGACGAGCAGGCGCACCACTTCGCCGACGAAGAGCGGATTGCCCTCAGTCTCGGTTTGGATCGCGTCGACGAGCGCCTCGGAAGGAGCACGGCCGGCCGCGGCCTCGATGTACTCCGCGACGGCCGGCTCGGGCAGGCCCTCCAGGGCGACGCGGTGGGTCACAGGCTCGCGTCTCAGCTCGGTCAGCGTGCTCGCGAGCATGTCGCTCAGCGTTGGGTCCACGTCGCGGTAGGCGGCAATCACGAGGAGCCGGCTGTCGGCGAGCTCCCTTGCGAGAAACCGGAGCAGCAGGAGCGAAGGCTCGTCGGCCGCGTGCATGTCGTCCAGAACCAGCACGAGTGGACGCCCTTGAGACGTCGCCCTTAGGAACGACGAGGCTGCGTCGAAGAGCCGGAAGCGCGCCCAGTCGGACTCAGGCGCTTCGCGCTCCGGCAACTCCGGGAGGAGCTCCCGGATCTCGGGCAAGAGCTGAGCGAGGTCAGGGGCACCCGCACCCAGTTCGACGCGGAGCTCCTCTGGCTCGCGGCCGCGAACGCCGACACGAAGCGCTTGGACCCAGGGCCAGTACGCGGGGGCGCCCCCCGCCTCCCAGCAGCGTCCGATCAGCACCTGTGCTCCGCGCTGCCGCGCGTGCGAGACGAGTTCCTCGGCGAGCCGACTCTTCCCGATTCCGGGCTCGCCGACGAGGAGATACAGGACGCCTCTGCCGCCCACCGCGCGCTCGAGGCCGCCCAAGAGCTCCTGGAGCTCTTGCTCGCGACCGACGAATGGACTCTGCGCTTCCCGGTCGGAGACCTGTCGTGGCGCAGATGGCATGGCCGCCGGCTCGAGCGCGGGATCCTGCCGGAGGATCGCCTGCTCCAGCTCGCGCAGCTCTCGTCCCGGTTCGATCCCGAGCTCGTCGACGAGCAGGCGCCGTCCCGTGTGATAGGCCTCGAGGGCTTCCGCCTGGCGCCCGGAGCGGTAGAGCGCGCGCATCAGCTGGCTGCGCAGGTGCTCTCGCAGCGGATGTTCCGTGACCAAGGGCTCGAGCTGGCCCGTGAGTTCCGCATGGTGTCCCAACTGAAGTTCGGCCTCGATCCGCTCCTCGATCGCGGCCAGGTGCAGCTCTTCCAGCCGGGCGATCTCGGTCTGGGCGAACGGCTCGTAGGCGAGATCGGCGAGCGCGGGGCCCCGCCAGAGCGAGAGCGCTTCGGCGAGCAGATGCGCGGCCTGGCCCGGAGCACCGTCTCCGAGGGCGCTTCTGCCTTCGGCGAGCAAGGTCTCAAAGCGATGAAGGTCGAGTTGGCCGGGCTCGAGGCGGAGCATGTACCCGGTGGCGGTCGTCTCGAGCAGCCGAGCGGGCTCGAGCAGCTTCCGCAGCTGCGAGACGTAGACCTGCAGCGCCTTGGGCGCGGTCGCCGGCGGGCGCTCTCCCCAGAGCTCGTCGATCAGGCGCTCGCGCGACAGCGTTTCGTTCGCGTGCAGCAGCAGCAGTACGAGCAGTGCCCGCTGCTTTGGCCCGCGCACCGGCAGCGGGCCGTCGTCCCGACGGACCTCTAGCGGTCCGAGAAGCTGAAACTCCATCCAACCTCGTTTCCGGTGTCTTTCTCAGGCCACCTTAACCCGGTCCTTACCGGCCGCCTACCAGCGGCTTTGGCCGGTGGCGCGAGCCTCTTTGTCAGACGACCGCAAGAGGCGGTCGCCGGAAAGGGAGGAACGATGAACGTTTCGCCAATCACTCGACTCGCAGGGGCCGCCGCGGCGGTCATCGCAGTCGCGATGTTCGCCGTTTCGGCAGCGATTGCCGATCCGCCGAATTACCAGCGGTACGCGCCGCAGGTGCAGGTCGGCGTCACTCACGAGCCCGAGATCGTCAGCGGGATCACTCCAGCGGCGGAAGGCCGCTCGGCGCCGCGGCCCGAGATCATCGGAGGGGTCGCTGGGTACGGTGACTACCTGGTCGCCACCCACTCGGCCCAGCCGGGGCTGCTGACGTCACAGTCCGGGTTTGACTGGACCGACGCCGGCATCGGCGCCGGTAGCACGTTGGCGGCAGTTGCCTTCGCGGCTGCAGGCGCGCTTGCGATGCGCAGGCGCGCTCCACTGGCGCACTAAAGGTGTTCCTCCAGGTGAGCGGGCCCGAACGTCGGGGCCCGCTCACCGCCCTACGCGCGGGCGGTGCCCAGGACGGCGCGGCGGCTGCGCGGGCGCCAGGGGCGCGTCTCGCGAGCCTCGTCGTCCAGGGCGACGAGCAGCCGCGCGAGCCTTCGGGCCTTGCGTTCTCGGCGGCGCTTGCTCACGGACATGGTTCCTTCGGCCTGCGGGTATCGCTTCCTTTAGCCGATATCGTCTTTCGGGCACGCGAAAACCCGGGAGTACACTTTTTCCATGACGGTCCTCGAAGCAGGTAGACGGCACCAGGAACTCATCGACGAGCTGATCGCGGACGTCGCTGCCTACAACCCGGACGTCGACAAGGATCTGCTCGCGCGGGCCTTCTATTTCGCCGCCGAGAAGCACGAGGGCCAGCAACGGCGCTCCGGCGAGGACTTCATCCACCATCCGTGGGGCGCCGCCAAGATCTGCGCCGAGCT
>VAXM01000069.1 GCA_005883335.1 Actinomycetota bacterium
CCGACGGCGTCCTCGATCGGCTTCGTCGAGTGCGGCTCCGTGAACATCTTCGCCATGAAGAACTCCACCCAGTCGCGGTAGTCGCGGAGCCAGTGGAAGCGGTTGTGCTTCGCCCAGCCCTCGTCGGTGCCGTACTCGGTGTCGAACGCGTAGACGGTCCGCTCGGAGAGCGGCATGCCGCCGCCCGGGAAGGCCGGCCCGATGAAGACGGCCCCGTCGACGCGCTCCGGATGCTCGGCGGCGAGCAGCAAGCCGCGCTGGCCGCCGAGCGAAAAGCCGACGATCACCGCGCGCTCGGTCCCGGTCGCGTCGAGCACCGCAAGTGCGTCGTCCGCGAACTCGCGCTCGTCGTACGCGGCGGGCTCGGGAGGCCGGTCGGACTTGCCGTTGCCCCGCCCGTCGAACGCGACCACGCGGCAGTGGCGCGCGAGATAGGGGATCTGCATCTTCCAGTGGCGCGAGTGCATCACCGACCAGGTCGGCAGCAGGAGCACGGTCGGCTCGCCCTCGCCGTAGACCTCGTAGAAGACGCGGACGCCGTCGCGCTCGACGTAGCCCTCCGCGTCCGGGTAGCGGGCGCGGGTCTGCTCGTGCGCCTGAGTCCTTACCTCGACTGAGGCGTCGCTTGCGATGCCGCCTAGAGGCCGTGCCGGCTTTGCCGGCGCGGCCGTCTTCACCCGGCTCATGGAGCCAGCTCCGTCTCGTTCATCGCCTCGAATTCGACAGCCATCCGTCGATCCAGTCGAGGAGCTCCTCGTGTCCGGTCTCGATGCCGCCGAGCCGCTCGACCTCCATCCCGATGTTGAACGTCATCACGAGCGAGACGAGGGCGTCAAGGGGCAGCTCGATTCCGAGCTCCCGGTGCGGTTCCCGGAACGCGTCCGTCAGCACCGCGCGCCACTCGGCGTTGACGTGGGCGAGGCGCTCACGCAGGTCGGGGTGGTTCCAGGCAAGCGCCTGGAGCTCGAGCCAGACTTTCTCGTAGGTGACGTCCTCGCTCACCAGGTAGTGCATCGCGGTCCGCCACTTGTCGATGAACGGGCCTTCCGCCTCGTAGAGATCGCGCTGCCGGGCGATCAGGCGCTCGGTGAAGCGCTCGAGGGCGCGGACGAGCAGGTTCTCGTTGGAGCCGAAGTAGTAGTGGACGAGACCGTGGTTGACGCCCGCCTCCTCGGCGAGCCGCCGCGTCGTAACTCGCGCGTAGCCAATGTCGACGAGCAGCCGCTCGGCGGCGTCGAGCAGCGCCTCTTCCGCCGTCGAGCGGGCACTCGTCTTCGCGGTTTTCGTCAGCGCCTTCGCCTCCGGGCGAGCAGGCGGGCGAGCCTCGCGCGGCCGACGTACGCGACCACGGTCACCGTCGCCGCGCCGGCCGGCACGAGCTGAAGAACGGTCTCCTCGACCGGGAGCCCCATGACGTGGCCGACGATCATTGGAAGATCTCCGTCGTGCAATCGCCGCCCTGGAGTCGCATCTCGTGCGCGCGGGCGGGCCCGTCCGGCCGGTCGTGGAAGTCGACGAAGAAGTCACGGTCGACCTCCATGCCGCCGTTCGGGTCGCAGTCGATCCGGAGCAGCCACGAGCGCATCTCCGGATAGAACTGGTTGTCCCACGTCGAGTAGAGCGAGTTGCTGACGTAGAGGCGGCGACCGTCGTAGGAGAGCTGGATCATGTTCGGACCGCCGTTGAGCTCGCGCCCTGCGTCGCTCGGCTTCCCGATCACGCCGCCCAGCCAGAGCCGGCCGGTCAGCTTCGGGTTGCGGGGGTCGGAGATGTCGTACTGGCGAACGTCCCCGTGCAGCCAGTTCGCAAGGTAGAGGAACCGGTCGTCCATCGACACGAGCTGGTCGGTGATGAGGCCCGGAACGGGGAACGGCCAGCCCTCGAGCGGAACGCTTTCTACCTCGACGACCGGGTCGGCCGCCCAGGAACCGTTCCGGTGGAAGTGCCACACGACGCTGGAGAGCGCCGCGGCGACGAACCCTTCGCCGGCGTCCGGGTCGTGGAGCCAGCGCACCTCGAGGGGGATGAGGCCCTTCTCGCCGAGATCGACGGTCTGCTCGAGCTCGCGCGTCTCCAGGTTCCAGAAGTGAATTCGCTGCCCGTAGCGGCCCTTCTCGACGTCGGCGAGGTCGAAACCCGGCTCGTACGCATTGGGCTCTCCGAACTCGGTCGAGACGAGCACGTTCTTGCGCGGCTGGTACCAGAAGTCGTAGTTGAGCCCTGGCACTTCGCCTCCGTTCTCCCAGCGGCCCTTGAGCTCGAACGTCTGCGCGTCGAGGACGGCGAAGCCGCCGGCGCCGTTGCCCTCGGCGTCGCCGAGCATCGAGACGACGATGTTGTCGCCCGGCATGCAGTGGACGGTGTGGGGCCTCGTGTAGCCGGTCTTCTCCACGACCTCTTCCGGCTCGATCACCTTCTCGATTCGCGGCCGCCGCGGATCGTCGGCGACGTTGACGATATGGAACCGGGAGGAGCGGAACCCGGGGACGATCAGGTGCGAGCGGTCAGGCCCGTGGCAGGCCGACGAGCAGCGGTTCCAGCCGAAGTGGTGGAGCTCGTCGCCGACGTTCGGCAACGGCAGCTCGTGGACGATCTGGCCCTGCTCGGTGTCGACGACGGCCAGGAAGTCCGGCTTGTCGACCCCGGTGCCCTCGTGCAGGCACGCAAGGTAGAGAAACTCTTCGGCGGGCCCCTTCATCGCCTCCTGCGGGGATCGGTACAGCGACATGGGCTGGCCTCCTCTCGTAGGTCGAATGACTAAGTCATTTGACTAAATCCGAGGAGTCGTGTCAAGGGGTCGGCTCGATCGCGGTCAGCCCGAGCTGGCGGAGGAGGGTGACCGAGTCCGAGTAGACGTCCTTGCGCGCGACCAGGCCGTCGCGGATCGGGATCACGTCCATGCCCTTGTAATCGACCTTGCGGCCGGTCGGCGGGAGCTCGATTCCGGACCGCGTCATCGTCCCCTCGTGGGTCCCGCGCGCGGTCCATTCCTGCACGACCAGGTCTTCGCGGATGTAGGCGCGGCGCGTCTCGAACCGCAGATCCGGGAAGACCGAGAAGATGCCCTGGATCGCACGCGCGATTTGTTCGCGGCCGACGTTGACGTCGCCCGTGACGTGGTTCTCGAACACCGAGTCGTCCGTGTGCATCGAGACGATCGTCTCGACGTCGTGGTCGTTCCAGGCGTCGTTGTAGCGGTCGATGAAGTCCTGCAGCTCCTGGCCGTCCATCGCGCGTAGCGTAACGGCGTGACCGCTCTCGACTGGATCGCCGTGGGCGTCGTACTGCTCGCGGCGCTCGGGGGAGCGGCGCAGGGCTTCGTCTGGAGCGCCCTCTCCTTGGCAGGGCTCGTCACCGGCGCGGTGCTCGGCGGGCGGCTGGCCCCGGTGCTCCTCTCCCAGGGGTCGAGCTCGCCCTACGCGCCGGTGATCGCGGTCGCGGGCGCGGTGACGCTCGCGATCGCCTTCGAGGTGGTCGGGAGCACGCTCGGCGCCGTCCTACGCGGCCGGCAACAGAGGCGGTACCTGCGCGACCTCGACTCGGCGGCGGGGGTCGTCGGCGGCGCGCTCATGGGGCTCGCCGTGATCTGGGTGCTCGGCGCGATGGCGCTCCAGCTACCGGGCCAGGCGCAGCTGCGGCGCGCGGTGCAGCGGTCGACGGTGCTCAGCCGGCTGAACTCAATCGTGCCGCCGCGGACGCTGCTGAACGCGCTCGGCCGGATCGATCCGTTCCCGAACCTCGCAGGCCCGCCCGTCCCGACGCAGCCGCTGGACCCGCGGGTGCTGAGCCGGCCCGGGGTTCGCGCGGCGGCGCCGAGCGTCGTGCGCGTGCTCGGAACCGCCTGCGGGCTCGGGATCGAGGGAAGCGGGTGGGTCGCTCGGCCCGGCCTCGTCGTCACCGCGGCGCACGTCGTCGCGGGAGAGACCGACACGAGCGTGACGACGCTGGCGGGGACGACGCTCCCGGCAGAGGCGGTCGCGTTCGACTCCCACAACGACGTCGCGATTCTGCGCGTAGCCGGCCTCGGCGCGCGGCCGCTGAGGCTCGTCGACCCCCGCGCGGGCACGAGCGTCGCAATCATCGGCTACCCGGAGAACGGCCCGTTCGACGCGGTCCCGGGGCGCATCGGCGCGACGGCGACGGTGCTCAGCGAGGACGCCTACGGCAACGGCCCCGTCAGGCGGACGGTCACGAGCCTGAGCGGAGCCGTTCGCCACGGTGACTCCGGCGGCCCTGCGGTAGACGCCTCCGGCGCCGTCCAGACGACGGTCTTCGCTGCACGGCTGAGCGGGGGCGGCGGTTACGGCGTTTCTGCGTCGCTCGTCCGGCGGACGCTTGCCTCGGCCCGCGGGTCCGTGTCGACCGGGCCCTGCGCTCGCTAGGCGAGGACGTCGAGCGCGGCTTCGGGTTGCTTGAACGGTGGGATCAGGTACACGCCGGCCGCCTTCTCGCGCGCCTCGGCATAGAGCTCACGTGCGAGCGCGAGGCCTTCCGCACCCGCGTTCGAGCCGGCGGACTCGAGGCGGCGCTGGACGTGCTCCGGGACGACGATCCCGGGTACCTCGTTGTGCAGCCGCACGGCGAGCTGGTGGCTGCGCACGTAGAAGATCCCGACCAGCAGCGGGACCGGCCAGCCGCCGAGCTGCTCCTCGAAGCGATCGAGATACGAAAGATCGAAGAGCGCCTGCGTCATCGCGAAGCGCGCCCCGGCCTCGACCTTCTGACGGAAGCGCTCGAGCTCCGTCTCGAGGTCGTCCGCCGACGGATTGACGGCGACCCCCAGGTAGAACGAGGTCGGCGCGTCGATGCCCTTGCCGTTGTAGTCCTCGCCGTGGTTGAGGCGCGTGACGATCTGCGAGAGCCCAATCGAGTCCACTTCGTAGACGCCCCGAGAGCCGGGGTAGTCGCCGATCTCGGGCGGGTCGCCGGTGACGGAGAGGACGTTGCGGACGCCTTCCGCGTGCGCGCCGAGAAGGAGCGACTCGAGGCCCATGATCGAGGTGTCGCGGGGAGTGACGTGCGGGATCGTCTCGATGCCGCAGTCGCGCTCGATCGCGACCGCTGCCATCAGCGCGTTCGCTCGCGCGCGGGCCATGGGGTTGTCGTTGATGTCGACGAAGCCGACGCCGGCCGTCTTCAGCGTGCGCGCGACGCCGAGCATCGCGTCGTAGGTGCCGCCCTTCGGCGGGTCGAGCTCGACGCACGTGATCCACTCGCTCTCCCGGAACTTGCGGGCGAGCTCGGTCTCGTATGGCCCCGCGCCGAGCTGCGGCTCGGGCAGCTCGCGCTCGAGCACGTCGAGCGGCGCGCTGGGCTCGCGCGCGTCCTCGACGGCGGAGCGGATGGCCGCGATCTCGACCGGTGTCGTCCCGCAGCAGCCGCCGATCAGGCGGGCGCCGAGGCGGCTCGCGTGCGCGGCGAACTCGGCGAAGTATTCCGGGGTCGCGTGCGGGTAGATGACACGGCCGCCGGAGAGGCTCGCGAGGCCGACGTTCGGCAGCGCCGCGAGCGGCGCCCCGTCCAGGCCCATCGCTTCGAGCGCGGCCAGCGCGGCGTGTAGGCCGGCGCCGTGGTTGGCGCCGATCGCGGCGAGCTCGAGCGGGCGGAGGCGCTCTGCGGCCTCGGCGGCGGTCACTCCCGCCAGCGTCTCCGCGCCCTCGTCGAAGGTGAGCGTCGCGACGATGGGGAGCCCGGAGACGCTGCGGGTTGCGGCGATCGCGGTCTCGAGCTCGTCCAGCTCGTAGAACGTCTCGATCATGAACAGGTCGACGCCCCGCCCATCCAGGATCGCGGCCTGCTCGGCGAAGATCGCCGCGCGCCGCTCGGGGGAGAGGCCTTGGGCGTCGCCGAGTGGGCCGATCGAGCCTGCGATGAAGACCTCGCGGCCGGCGACCTCGCGTGCCTCGCGTGCGAGCTTGACCCCCGCGCCGTTGATCCGTTCCAGCTCGTCTTCGAGGTACAGCTGGGCCAGCTTGCGGCGGTTGGCGCCGAAGGTGTTCGTCTCGATCAGGTCGGCGCCGGCGCGGATGAAGCTCGTGTGCAGCGTCACGACGCTTTCCGGGGCTTTCAGGTTGGCCTCTTCCGGGCAGCGCAGGCGCGGGACGGCGCTCGTGACGAGAACGCCCATGCCGCCGTCGCCGACGATCGCCGGACCGTTGGCCAAACGCTCTTCGAAGCGGCTGCTCATGCGGGCTCAACCCTACTGGGCGAGTGAAGCGGCCTAGTCAACCGTTAACGAGGGATAGATCAACCGACCCCACCGGAGCGATACTGGTCGTGCAACGACGGAGCGCCCCAATGCGGCGGGGCGAGCTAGTCGAAACGCACGGGCCCGATGCGGCGGGGCCCGTTAGATGTAACTGCGGCTCTCTCACGGGAGACTCAGGCGGGGCCGGGCGGCGGCCCCGCCTGATGTATGGACCGGGCAGAACGGCTAAAGCGAGGGAGCGGTTGTGCCGATCTGCACGACAACTCCTCCGCCGGGGGCTGACGGCAATCATCCTGCGGCTAAGGGGTTTTGGACGGCGGGCTTCGGCCCGCCGTTCACGTTTCTATTACTCGCCCCTCCATGCCTCCAGCGACGGTGACGACCTGGCCGGTCACATGGCCGGAGAGCCTGTCCGACGCGAGCACGACCACCTGTGCCGCCACGTCCTCCGGTTGCGCGACTTTCTTCAGCGCCATCGTCCGCGTCACTCGTTCGAGGGTCTCCGGCGTCAGCGACCCGCGCGTCATCGGCGATTCGGTCCATCCCGGAGCGACAGCGTTCACGCGCGCGCGTGAAGCTACGCGCACCACCTCGTTCTTGAGGCTCAGGAGCAGCCCGTGCACGATCGCCGACTTCGCGGCGGCGTAGTCCGCGTGCCCCGCCTCGCCGAAGAGCCCCGCTGTGGAGCCGACCAGCACCAGCGACCCGTGCCGACCGTCGGCGACGCCGCGCAGAAACCCGCGCGCGGTCAGGAACGTCGACGTCAAGTTGGCTCGAAGCGTCTCCTCCCAGCGTGCGAGCGGGAGCTCCCAGGCCGGGACGTCCTCCTCGGGCCACACGCCTGCCACCGCGGCGCAGACGTCGAGCTGGCCGGCCTCCTCGAAGAGCCGGTCCGTCTCGCCCTCGTCGGTGAGGTCGGCGCCGACAATGCGCGCACCGCCGAGCTCCGCGGCCAGCGCCTCGGCCCGCTCGCGCCCCCGGTGGAAGTGGACGACGACCTCGCAGCCCTCCGCCGCGAATGCCCTCGAGCACGCGCCTCCGATCCCGCCCGAGGCCCCCGTCACGAGCACACGCTTCCCCGCCAAGCCGGTGTCCACGACGTGTCAGGCTACAGCCGTGAAGGTCTTCGTCATCAGCGACATGGAAGGCATCTCGGGGATCGTCCGCCCGGCGCAGACCCACGGCGGCGACCCGCTCTACGAGGAAGGCCGGCGGCTCTACACCGAGGAGATCAACGCTGCCGTGCGGGGCGCCAAGGCCGCGGGCGCGACCGAGATCGTCGTGATGGACTGTCACGGCGCGGGCAAGGACTACAGCTTCAACTCGCTGATCCCGGAGGATCTCGACCCGGATTGCGAGTACGTCGTCCAGGACGAGTGGACGGAGTACGTCGAGTTCCTCGAGCAGGGCGTCGACGCGGCGCTCTTCGTCGGCATGCACGCGATGGCCGGCACCGGCGACGGCGTCATGGCGCACACGGTCTCGGGCGTCGACTGGCAGAACCTCTGGTTCAACGGCCGGCTCGTCGGCGAGACGGGGATCAACGCCGCGCTCTGCGGCACCTGGGGCTGCCCGGTGCTGCTCGTGACGGGCGACCAGGCGGCGTGCGAGGAGGGGAAGGCGCTGCTCGGTGAGGGCCTCACGACCGTCGCCGTCAAGAAGGGCCTCGGCGCCAAGAGCGCGCGGCTGCTGCCGCCTCCTCGCGCGCGGGAGCTCGTCGAGGCGGGCGCCAAGGAAGCGCTCTCGAACCTCGGGGCGGTCGAGCCCTACGACCCGGGAAAGCCGTGCGAGATCAAGGTCGAGTTCAAGGGCACCACCTCTCCGGCGAAGCTCCGCTACCGCGCTGGGGTCGAATCGCCGGACTCACGCACGATCGTCTCCCGCGCCGACGACTGGTGGGCGGCGTGGAAGCAGTTCTTCTTCTGACCCATGGCGATCGGGCTGCTCCATCCAGGCGAGATGGGCTCCGCGGTCGGCGAGGACCTGCTCGCCGCCGGGCGGCACGTGCTCTGGGTCTCCACCGGCCGGAGTGCCGAGACGGCCGCACGGGCGGAGCAAGCCGGTCTCGAGGACGCGGGCACGATGGAGGAGCTCGCGCGGCGAAGTGAGCTCATCCTTTCGA
>VAXM01000070.1 GCA_005883335.1 Actinomycetota bacterium
TGCCGATCAGCGGCCGCGTCGTGATCGGCGCCGGCGGCGAGAGCGACCAGCTCGCAGTCGGGGAGACGATCGGCTCGGGCGGCGGCGAGGCCGATCTCGCGCTCGACCCGCTCGAAGGTCGCGGCGTGGTCGCGCGCGGCGGCTACGGCGCGATGTCGATGGTCGCGGTCGGCGAGCCGGGCTCCTTCCAGACGCTTCCCGACATGTACATGCGGAAGATGGCGATCGGCCCGAAGGCGCGCGGCGCGATCGATCTCCGAAAGCCGGTCGGCGAGAACATCCGTGCGATCGCCGATGCCTTCGGGCGGATGGTCAACGACGTGACCACGATCGTCCTCGACCGGCCGCGGCACCACGACCTGATCGAGGAGATCCGCGCCGCGGGCGCGCGCATCAAGCTGATTCAGGACGGCGACGTAACCGCGTCGATCTCGGCCGCGGTGCGCGGGACGAACGACCACCTCGCGATCGGCATCGGCGGCACCCGGCAGGCGGTGCTCTCGGCTGCTGCGCTCCGCTGCCTCGGCGGCGAGCTTCAGGCCCAGCTGTGGCCGACGTCGCGGCGGGAGGTCACCGAAGCGCAGGAGGCCGGGGTGGAGGACCTCGAGCGGATTTTCACGACCGAGGACCTCGCTCCCGGCGAGGTGATCGTCGTCGCGACGGGCGTCTCGAACGGCGACCTGCTCCGCGGCGTGCGCTTCCAGGCCGACAGCGCGTGGACGCACTCGCTCGTCATGTGCACGCGCTGCAACTGGGTTCGGTTCGTCGACGGGATCCACTTCTTCGCGCGGGAGCGCCGCGAGGAAGTCCGCCTGCCGCGCTACTGATGGCGACGATCGGCGGCGGCTGCCTCTGCGGAGGCGTGCGCTTCGAGGTCGAGCTGCCGTTCAGCCGGGCGAATCACTGCCACTGCTCGTTTTGCCGCAAGCACTCGGGCACCTTCGGCCTGACGCAGGGGCGCGTGCCGCGAGAGCAGTTCCGGCTGGTGCAGGGCGAGGAGCTCCTGCGCGTCTTCAAGCCCGAGGGCGGCACCGCGGTGAAGGCGTTCTGCTCGGTCTGCGGCTCCTCACTCTTCGGGGCTTACTGGCCCGAGGGCGAGGAGATCTCGATCCGGCTCGGCTCGCTGGACGGCGACCCGGAGATCCGGCCGCAGTACCATTCGTTCGTCGACTCGCGTGCGCCGTGGGACGAGCTCCCGGAGGACGGCCTGCCTCGATACCCTGGACCGCCTGATGCCGACACGTGATGACGTGATCGAGGCGCTGCGCGCCGTCGAGGATCCCGAGCTCGGGATGGACATCGTCGAGCTCGGCCTGCTCTACGACGTCGAGGTCGCGGGGCCGCGGGTGCACATCCGCTACAGCCTGACCTCCATGGGCTGCCCGGCCGGACCGCTGATCCAGCAGTCGATCGAAGAGGTCGCGCAGTCGATTCCGGAAGTCGAGCAGGTCGAGACCGAGCTCACGTGGGACCCGCCGTGGACCCCGGACAAGATGTCCGAGGACGCGAAGTTCATTCTGGGCTTCGGGTAGTGACAGCGATCCTGCGCGACGTGGTCGAGTCCGACCTCGACGCGTTCTTCGAGCACCAGCGTGAGCCGGCGGCCAACGAGATGGCGATCTTTCCGGCCCGCGACCGGGAGACGTTCGACGCGCACTGGCGGAAGATCCTCGCCGACGATTCGACGACGCAGAAGACGATCGTCCACGAGGGCCGGGTCGCCGGGAACGTCCTCTGCTGGTCGCAGGACGGACAGCGCCTCGTGGGCTACTGGGTCGGCAGCGAGTTCTGGGGCAAGGGGCTTGCGACGCGCGCGCTCCGAGAATTCGTCGAAGAGGAGCCGGCCCGTCCGCTGCACGCGTGGGTCGCGACGAGCAACGTCGGCTCGATCCGCGTGCTCGAAAAGTGCGGCTTCGTCCAGGTCGGCTCTCGCACGACGGACGTCGAGGAACTGCTCTTCGAGCTCAGCTAGGAATCGACAGCACGATCTTGCCGAACTGCTCGCCCGCCTCCAGCCGCTCGTGCGCGGCGCGGGCCTCGGCGAGCGGCAGGACGGTGTCGACGACCGGCCTCGCGCGGCCGGCCTTCACGAGCTCGTAGACGCCCTCGAAGTCCTCCTTCGTCCCCATCGTTGAGCCGTAGATCGTCAGCTGCTTCCACCAGAGCCGGTGGAGCGCCGCGGGAGGGTTCGGCCCGCTCGTCGCGCCGCAGACGGCGATCCGCCCGCCGGTGCGCACGGCCTGGAGCGAGCGCTGCCAGGTTGCCTCGCCCACGTGCTCGAGCACCACGTCGACGCCCTTGCCGCCGGTCGCCTCCTTGACTGCCTCGATGACGTCGCCGTCCGCGTGGTTCACGGCCGCGTCGGCGGCGAGCTCCCGCGCCCGCTCGAGCTTCTCGTCGCTCGAGGAGGTGACGATTGCGCGCGCCCCGAGGGCCTTCGCGATCGCGAGGCCAGCGGTCGCGACCCCGCTGCCGATTCCCCAGAGCAGCACCCACTCGCCTTCCTGCAGCCCTGCCTTGGTGACGAGCATCCGGTACGCCGTCTCGAACACGAGCGGGAAGGCCGCCGCCTCCTCGAAGGAGAGCCCCTCCGGCAACGGGTAGACGTTGCTCTCGGGGACGGCGACGAGCTCGGCGTGCGTCCCGTCCATGTGCTCGCCGATCACGAGGATCCGGTCGCCGTGCTCGAGCCCGGGATTGATGACGACCTGCTCGCCGGTGTCCTCGCGGATGCCCGCCCCGTCGGCGCCTAGGATCCGGGGCTTCGGCACCGAAGGCAGGCCCTTGCGGATCCAGATGTCGAGATGATTCAGCGACGCGGCCCTGAGCGAGACCAGAATCTCGCCGGGCTTTGGCTCGGGATCGGGAGCGTCCTCGTACCGCAGAACCTCCGGCCCGCCGTCCTCGTGAATCCGAATTGCCTTCACGCGGGGCACAATTTCCCATATGCGGGCAGCTGAGCTGAGCAGGCTTGCCGAGGAGCTCGGCATCGACGTCGTCGGAGCGGCTCCCGTCTCGGCGTACGAGCAGACGGAAAGCCACATCCGTGAGCGACGGGCCCGCGGCCTTTTCGCCGACATGCGCTTCACGATGGCGCGGCCCGAGGTCTCGTGTCATCCGGAGACGCTGCTCGACGGCGCGCGCACCGTCGTCTCGGCCGCGCTCTGCTACTGGGCCGACGGCGGCGAGGTTCCGCCGGGCCACGGCCGGCTCCCGCGCTACACGTGGTACGACGCCTACTCGGAGCTGCGCGAGAAGCTCGACGCGCTCGGCGGGCGGCTCGGCGGCGCGTACCGCGTGCTCGTCGATGCGAACCAGCACGTTGACCGCGAGGCGGCGGCTCGGTCGGGAGTCGGCTTCTACGGCAAGAACACGATGCTGATCACGCGCCGCTTCGGCTCATGGGTCGTGCTGGGGACGCTGATCACCGAGGCCGAGCTCGAACCGACGCCTCCGCTCGACGCCGACTGCGGCTCCTGCACGCTCTGCATCGAGGCGTGCCCGACCGGCGCCCTCGATGAGCCGGGCGTGCTCGACGCCAACCGCTGCCTCTCGTACTGGACGCAGAGCGGGGACGCGATCCCCGACAGCTATCGCTCTGAGTTAGGCGCCCAGGTCTACGGCTGCGACATCTGCCAGGACGTCTGTCCGTGGAACCGCGGGATCGAGAAACGCCGCGCGGGTCTCGAGCCGCCGGCGGGCGCGGAGCCGCACGTCTCGCTCGTCGACTGGCTCGAGGCTTCCGACGATGAGCTGGCCGAGCGCTACGACCGGCTCTTCGTCCCGCGCAACGACCCGCGCTACCTGCGTCGCAACGCGCTCGTCGCGCTCGGCAACACCGGCGGCGACCCGAGCCTGGCGCGACGATACGCGGAGAGCGACGACCCACTCCTGCGCGAGCACGCCGAATGGGCTCTCGAGAGGTTCGGCGGATGAGGAACCCGGGACGCATGCGCGAGGTCGAGCGCTGGCTCGCCTTCGTCCGGCTTGCCGGTGTGCCCTTTGCCCTCTTCCAGGTCGCGATCGGGAGCAACTACCCGCGCGGGTACGAGGGCTGGGCGTGGTTCATCACCGGCTGCTTCGCGGCCGGCTCCCTGGTCTTGCTGTGGCTCTCGCAAAGGGACTGGCCGCTGCGTTCCCAGACCGTGCTCGGTGGAGGGGCGCTCGCGTTCGACTTCGCGATCGTCTCGGCGTACATCCTGCTCTACAACTTCGAGCAGGGCACGCCAGTCCGGCAGATCATGTTCCTGCCGCTGGTCGAGGCCGCGCTCCGCTACGCGATTCCGGGGGCGCTCGGGCTCGCGGCCGTCAGCGCCCCCGTGATGGCCGGCTACGAGCTCTTGCGCGAGCGGCGAGTCACCCCACACCACTACCACGTCGACTACGTCACGCTCCAGATCGGCGTCGAGCTGCTGATGGCCCTCATCGTCGGCTGGCTCGTGCAACGCCTGCGTAGCCAGACCGTCGTTGCCGAGACGAGAGCCGGCGAGGCCGAGCGCCTGCGCGACCAGCTGGGCCGCCGCGCCGACGTCCTCGAGGCTGCGAACCGCTGCGCCCGCGCGCTCAGCTCCTCGCTCGAGCTCGATCAGGCCTTCGACGCGTTCATCCGCGAGGTGCGCGGGCTCGTGTCATTCGACCGGATGGCGATCGTGCTCAGCGAGGAAGGCAGCGCGCAGGTGATGGCCGTGTCCGGCGCGGGGGCAGAGGAAGTACTGCCTCCCGGCTCGGCCCGTCCGATCCGCGGCACCCTCCTCGAGGAGCTGCTGCGCAGCGGCCGGGCGGTCTACCGCAGGGACATGGGCGCAGCCGAGTACCCCGAGGAGGAGGAGTTCCTCGAGCTCGGCCTGCGCTCGCGCTTTGCGACGCCGTTGCTCCTCGGCGCCCGCCCGATCGGCATGCTCTCGCTGGTCCGTCGCGAGCCCGAGGCGTTCAGTCCCGAGGAGATGGAGCTCGTGGAGCTGCTCGGCCGGCTCGTCGCGAGCGCGGTCCAGAACATCCGTGCCTACGAGGCCGAGCGGAAGACCGTCGAGGAGCTGCGCCGGCTCTCGGCGCTGCGGGCCGACTTCGTCTCGCTCGTCTCGCACGAGCTGCGGACGCCGATGGCCGCCGTGATCGGTTCGGCACGAACCCTGCAGCAGCGCTGGCGCGAGCTGACCGCCGACCAGCGGGAGTCCTTCCTGGAGCTGATCGCGGCGGAGACGGGCCGCCTGGCGACGCTGATCAGCGACGTCCTCGATACCTCCAGGATCGACGCGGGCACGTTCACGTTCCGCTTCAGCGACGTCGATCTCGCCGAGCTCGTCCGCGACTCGGTCGCTTCAGCCGAGGTCGGCTCGGACGAGGTCGGCCTACGCGCCGAGGTTCGGGATCCGCTTCCGGTCGTGCGCGGCGACCCCGAGCGCCTGCGCCAGGTGCTGATGAACCTGATCGAAAACGCGATCAAGTACTCGCCCGCCGGCGACCAGGTCGACGTGCATGCCTACGCCGAGGCCGCGCGTGTCCGCGTCGATGTGCGCGACCGCGGCCCGGGCATCGCGCGCGAGGACCAGCGCCTCATCTTCGAGAAGTTCGGCCGCGTGACCTCCGGAAACACGAGGCCCGGAACCGGGCTCGGCCTATTCATCGCCCGCTCGATCGCGGAGGCGCACGGCGGCACGCTGGAGGTCTCGTCAGCGCCTGAGCACGGCGCGGTGTTCACGCTCGACCTTCCGGGCCAGGTCTAGGACTTCGCGGGCACGCGCACGCGGGAGAGGCCCAGCTCTCGCTGGAGCTCCTTTGCCCGCTCCGCCACCGCTCGGCGTAGCTCCACCGGCTCCAGCACGACCGCCTCGCCGCGGTAGCTGAGGATCTCGCCGACCAGCCACTCGGCGCTGCCGACCGGTTTCTCCGCGACCGCCGAGCCGTCATCCAGGGGGCTCGCGCCCTTCTCGACCTCCCAGCGGGCGATCTCCTTCGAGTACCAGATGCGCGCCGGCCGCGCGTCGCGGAACTCGTGCGGATCGAAGCCCTCGCGCGGGTCGAAGTGCCCGCGCTGCAGCCGTGCCGAACGCATCCGGTCGAGCCGGAACGAGCGCTCGCCCTCCCGCGTCCGGTCCCACGTGTGGACGTACCAGTACGGCAGCCTGCGCTCGAGCGAGTACGGCTCGACGAGGTGCGTCGAGGTCTCCTCCTCACCCTCCTTCAGGTAGTCGACCTCGACCAGGCGACGCTCGTTGGAGCCGCGGCTGAGCGTCGTGACGAGATCCTCCTCGGCGCGCTGGACGTGCGGCTCGGGGGTCTGGACGAGCTCGAACTCGCCGAAGGTCTCCTCGAGCTTCGAACGGACGCGCTCCAGCGGCGTGCGGGCATCCGCGGCGATCATCGGCCCGACGAACTCCAGAGCGAGCCTGATCGCCCGCGCCTCGAGCGGCGTCAGCCGCGGCGGAGCGCGGAACGTGTCGCCGAAGAGCTCCTTGTCGACGCGGACGGTGTCGTCCCGAAGCTCTGCGTAGACGGCGTAGCAGCCGCCGCCGAAGTTGACGAGGTTGAGCAGGGAGAGGTGCTCCTCGAGCTCCTCCTCCGGGATGTGGAAGCGCTCGACGAGATCGCCCGCCGGGATCTCAGCCTCGGCGTCGTCGCCGCACTTGTCGAGCAGGTAGGCGAGCAGCGCCTGCAGGACCGCGAACCGCTCCGGCGCGACCGGGGCCGCGGGGCGTTCAACCGCCTCTTCCTCGTGCCCGTCCGACTCGGCAGCGAGGCGCCGCGGCTCCTTCTCGTGCCGCTCGCGGACGAGCCGCAGCGCGCGTGCAAGCTCACGGCGAAGCTCCTCGGGCTCGCGAGGAATGGCGCGCCCGTCCTGGCGCAGCACCCACGAACCGAGGAGCGCCAGGCTCGAGTACTCGGTCACGAAGACGCCGTCCTCGACCCGGCCGCTGCCACCGTAGGTGCGCTGCACCCACCACGCGGTGTCGCCGCCGACTTCGATCCGGGCTTCGCCGACCGAATCGCCGATCTGCCAGGGCGGGCGGCCGCGGTACTGGTCGACGTCGAGCTCCGCCGGTAGCCGGAAGTCACGCTCGCGCCGGGTGGCGAAGCGGATCTCGCCGCGGATCCGCGAGACCCGGAAGGTCCGCTCGTCCTCGGCGTCGAGGTCCTGCCCGACGACGTACCAGGCGCCGGCGTCCTGGAAGAGCGCGTACGGGTTCACCGTCCGCTCGCGCTCCTCGTCGCGGGAGATCGACCAGTACGGAAACTTGACCGTGCGCTGCTTCGAGATCGCGGCCTCGAGCTTGCTCAACCGCCCCTGCATCTCGGTCGAGTACTCGGGGTCGAGCACCTCGACCCGCATCGCTGTCCGCGTCGGCGCCTCGGAGAAGCCGGGCCGCCCGAGCGCGAGGTTCTGCAGCGCGAGCCGCAGCGGCTCCGCGTACGCGAATTGTCCCTCGAGCAGGTAGAAGGCTGTCTGCAGCGCGGACAGCTCCTCGCCGTTCAGCTCGAGCTCCGGCAGGAAGTACCGCTCCGAGCGCATGTTGTAGAGCTCTTCGCCGGTGTACTCGTCGCGCTGTGACGTGAGCGGCACGCCCAGGCCCTGGAGCTCGGCGCGGTCGGAGTAGAAGCGCCGCGCGAATGCCTCGTCCGACATCTCCTGGTAGCCCTCGACGCTCGACTTGATCTCGCGCGCGGTGACCGGACGCCGCTCTGCCATCAGGAAGGCGACCAGCGAGAGCTGGCGGATCAGCTTGTCAGTGTCGTGACTCACGCGCCGTCTGCGAGCTTATCCGCTCGCAAACGGATTACTAGGCCGCGACCTGGGAGCGCTCGAGGTGCTGGTGCGACGGGCAGTAGTCGCGGTCCGGGAGCGGCGTGCGCTGGCACGGCTTGCCCTTGCGTGTCGTCGCGCGGCAGCGCGCGACGCCGCCGTCGAATGCGCCCGCCTCGATCTGGCTCTCGATGAACGCGACCGCCGCAGCGACGCCCTCCCGGACGGCCCAGGCCACCTGCGCCTGGCACGTGATCGGGAAGTAGCGGCGGATGTCCTGGAAGAGAGCGCGGTCAGGCTTGGCGAAGTAGAGCGGGTCCTTCGCGAGCCGCTCCATCGTCTGCTCGCAGGCCTCGAGCACCTCGCGCCTGAACTGGATTCGCGTGGCGTCGTCCACGTACGGGTCGATCAGATCCTTGATCGACCTGTAGATCGCGCGTGAGTACTGATACATGCAGGCCTGAATCTGGAGGGCTCTTTCGTCCACGGTCAGTATCTCCGCTGCCTATTAATCTCCCGCAAAGCTTTGTTAACTAGCGGTTAATCCGGTGCCTGCGTCTGGGCTTGCGAGGTCGAATATAACGAACTCGGGCCGTGTTACAAAGTCCCGGCCCGAGTTTGCAAGATTGCTAACTAAGTCTTAGGGCGTGATGCGCCTCGGGTACGCGCCCCCGTAGCCCTTCTGGTGGGCGTCGATGATGGCGCTCTGCGCGGCGGCCTGGCTGTCGTAGATGCCCGCGAAGACGACGAAATAGCCGGGATGGAGGCTCGAGAACCGCGACGAGTCGAGAACGCCGACCTTCTTCATTCCGAGGTGGAGCGCCTGCCGTGCCTCGGCGAGCGCAGGGGCCTTGCCGTTCACGCTCGGGAGCGAGTCGAGCACGATGGTCCAGCCACCGCGGGCCGCGGGCCACGGCACGAGCGTCTTCGCGGGGGGCGGCGGCGGAGGCGGGGCGGGGGCGGTCGCCGTCGTTCCGCTGGTCGTCGGCGCCGTGGTCGGTTCCGGCGCGGTTTGGGTCTGCTGCAGGCTGGAAGCGCCGGGGGAGGTGGCGACCACGGTCTGGTCGTTCGCGCCGGAGCTGTCGGCGAGCCACAGCGCGGACGCTGCGCCGGCGGCGGCCGCGACCAGCAGGGCCAGCAGCGACGGCCAGATCCAGTCGCCGGGGTACCAGCCGAGCCGCTTGCGCCAGGCAGAGCCGAGTAGCGCCACGACGCCGCTTCGAGTGGGCAGCTTAGCGCCGCACTCGAGGCAGTACTCCTGGCTCGGGCTGTAGGGAGTGCCGCAGCGCGGACAGCGCTCCTCGTGCTCGGGCGCGCCCATCGGCTATCTCTCCCAGGCTTCCGAGCCGGCTTCTGCGGCCACCTTCTCTTCCGGCGGTTCCGCGGGCCCGGCGTCGCGGCCGCAGCCGGCACAGAACTTCGCATCGGCAGGAAGCGGATGGCCGCAGTCCTCGCAGGCGATGACGGCCTGGGAACCGACCGGCCGGCCGCAGTTGGCGCAGAAGTGCGACCCCCAGGGCACCGGCGCGCCGCAGTCGCAGGTCGTCGGAGCCCGCCGCGCGCTCGCGACGGCCGCCAGCATCGCGTCGAGATCGTTGATCCGCTCTTCGAGCGCCACGATCTCCCGGCAGCCTTCGATCAGCAGCTCGTCGCGGAAGCTCGAGCGGCGGTACATCTCCAGCGTCAGCCCGCCGAGGTCGCGGATCCGCTGCTCGCGAGCCTTCAGGATCGCCCTGCGCTCGCGCCGCAGCGCTCCGGGAGAGGGCGCCCGCCGAACGACCGGCACGGGGATCTCGGTGGAGGCGCGTTCCGACCGGCGGCGGATGCGGTTTAGCAGGGGAAAACGCACCACGAGGGAGGCTAGCAGTGGGTTAGGCGGGAGCTACTACTGTCTCGGCTCGGCTGCCCTGCGGCCAAAGCCGGCCACGAAGGCGATGAAGAGCACGAGGCCGGCGAAGCCGACGACGATCCCGACCCACGGGATCACGAAGCCGAAGACGATCCCGACGATGATGATGGCGAGTGCGAGCCCGATCATGGTCCGTCCGTTCCCGCGGCGTCCGACGCCAAACTAACTCGGGAGGGTGAGCACGACGAGGCGCTCCTCGGTCAGCTCGCGCACCGCATAGTGCGGCCCCTCGCGGGTGTTGCCCGAGTCCTTGACCCCGCCGTACGGCATCTGGTCGGAGCGGAAAGTCGGCGCCTCGTTGACCGTGATGCCGCCGAACTCGAGCTCGCGCGCCGCGCGGAGTGCCGTCTCGAGCGACCTCGTGAAGACCCCGGCCTGCAAGCCGTAGCGCGTCGAGTTGGCGAGCTCGATCGCCTCGTCGACCGAGTCGACCGCGTTCACCGTCACGACCGGGCCGAAGACTTCCTCGCAGCTGACCTTCAGCTCGGGGCCCGCGTGCCCGATCACGGTCGGCTGGATCAGGTCGTCGCGCTCCTCGCCGCCCGCGAGGACCTCAGCACCTCCCGAGCGCGCTTCCTCGATCCAGGCCAGAATCCGCTCCTTCGCGTCCGCGTCGATCACCGGGCCGACGTCGGTGTCCTCGTCCCCAGGGTCGCCGACGTTCAGCGCTCCGACGGCGGGGAGGAACCGCTGGAGGAACTCGTCGTACGCGGAGCGCTCGACGTAGATTCGCTGAACGGAGATGCAGCTCTGGCCGGCGAAGGAGAAGCTGTTCGCGGCCAGCGCCTTCGCCGCGGCGTCGAGGTCTGCGTCCGCAGCGACGATCACCGGGGTCGCGTTGCCGAGCTCGAGGTTGACCTTCTTCTTGGGCGCGCGCTCCTTCAGCTTCCAGCCCACCGCGCCCGAGCCGGTGAAGGTGATCGCCTTGACGCGTTCGTCCTCGACCAGGACGTCGCCGATCTCGGAGGAAGAGCCGGCGACGACGCTCAGCCAACCCGGCGGGAGGCCGGCTTCCTCCTCGAGCTCGGCGAGCAGCAGCGCGGAGAGCGGTGTCTGGCTCGCAGGCTTCAGCACCACCGCGCAGCCGGCGGCGAGCGCGGGCGCGAGCTTGTGCGCCACGAGGTTGAGGGGGAAGTTGAACGGCGAGATCGCGCCGACGACCCCGATCGGCTGACGCAAGGTGAATGCAAGCTTGCCCTCGCCGGCCTGCGCCGCGTCCATCGGCACCATCTCGCCTGCGAGCTTGCGCGCCTCGACCGCCGCGAACGTGTACGTGGACATCGCGCGCTTCGCCTCGAGGCGCGCGGCCTTCATCGGCTTGCCCGCCTCGTCCGAGATCAGCCGGGCGACCTCGTCGTGGCGGCGGCCGAGGGCCATCGCCACGCGAACGAGGATCTCGGCCCGCTTGTGGGCCGGCAGCGGCTCCCGCATCGCCGATTCGGCGGCATCGATTGCGCGCTTCGTCTCCTCGGCTCCGGCCTTCGCAACGCGGCCGACGACCTCGCCGGAGTAGGGCGAGCGAACCTCGAACCAGTCGCCGGTCTCGACCCACTCGCCGGCGACGAAGAGCTTGCGTTCCAGAGCGGTTGTGGCCATGCCGCAAGTCTAGGAAACTCGTGCGCATGGGCCTCGACATCCGCTACGCGAGGAGCGGCGCCGTCGCGATCGCCTACCAGGTGG
>VAXM01000071.1 GCA_005883335.1 Actinomycetota bacterium
GACGTCGCCGGCGGTCGGCTCCAGCAGGCGCACGATGCAGCGGCCGAGCGTCGACTTGCCGCAGCCGGACTCGCCGACGAGACCGATCGTCTCGCCCTTCCGGACACTGAGCGTGACGTCGTCGACGGCGTGGACGCGCTCAACTTCACGCTGGAGGACGCCTTTCCGGATCGGGAAGTACTTCTTGAGGTTCTGGACCTCGAGGAGGGCGCCGTTCTCGAGGCTCATGCCACCGCCTCCCCGACGATCGTGCGCTCGCGCAGGCGGCGCTTATCCTCGACCGAGAGCCAGCAGCGGTCGAGGTGGCCTCGCTCTTCGACGCGCTGATCCAGCCCCGGCTCTTCCTGGCACTTCTCGAACGCGTGCGGGCAGCGCGGCCGGAACTTGCAGCCGCGCGGGAGGTTGATCAGCGACGGAGGCATGCCGCTGATCGAGTGCAGCTTCTTCGGCTTCGGCCGGTCGAGGCGCGGGATCGAGCCGAGCAGGCCCCACGTGTACGGGTGCTGGGGGTCGTAGAAGATGTCGCGCTTCCCGCCGCGCTCGACGACCCTGCCCGCGTACATGACGACGACTTCGTCGGCGACGTCGGCGACGACACCCAGGTCGTGCGTGATCAGGATCACTGCCGAGTCGAAGTCATCCTTGAGCCGGTCGATCAACTCGAGGATCTGCGCCTGGATGGTGACGTCGAGCGCAGTGGTCGGCTCGTCGGCGATCAGGATGTCGGGGTTGCAGGAGAGCGCCATCGCGATCATCGCGCGCTGGCGCATGCCGCCCGAGAACTGGTGCGGATAGTCGTCCACGCGTTGCTCCGCGTTCGGAATCCCGACCTGGCGCAGCAGCTCGACGGCCCGCCGCTTCGCGGCCGACTTGGAGATGTTCTCGTGCGTCACGATCGCCTCGACGATCTGGTCGCCCACGTTGTATCATCGCGATCTCGTTCCCGCGCACGTCGCGCAGGCGGGACTCGGGCAACGCGAGCAGGTTCCGGCCTTTGTAGACGACCTCGCCCTCGAAGCGCGTGTTCTTGTCGCGCGTGAGGCCGAGGATGGTCATCGCGGTGACGCTCTTGCCCGAGCCGGACTCGCCCACGATCCCGAAGACGCTGCCGCGGTCGAGCTCGAAGTCGACGCCGTCGACCGCGCGGACGATGCCGTCCTCGGTCGCAAAGCTGACCTTCAGGCCCTTCACCTCGAGCAGTCTTTCGGCCATTACGTCGGTCTGATCCTTGGGTCGAGGAACGCGTACATGAAATCTACGAGCGCACTGAATACGACGATGAAAAAGGAGCCGTAGAGCGTCACGCCCATTATGGGCGGCAGGTCGAGGTCGCCGACGGACTGAGCGGCGTACCAGCCGACGCCCTTCAGGTCGAAGACGGTCTCGGTGAGGATCGCGCCGCCGCCGAGCACCGCGGCGAAATCGAGCCCGAAGAGGCTGACGATCGGGATCAGCGAGTTCCGCAGGACGTGTCGCAAGAGGACGCGCCGGCGGGTCAGTCCCTTGGCCTTGGCCGTGCGGACGTACTCCTCGTTCATCGCGTCCAGCATGTTCGAGCGCAGGACGCGGCCGTAGAAGCCGATGAAGAGCACGGAGAGGCAGAACCACGGCAGCAGGAGGTGGAACGCCCACTGCACGGGGTCGGCGGTCAACGGGACGTACTCGCCGTCCGGGAAGATCGGCTTCTTGGGCTGCTCCGCCAGGAAGTAGCGCAGGACCACGGCAAGCCACGCGACCGGCATCGAGACGCCGATCAGCGCGAAGGTCGTGATTAACCGGTCGGACCACCTCCCGGCGGTCACCGCCGAGAAGAAGCCGACCAGAACTCCGAACAGGAGCCAGATGAACCCCGCGCCGATGCAGAGCGAGAACGTGGCCGGGATGCCGCGCTTGATCTCGTGGACGACGTTCTGGCGGTTCTGGAACGACGTGAGGATGTCGTACTCGCCGTGCTTCCCGATCAGGCCGTTCCCGGCCTTCTGCATCATCCTCACGTACTGGACGTAGAAGGGCTTGTCGAACCCCCACTTCTTGCGGATGTTGAGGATGTTCGCCGGCAGCGGGTTCTTGCCGGCCATCCGCTGGGCGGGGTCGCCGCCGGGGACGAGGATGAAGACGACGTAGACCAGGACGCTGACCCCGAAGAGCACGGCGACCATCCCGATCAGCCGGCGGATCACAAAGGGGGCCATCAGTGCTCCACCCGGACCTTGGCGCGCGGGTCGAGGGCGTCACGGAGACCGTCGCCGAAGATGTTCATCGAGAGCACGGTCAGCACGATCGCGATCCCCGGGATGATCGCGAGCCACGGCGCGGTGTGGATCTGGTCCTGCCCGCTCGCGATCAGGGTTCCCCAGGACGGGTTCGGCGGCTGCACGCCCGCGCCGAGGTACGAGAGCCCGGCCTCGGTGAGGATGTTGTTCGCGATGATCAGCGTGAAGAAGACGAGCGCCGTCGAGGCGACGTTCGGGAGCAGGTCGGAGAACATGATCCGCAGTGGGCTCGCGCCCTGACCGACCGCGGCCTCGACGAACTCCTTCTCACGCAGCGAGAGGATCTGGCCGCGGAGCGGGCGTCCGATGTAAGGGATCAGGACGTACGAGATCACCAGCAGCGGAATCCAGAGGCTGCCGGGCTTGATGTTGATCCCGAAGTGGTGAAAACCGTTGATTTGCAGGGCACTTCCGAGCGCGATCGCAAGCAGCAGCACCGGGAACGCCCAGATCAGATCGAAGAAGCGGCTGATGATCCAGTCCGCCCAGCCGCGGAAGTACCCCGCGATCAGGGCGAGGACGATGGCGATGAAGGAACAGATCAGCGCCGAGCCGATGCCGATCTTGAGTGAGTTGAGCCCGCCGTAGAGCAAGCGCACGGCCACGTCGCGGCCGAGAGCATCGGAGCCCAGGACGAAGCGGCCGTCCGCGTGCCACCACGTCGGCCCGAGAACGCTGATGCCGCGAACGACGAACTGGTTCGTTTTCGGGTCCAAATACGAGCCGCCGCCGACGACCTGCCGGTCCTTGCCGTTGACCCGCACGAGCTCGGTCGCGTGAATCTCGTTCGGGCCGGTATGCGCGATTCGGTGCGCGTAGACCGGCGCCAGCGCGCAGCAGGCGACGATCAGGACGAAGACCACGAGCGAGAAGAGCGCGACGTAGTTCCGCCGCAGCCGCCGCCACGCCAGGTACGTGGGGCTGCGCCCGACAATCGACACCTCATGCTCTTCGGCGGCGAGAAGAGCGGCGCTGTCGAGCGTGAAATCGGTGGCGGGCTCGGCCATTCCTCCCTGCGGCGAGTGTAGTCAGTGAGGGCGCCCGGAGGCGCCCTCACTTTGGTCGCGTGGAGCTACGTCCCTACTTCCGGCACAGCCGTGCGAAATCGATGCCGTATAGCCGCTGGATGTGGATGCAGCCGATCTGCTTCGTGAAGAACTCGGGGAAGACCCGGTTCGACCACGGGGCCCACGGGGCCTGCTGCATGATCTGCTTCTCCACAGCCGCCCACCTCGCGTTGACCGCGGGCGTCAGGAGCGGCTGCTTCTTCAGCTGCTCGATCGTCTTGTCCGTCTTCTTGTTCTTGTACCAGGCGTAGTTGTTGTTGTCCTGGTCGGTGATCCGGTTGCCGTTCAGCAGCACGTCGAACCAGTCGAGCGGGTGCGGGTAGTCCTCGAGCCACCGCGCCCAGCCGGTCTGCGCGTGCGTGTTGACGTTGCCGATCGTCGTGTAGTACGTCGCCCTCGGCAGGATCGTGAGCGACGCGTTCAGGCCGATCGAGTTGAGGACGTTGGTGTAGTACGTCGCCGCCGTAACCGCGTCGGTGACGTTCCTCGTCCAGACCTTGACCGCCGCGCCGTTCGCGCCCGCCTGGTTGATGTACTGCTTCGCCTTGGTCAGGTTGCGCGGGTACAGGCTGAGCTTCTTGTACGACGGATAGGTCGGCGGCAGCACGTTCTGCGTCGCCTGGCCGAGGCCGCCCCAGACGAGCGTCTGCATCGCTTTGCGGTCGATGGCCATGTTCACCGCCTGGCGCACCTTCAGCTTGTTGAACGGCGCCTCGCGGATGTT
Source organism: Actinomycetota bacterium (assembly GCA_005883335.1). Classification (GTDB taxonomy): domain Bacteria; phylum Actinomycetota; class Thermoleophilia; order Gaiellales; family Gaiellaceae; genus AC-32. Next base: position 4,065 of record VAXM01000071.1, read on the forward strand.
CATCCAGAAGTAGTACGTATTCGCGGTCTGGCGCAGGACCAGGTGGCCCTTGCTCTTCGCGTCCGCGATCCGGTCGGGCGGGATCGCAGCGTTGGAGTAGTCGGCCTGGCCGCTCGTCACCTTCTGGGTCGCCGCGTCGGCGTCGCCGATCAGGCTGACCTCGATCCGGTTCGGAGTTCCGCGCGGGATGAACCGTGTCCGCTTGAAGAACTTGTTCCGAACCATCGTGAAGCTGCGGTTCGGGTCGTAGTTCGAGAACGCGTACGGCCCGGTCCCCGGAATCGATCCGTTCTGGATCTCCGGCCCGGTGTTCCCCGGAACCGGCGCCGCGAACAAGAGCGCGAGGATCGTCAAGAAGTCACCTCGTGGTGAGACGAGCTTGATCGTGATCGCCCGCGTCTTGTTGTTGACGATGATCCCCGGAATGTTTCCGCCGGGGGTCGGGTTCTTGGAGTACGCCTCGGCCCCGGCGATGTCCGTGTAGAAGCCGACGCCCTGTCCCTGCGCGAGGAAGCCGCGCTTGATCGCCCACTTGAAGTCGCTGGCTTTGACGGGTTTGCCGTTCGAGTACTTGAGGCCTTTGCGGAGCTTGAACTTGTAGACCTTGCCGTTCCTCGAGACCGTCGGCAGCGACTGAGCCAGGCCGGGGACGAGCTTGTAGCCGGCCGGGCCGTCGACGTGCTTGTAGGTCAGCAGCGTCTCGTAGACGTTCCACATCGCCCACCAGGCCTGACCGGTGTAGGCCTGCTGCGGATCGAGGTAGTCGATCGTGTCGATCACCGCCCGCAGCGTGCCGATCGGCTTCGTGGTAGCTGCCTGGTGCTTAGTTCCCGCGGCGCCGTACGCCGCGACCATCATGGAAAACCCGGCTGCCATTGCGAGGACACCTAGCAGCCACGTCCACCGTCCCTTCCCAGTCATCGAACCTCCCTCATTAGACCCCTATTCCGCTGGGGCCAATCTTCGCAAAGTGGAGCCTAATTGAATAGACGCACAAACCTGATCTCATGTTGGCCACGCGCCTGCTCGAACGGTTCCTCGAGGACGCGGCCCGTTCCCTCACGCTGCGTTGCGTGGAGGATCCGGCCCTCGCCGAGCCAGAACGCGATGTGGTGCGCCTCTCCAGGTGGCCCGAAGCAGACGAGGTCGCCTCGGCGGAGCTCGATCTCGTCGATCGGCTCCGCGGCGGCTTCCTGCTGGTGCGCGTCCCTCGGCACAAGGCGGCCGAGCCAGCGGTGGGCCATGTGCACGAGCCCGGAGCAGTCGATCCCGCGCTCCGACATCCCGCCCCACTCGTACGGCGCGCCTAAGTACGCGTGCGCCTCGGCAACGAGATCGCCGTCCGGACGGGGCTCGGGCAGCCAGGTCCGAGGAACTGTCCCTGGGACATGTCGCAGGTGGACGGTGCGGATCCAGCCGGGATAGTCGTACGCCGTTCGAATCCGCGCCCAGTCGCCGTTCGTCTCCTCGACCGTCACCGGCTCGCCGGCGAGGAGCTGCGTGACCTGCTCGGCCTCGTCGTGCGGCGTCGCCCTGACGGGCGCCGCGTCTTCACGGCAGAGGGCTACCTGACCCGGATCCTGGGATCGAGCCACGCGTAGACGACGTCCACGAGCGTCGAGAAGAAGACGATGAAGAACGCGCCGTAGAGCGTGACGCCCATCAGCGGCGGCAGGTCGAGGTTGCCGATCGCGGTGCGGGCATAGAAGCCGACGCCGTGCAGGTCGTAGACGGTCTCGGTGAGGATCGCCCCACCGCCGAGGACGGCCGCGAAGTCGAGCCCGAACAGCGTCACGATCGGGATCAGCGAGTTGCGCAGCGCATGCTTGATCAGGACGCGGCGGGCGCTCAGCCCCTTTGCACGCGCGGTCCTGACGTAGTCCTCGTTGATCGTGTCGAGGATGTTCGAGCGCAGCACGCGCCCGTAGAAGCCGATGAAGAGCACGGCGAGCGTCACCCACGGCAGGAGCAGGTGGTAGAACCACTGGAGCGGGTTGCTGGTCAGCGCCACGTAACCGCCGTCCGGGAACAAGCTGTTCCTCTCCGCCAACCCGTAGCGCAGGATGATCCCGAGCCAGAAGACCGGCATCGAGACGCCGATCAGTGCGAGCACCGTGATCAGCCGGTCGGATAAGCGGCCGGCCGTGACGGCCGAGATCACCCCCACGAGGACGCCGAAGAAGAGCCAGATGACCGCGGCGCCGAGCGAGAGCGAGAAGGTGACCGGCAGCCCTTGCCAGATCTGCCCGACCACGCTCAATTGGTCGGTGTAGGAAATGAGCTTGCCCGTGAAGAGCTGCTGCATCATCTTGTACCACTGCACGTAGAACGGCTGGTCGAGGCTGAGCTTGTCCCTGATCGCGACGATGTTCGCCTGCGTCGCCGTTCTCCCCGCGATCCGCTGCGCGGGGTCGCCGCCGGGGATCTTCACGAAGACGAGGTAGACGATGAAGCTGACGACCGCGAGCACGACGACCATTCCGAACACGCGCCTGAGCAGGAAGGCCAGCACTAATGCTCGATCCTCACCTTGGCGCGCGGGTCGAGCGCGTCACGCAGAGCGTCGCCGAAGGCGTTGAGCGAGAGCACCGTGAGCACGATCGCGATTCCCGGCGCGACGCTGAGCCACGGCGCAGTCACGATCGTGGTCTGACCGGCGGAGATCAGCGTGCCCCACGAGGGGTTCGGGGGCTGCACGCCGGCGCCGAGGAACGAGAGCGCTGCCTCGGTGAGGATCGTGTTCGCAACGATCAGCGTGAAGAGCACGAGGATGCTCGAGGCGATGTTCGGGAGCAGCTCGGAGAACATGATCCGCAGCGGGCTCGCCCCCTGGGCAACCGAGGCCTCCACGAACTCCGTCTGGCGCAGGGAGAGGATCTGTCCCCGCAGCGGGCGCGCCAGGTACGGGATGTAGACGTACGAGATCACGAAAGTGGGGATCCAGAGGCTCGAGCCGGACAGGTTGATGCCGAAGTGGTGGAAGCCGTTGATCGCCAGCGCCGTTCCGAGCGCGATCCCGAGCAGGATCACCGGGAACGCCCAGATGAGGTCGAAGAAGCGGGTGATCACCCAGTCGAGGACGCCGCCGTAGTAGCCCGCGAGCAGCGCGAGGACGATCGCCACGAACGCGCAGATCGCCGCGGACACGATTCCGACCTGCAGCGAGTTCTCGCCGCCGTAGAGGATGCGCGTGGCGATGTCGCGTCCGAGCGAGTCGGCGCCGAGAACGTACCGGCCGCCGGCGTGCCACCACTGCGGCCCGATCGGAACGCCGCCCGGCTTCACCTTGAGCTGTCCGTTCGCCCCTACCGTCACGCCCCCCGACGACACGACGTCGACCTTCTTGCCGTTGACGGTGATCGTGCCGCCGACGTTCGTGTCGTTGACGCCCTGGTGGGAGACGTGGGCGGCGTACACCGGCGCGAGCAGGCAGCCGGCGACGATCAGGACGAAGATGAGCAGGAAGCCGAGCCCGATCCAGTTCCGGCGCAGGCGCCGCCAGGCGAGGAACCACGGGCTCTTCCCCTCAATCCCTCTGCCGCGCTCCTCGGATGCGAGCTCGGCCGCGGTGTCGAGGGTGAAGTCCTGTCCGGTCTCGCTGGTCGCCACCTACCTCTCCCGCTCGGGACGTGGCCCGGGCGACGCGGTCGATCCGCGCCGCCCGGAGCCCTCGTCGGCTACTTCAGACAGAACTGCGAGAAGTCCGCGTAGAAGTTCGTCGTCACGTTGCAGCCCGGATCCATCCGGCTCGAGAAGAAGTCGGTCAGCAGGCCGTTCAGGTACGGGACAGTGCTCGCGTACTTGACCATCAGGTCGCGGTCGACCTTCGCCCACGCGTCGTTCGTCTCCTTCGAGGTCGCCTGGTCGGGCGGCAGCGAGGCGAGCCGGTCGATCTCCTTGTTGACCGCCGGGATGTCGACGTTCCCGTAGTTGTTGTTGTGGACCTGCGTGATCTTCTCGCCGTTCTGGAGGATGTCGAACCAGTCCGTCGGGTACGGGTAGTCCTGGAACCAGTCGGTGAAGCCGATCTGCGCCTTCGTCGCCTGGTTGCCGACGACCGTGAAGTACGTCCCGCTCGCGAGCTCGCGGATGCCGGCGTTCCAGCCGATCTGCTTCAGGACGCCCTGCAGGTACTCGCCGGTCGCCTTGTCGACCTGGTCGTCGCCGATCGTGAAGACGGTCACCTTCATGCCCTTGGTGCCGGACTGCTGCACGAGCTGCTTCGCCTTCGCGAGGTCGTGCTTGTAGAAGTCGATCTTCTTGTACTGCGGGTACGTCGGGGGCAGGAAGTTCTGCGTCGTCCGGCCGAGACCGCCGCGGATCTTGACGAGTTGGTCGCGATCGATCCCGTAGTTGACCGCCATCCGCGCCTGCAACTTGTTGAACGGGGGCCTGCGAAAGTTCATGAAGAAGTAGTACGTCGACGGGGTGGTGAAGAAATTCACCTGATCGCCGTACTTCTTCTGGATCTGCGCCAGCCGGTCGGTCGGCAGCAGGTTCTCGTCGTAGTCGGCGGCACCCGAGATCACCTGCTGGGCCGACGCCGACTCGTCGGTCATGATCTGGCCGACGACCTGGTCGGGGTTGCCCTGAGGAATCGTCGGGATCGAGCCCTTCTTGTAGTTCGGGTTCCGCTTGATCGTGAACGACTTGTGGGGCTGGTAGCTCGTCATGTAGTACGGCCCGCTCGCCGCCGGCGGCGGGTTCGTCAGCGGCTTCGCAGGCGTGCCGGCCGGAACAGGCGACGAGAACGGCAGCGACATCACGTAGAGGAAGTCCGACTGCGGCTTCTTCAGCTTGATCTCGACCGTGCCCGCGGAGTCGTCGGCGACGATCCCGGAGATCGAAGCGCACTTGGGCGGGGTCTTCTCGCAAGCGTCGCTGCCCACGATGTTCGAGTAGAAGCCCACGCCAGGCGAGCTCATCTTGAAGTCGCGGACGATCGTCGCCGGAAAGTCGCTCGCCTTGATCGGCTTGCCGTTCGAGTACTTGAGGCCCTTCCGCAACGTGAACTTGTAGTTGGTGCCGTTCGCGTTCACCTTGGGCATGCTCTCCGCGAGCACGGGCACGACGTCCGCAGAGGCCGCGCCTTCGGCGTGCTTCTGGCCGACGAGGCCCTCGTAGATGTTCTGGAAGAGCTGCCAGGACTCGAGGCGGTACGAGAGCCCCGGATCCATGTAGTCGGTGTCTCCCCAGACGACCTTCAAGCTTGCGAAGGTCTTGCCCGAAGTGCTCGGGGTGGAGGCGGACTTCTTCTTCCCACCGCCGCACCCTGTGGCGAC
>VAXM01000072.1 GCA_005883335.1 Actinomycetota bacterium
CACTCGTGCGTCTCGGCGTTCAGGTTCTCGTGCTTCCAGAGGGCCGGGAAACCGCTGCCGTACGTGAAGCTGACCTCCTTGCAGACGGGGTTCGAGCACTCGTGGTGCGTCGCCTGGACGAGCCCGTTGAGCACCTTCGGCGTCACGCCCGGCGCGCTCACGCCCCACTGCGGGTTGAGGTAGTGCGTGAACTTCCCGACGAACGGAAGCGCGTATCCGATCTTGAGCCGCGACCAGCGCGGGATGACCGGGTGCAGCGAGACGGCGTTCGTGATCACGGTCGTCACCTTGGGGACGAGCCCCGCGACGGCGGACATCATGAAGCTGGTCGACCCCTGGCAGTGGATGATCGCCTTGACCTCCTCCGCCCCGGTCTCGCGGGCGACGGTCTCCACCGCCGCCGGATGGTCGTGCACGGCGGCCTGGTCGAGCGTCCACTCGTTCGGCTCGAAGTCGATGCTCGCGCGCCAGTTCTCGAGCCAGACGTCGTAGCCCGCGTCGACGAGCGCATCGACGATGGTCCCGCCGCTCGGCGCGCGGAAGATGTTGGCCCGGACCCCGGCCCCGTGGACGAGCAGGACCGGGCCCTTCTCGGGCTTGGCCGATCCGCGCACGTTGATCAGGTTCTCTTCGAAGCCGTCCCGAGCCCGGAACGGCACTACGCGTTCGTTCATGGCTGTGGCCTCCCCTCGATGATTCCGTCGGCGAACCGGTCCGCGAGCGCGGCGATCGTCAAGCTCGGATTCGGCCCGACCGGGCCGGGCATGACCGACCCGTCGGCGACGTACAGGCCCGGAACGCCGAAGACGCGGCCCCAGTTGTCGACGACCCCTTCGCTCGGGTCGCGGCCCATCGGGCAGCCGCCCAGCGCGTGGACGGTGATGACCTTGCTGAGCCACCAGAGCGGGTTGTCCTGGAAGTGGCCGCCGAGCTCGTCGGCGAGGGCGTGCATCGTGTCGCGCAGCTTCTCGAAATAGGGCTTCGACGCGCCGTCCTTCGACCAGTCGACGTCGAGCAGACCGTCGTGCAGGTGCATCCGTCCCTCGGGGACGTCGCGGCCCATTCCGAGGAGCGGCAGGAGCCCCGCGGAGAGTGCCGCGTCGCCGAAGAACGACGAGACCGCGCCGCTCACGTCCGGCTGCGGCTTCCGCTGGATCCACTTCACGAGGATGCGGAGCGCAGCCTTGCGCCAGAGCCAGAGCGCGCGCGGCTCGTCGGCCGCCTGCAGCATCCAGCTGAGGAAGCTCGGGTAGCCGGCGTCCTCGATGTAGAAGCCGCGGCCGGTGGAGCCGTCGGCATCGGCCGCGTCGCCCATGCGGATCGCGCTCGTGATTACGGGGCCGAAATCGGAGTTGATCTCTTCGCGGCAGCGGAGCGCGAAGGTCAAGAGGTCGCCGTTGCCGCAAAAGCGCGTCCCGAGGGCGGGCGAGAGCGACGGAAACGCATCGCGGTTGCTGAGCAGCAGGAAGGTGCTGCCGAGTGTTCCTGCCGAGAGGACGAGCGTGTCGGTCGTGATCGTCGCCGGGGCAGGCTCAGACCCTTCGCTGCCGGGCTCGTGCACGACGTAGTCGACCTCGAAGCCGCCGCCGTCGCGGGGCCTGAAGGCCTTCACCTCGCAACACGTCCGCAGCTCGGCGCCATGGCGCTTGGCCGCGCTCAGGTAGTTGTAGTCGAGCGAGTTCTTCGACCCATAGTTGCAGCCGACGTCGCATTCGCCGACGAGCCGGCACGTGTAGCGGGTGCGACCGTGCAGGTTCGGGTGCTCCTCGCGGATCGGCTCCCCGGGCACCGGCGCCTCGCCCTCGTTCGCGAAGGTGACCGCGAGGTCCGGCAGGAACCAGTCGTAGCCGAGCCGCTGCGCAGCGTCCCGGAAGGCCAGTGTCTTCCGGGTCGATGCGTACGGTTCGTCGTCGAGTGGATACTTCTGGACGCCGAGCATCGACTCGCAGCGGTCGTAATGCGGATCGAGGTCGGCACGGCTGATCGGCCAGTTCTCGCCGCCGTCATGGACGAACCAGTGCTCGTCCTTGCGGATCATCACGTTCGCGTAGATCAGCGAGCCGCCGCCGAGCCCGCTCGAGATCAGCGCGTCGATGCCGCTGAAATTCCAGACGTTGAACATTCCGTAGAGGCCTCGGCTCGGGTCCCAGAAGTTCTGCGAGAAACCGAGCGGGCTGCGCGGGAACGAGCCGGGCGGGTACGGCTTCCCGCGCTCGAGCAGGCAGACGCGCTTGCCGGCCTCGGCGAGCCGATAAGCGGTCACGGAGCCGCCGAAGCCCGATCCGACGATCACGGCCTCGAAATGGTCTTGCGCCCCGTTGTGACTCGCCGGTCTCATTCTTCCGGCCGCAGACGTCGAGCGTACCCCGCGGTGAGCGGGCATTCAACCTTGCCAAACGCGCTCGATCATCCTACGCTGGCTTTGCGGCCCAGCCTCGGGAGAGGAGGGGTTTGATTGAACGCGGTAGGGGCGACCACCGTCGAGGCTCCTGGAGGGAGGAGCCTCCGGACGCTTTTTCGAAAACGGCGACGCACCGACCGAGGGGTCTCGTTCCCGGAGCTCGCGTGGGTTCACCACCTCCGGCAGCAGGAGCTGAGCGCGGAACACCACGGCCCGTACGAGGGCCCCGCGGAGCAGCGCTACCGGGAGTTCGTCGAGCGCTTCGAGGCGGCTAACGGTGAAATCGTCAGTCAGTACTGGTGCACGACCGAGGCGTCCGGGATCGCGCTGACGATCAAGCGGCGGCCGCTGCTGCTCACCGACACCGTCCGGCTGCACTGGGCGACCGACTGGTCGACAAAGGACAAGCCGAAGCTGATGCGGCTGCTCTACGAGTGCGAGACGCTGGCCGTCAAGGTGCAGGAGGTGCTGCGCGACACGAGCCGGCGCCTCGCGATCCAGGCGCTCTTCAACGTGATCAGCTTCGTGCTCGCCTTCGCGGAGACGCCGCACACAAGCGATGAGAAAGCCGTCTCCGAGATCTCGCGCTCGACACGGGCGGGCCTCAAGGAGATCGACACGTACTACCGGCACGCGGCCGAGCGCTCGGGCCAGATCACCTACGTCGGCGGGATGCTGTTCGGCATGCTCCCTCCGCTGTTGATCTCGGTCGCGGGCTGGATCGTGATCGGTCACAACAACTCGAGCGCGGTCGGGATCGGGCTCCTCTGCTTCAGCGTGGGCGCCGTGGGCGCGCTGATGAGCGTTCTGTCGCGGCTCAGCTCCGGCAAGGTCAGCGTCGACTGGGAGTTCGGCAAGGACACGCTGCGCACACTCGGGTCGCTGCGCCCGTTCGTCGGCGCCGTGTTCGGCGTCATGACGTACCTCGCCCTGAAGAGCGGCGTAATCGGGATCGACCTCGCGAACAAGGCGGGCAGCTCGTACTACTTCGTCGTCTTCTCGTTCGCGGCCGGCTTCAGCGAGCGGCTCGCGCAGGACATGCTGCTTGCGACGACGCTCGAGTCGGTTGTGGGCAGCGGGAAGGGAGCGCAGCCGAAGGGCGACGACGAGACCGGCCTGACCACCACGAGCGTCTGAGACCTTGCCCGCGCTGACGAATTCGCTTCGCCGCGAGTACACGCTGCTCTACAAGTCGTGCCTGGTCCGGCCGGCGCGGAGGACGGTCATCGACCGGATCGCGCGCGGCCTCGCCGCGAGCCGGGCGCGCTACGAGAAGGTCGCCAGCGCCGTCGGCATGCCCTGGTACGTCGTCGCGGTGATCCACAGCATGGAGGCCGGCGGCGACTTCACGCGACACCTCCACAACGGCGACCCGCTGACCGCCCGCACGACACACGTCCCCGCAGGCCGGCCGCGCGCCGGCAAGCCGCCCTTTACGTGGGAGGCCAGCGCGATCGACGCGCTCACCTACCAGGGCTTCGGGAACTGGAAGGACTGGAGCGTTCCGGGAACCCTCTACAAGCTCGAGGGCTACAACGGCTTCGGCTATCGGGACCACCATCCGCAGGTGCTCTCGCCCTACCTCTGGAGCTTCTCGAACCACTACGCGCGCGGGAAGTACGTCGCGGACGGCAGGTTCTCGCGGGCCGCCGTCTCGCAGCAGTGCGGGGCCGCCGTCTTGCTGAAGCGCCTGCAGGAGGGCGGCCGGGCCGCGGTCGCGGAGGGGCCGCGCGTGCTCCAGCTCGCGAACCCGCACATGACCGGAGACGACATCGGCGCCGCGCAGCGGCTCCTCCTGAAGAACAAGTACGGCTCCTTCGACCCGGGCGGGACCGACGGCGAGTTCGGCGACCTCACGGCCGGCGCGGTGCGGCGCGCGAAGTGGGAGCTCGGCTACCCGCCGAGCGCGGTCAATGGATCGTTCGGTCCGCAGGTGGGCGCGCTCCTCTCGGGCAAGAAGACCCTCCCGGCCGCGTTCAAGAAGCGGCGCGCACAGCGGCTCAAGCAGGCGGGACCGGAGAAGACGGTCCGCAAGCGGATCGTCAACTGGGCGCTCTGGGGCGTCAAGAACTCCAACCGGATCGGCTACACGCGCGATGGGACCGTCCGGCTCAGCGCGATGAAGACTCCCGGCGCACTTCCGTTGGCGACAGATTGCTCCGGATTCGCCACCTTCTGCTACGCGTGGGCCGGCGCCCCGAACCCAAACTGGCCGGGAGCCTACGACCCTCGCGCCGGCGGGTACACCGGGACGATGCTCGACCACTGCCGCCGGATCCCGAAGACCGCTGCGCAGCCGGGCGACCTCGTCGTCTGGACGCCGCCGAGCCGCGGCCAGCACGTCGCGGTGGTGGTGGCGGGCGGCGCCGACCCGATGCTCGTCTCCCACGGCGACGACACCGGCCCGAAGCGGCTGCGCTTCTCGGCCGAGGACGCGTCTCAGAGGCGCAGGGGCCACGGCACGGCCGTCTGGCTGACGGCGTTCTAGGGCGTTATCCAGGCGGCGAGTTAACGATCGTGCACTCGCCTCGAGAGACGAGCGGCACGTCCTGGCAGTCCGACGCGTCTCCCGAATAGCCGCTCGGGAGCTTGTTCTCGGTGGCGCTGCAGGTCACGCCGGCGACGAAGCCGGTGATCGTGAAGTTCGCCGGCGAGCTGGGCGAAGCGGTCTGTGTGGAGTCATCGATGCTGCCGCTACTGCAGGTCAGGCTAATGCTGACTGTGCTCGTGTTCCCGTCCGTGAACTCTTTGTGAACCGTCAAGGTGGTCGTGTTCAGGGTGTCGACGATCGTGCATGAGGGAGACGTGCGGTCGGCGATCGCGACTCGCCGGCAGTCAACGTCGTCCGCCTTGTAGCCGGGCGGCGGGGTTCCCTCCGTGGCCGTGCACGTCGTCCCGCTGCCGAAGCCGGTAATCGAAAACGTGGCCGGAACGCCCTCCGCTGCGGGGACCGGCGTCTCAGCGACCGTGCCGCTGTCGCAACTCAGCCCGATGCTCACCTTCAGGGTGCTGTCGTCGGAGAAGTCCTTCGTGACGGTGAAGGTTGCTGAGGAGACGCTGGCCCTCGTGTTGATGATCCTGCACGACGGGGAGGCCCCGCGACTGATCGCAACCTGTTGGCAGTCGCGCGCGTTCGGCGCGTAACCGGAGGGGACTGAGCCCTCACTGGCCGTGCACGTCGCTCTCTTGCCGAACCGGGTGATCTTGAAGACGGCCGGCGCGGCTTCGGTCGCTGCCTTCTGCGGCTTGTCGGGCCTGCCGCCGTTCGTGCAACTGACGGAGACCGTCACGGATGCTCCGCGAACGTCGGGCACGAAGTCCTTGCGGACGATCAGCGTGGCGGAGCCGACTCCCTTGCGCCTGTTCGTGATCGTGCAGGAGCGGGACTCGCCTGCAGCGATCGATACGTCCCGGCAACCTCGCGCAGTCGCGGTGTAGCCGGCAGGCGACGGACGTTCGCCGGCTGTGCAGGTCGCGTCATTCCCGAGGTGGGTGATCGTGAACACCGCCGGCGCTGCCTCCGAGGCGGTCTTCGGCGATTTGTCAGGCCTGCCGCCGTTCGTGCAGGTGACGGAGATCGTCACGGACGCGGCCGGCGCATTGGGCACGAAGTCCTTCCGGACGATCAGCGTGGCCGGCGAGTGGTCGCCGCCACCGTCGTTTCGTCCAATGACGAGCGCAAGCGCAGTTCCACCGCCACCGCCGAGGAGGAAGGCGGCAGCAATGACAGCCGAGCGCAGGAGCCGGCGTGGTCGCCGACCCCAGCCGCGTCTCGCGAGAGCGTCGCGACGAGCCGAGTCGAGATTGTGACGTGTCGCACACTGCCCGGCCAGGTCGCCGATCTGGCTCTCGAGCCGGAACGCTTCGCGGAGGTGCTCGGACGCCTCCTGGGCTCGACCCGCGCAGAGGTTGAGCGAGCCGAGCTCGTGGTGGGCGAAAGCCTGTCCGGCCGCATGTCCCGCGGCTTCGGCCGAGCTCAGCAAGGACCGCAGCGACCTGATCAGGTCGAGCCAGCGGAGCGTCAGCGCAAGCAGGCCGTTCAGCGATCGCATCAGCTTCAGCTCCTCCTCGAACCGCCCGGCCTTGTCGAGCCGCGCGAACAGGTCGAGCAGGCCGTCGATCTCGCCGGTGACGTTGTCGAGCCTGAGCAGGTCGCCCGCCGCCGCCGCGCGACGGAGCTTGTCGGCCTGCTCGATCCGTCCGGTGACCGCGTCGGCGGTCTCCTCGAACTGCTCCACTGCGGCGACCGCCGCCTGCGGTCTGCCGGCCTCCGCCTCGAGTGCAGCCTCGAGCGCCCCTGCGTTCTCGTCCTCCGGCTCGGGCTCGAACTGCGCGAACGAGCCCCCTAGGGTGGCGACCTCAAGCGAGTAGGCCCCGACCCGGACTGAGCCCGAGTCGGCGGGCGCTGTCACGAGACGGCCCTTGCCGCAGCACGAGACTTACATCTGAACACCCTCTCCTCCCGTGCCGATCCTGCGCTCGACCGTACGCCTCTAGCTCAATCGGGTCAAGGATCCGCGAACGGCTCCTGTTCGTGGGCGTAGATTCCGTGCCCGGTCTCGGGATCGAAGAAATGGAGCCGATCGGTCCGCACCAGCAGCTCGATCTGCTCCCGCTCACGCGCGCGCGTGCCACGCTCGAGCCGGGCGACGAAGAGACTGCCCTTCTCCTTCGCGTGCTCCTCGGTTGCGGCCATGGCCTCCGCGCCGACCGCAGCGGTGACATCCGCACCCCGAACCGGCGAGGCTCCGACGCCGAAATGGACGAGGATCTCCGAGCCCATGTCCTCGCAGATGTCGACGACCGCCTTCAGGCGCCGCTCGTCCGGGACGCCCACGCCCGCAAGCGCGGCGTCCTCCATGTCCTCGGGCCGAATCCCGAGGATCAGTCGTTTGCCCTCGAACCGCTCCAGCGCGGGCCGCTCGGCGCGAAGCGAGTCGTCCAGCCGCAGCCGATGGTCGCCGAACTGCGCCAGCAGCGATCCGTTCGAACGCTTCAGGTCGGCGCCGACGAGGTTCATCGCCGGTGAGCCGATGAATTCGGCGACGAACAGGTTGACCGGCCGCTCGTAGAGCACTGAGGGCCGGTCGAACTGCTGCAGGAGCCCGTCGCGCATCACGGCGACCCGGTCTCCGAGCGTCATCGCCTCGGTCTGGTCGTGCGTGACGTAGATCGTCGTCACCTCGAGATCGCGCTGCAGCCGGGCGATCTCGGCCCGCATCTCGACGCGGAGCTTCGCGTCCAGGTTCGAGAGCGGCTCATCCATCAAGAACGCCTGGGGCTCACGCACGATCGCGCGGCCCATCGCGACGCGCTGCCGCTGGCCGCCCGACAGCGTGCGGGGGCGCTTCTTCAGCACGCCGCTCAGTCCCAGAACCCGTGCCGCATGCTCGACCCTCGTCGCGATCGCGCGCTTCGGCACCTTCTGCATCTTGAGAGCAAACGCCATGTTCGCGTAGGCGGACATATGCGGATAGAGCGCGTAGTTCTGGAAGATCATCGCGATGTCCCGGTCCTTCGGCGGAACCCTGTTGACCATCCGCTCGCCGAGCCAGACCCGGCCCTGTGTGATCTCCTCGAGCCCAGCGACCATGCGAAGGGCCGACGTCTTGCCGCAGCCCGACGGGCCGACGAGGACGACCAGCTCGCCGTCCCGGATCTCGAGGTCGAGCCCGTCGACGGCCTTGGTGCCGTCCGGGTAGATCTTCGTCAGCTGCTCGAGCCTGATCTCCGCCACTGGCGTCCTCGTCGCGGCGAAACTGTACTTCCTTCTTGTAGCATCGCGTGGCGTTGGAAGGCGTGGCCCAGGGCCAGTCACGACGACGGCGCTGGGGGGACCTCCTCGAAGAGCGCCGTTTTCTCGCCCCCGCGCTGATTGGCCCAGCGGTCCTGTTCATCGTC
>VAXM01000041.1 GCA_005883335.1 Actinomycetota bacterium
ATGAACGCTCCGACCTGGAACTACTTTCACTCGAAGGCGTACTTCGACCCGGCCCGCGGAGCGTGCAAGGGCGCGGCCCAGGGAGTCGCCCGCCTGGTCGGCAGCACGGACGTCGAGCCCGTGGGGCCGAAGATCAAGCACGACTCCAACGGCGCGTGCGTGACCCTCGTGGTGGGCTCGACCTTCCACGACCGGCTCGCTCCGGTGGTCGTCGAGCAGGCGCCTGTCCGGCACCCGCCGGTCATCCGCAGCGACGGCGGCACGACGCGCGCGGCAATGGTGAAGTACAAGAGGCGGCTACCGTTCCGGCTCGAGTACCCGAACGTCATCGAGCGCGGTTCACAGCTCGATACCGGCTACGGCGAGACTCCGGTCCGCGTCTACAAGCTCGGCGGCCAGCCGACGATCCGACTGACCTACAGGTTCGGGGCGAATCAGTACTGGGGGATCCAGGAGAGCGCCTGGAAGGACGCGCCGATCCTCGCCGACAAGAGCCTGACGCAGTGGGTCCATGGGCGGCGGTTCGACTTGTACTACAACAGCGGCCAGCTGCACATGGTCGTCCTCCGCACCGGCGGGGCGACGTACTGGGTCGTCAACTCGCTGCTGGACGAGCTTTCGAACGAGACGATGCTGGCGATCGCCCGCGGTTTCCGGCCGATGACTCGATAGCCTGCCGGGCGTGATCGGCATCTTCGGCGCAGGCTGGGTCGGCCTCGTCACGGGGGCCTGCTTCGCTGACCTCGGCCACGACGTCGTAGTCCGCGACATCGTCCCGGAACGGATCGAGGCGCTGCGCTCGGGGCAGCTGCCCTTCCACGAGCCCGGGCTCGAGGAGCTGCTCGAGCGCAACCGTGACCGGCTTACCTTCACGCTCGACGTCGCCGACCTGGCCGCAGCGCCGATCGTGTTCGTCTGCGTCGGCACGCCGCCGACCTACTCCGGAGACGCGGACCTCTCGGCCGTCTGGCGCGTGGTCGACGAGCTGCCGCCACACGAGGAGCGGTCGCTGCTCGTGATGAAGAGCACGGTTCCGGTCGGGACGGGAGAGAAGGCCCGCGCTGCGCTCGAGGCGCGTGGGCGCGCGCACGTCGCCTATGTCTCGAATCCCGAGTTTCTGGCCGAAGGAACTGCCGTGCGCGACTTCATGGAGCCCGACCGCGTCGTCGTCGGCGCCTATGCAGAGGCCGACTCCGAGATCGTCGCGGCTCTCTACGACCCGCTCGGCGCACCGATCGTGCGCACGGACGTCGCCTCCGCCGAGATGATCAAGCTCGCCGCGAACGCGTTCTTGATGACGCGGATCAGCTTCATCAACGAGATCGCGAACGTCTGCGAAGCCACGGGAGCCGACGTCGTCCAGGTCGCGGAGGGCATCGGCCTGGATCACCGCCTCGGCCCGCACTTCCTCAGAGCCGGAATTGGCTGGGGCGGTTCCTGTTTCCCGAAAGACGGCGTCGCCCTGAAGCAGCTCGCCTCGAACTCCGGCTACCACTTCCAGCTGCTGAACGCGGTGATCGAGGTCAACGAGCTCCAGAAGCGGCGCGTCATTGGGAAGCTCGAAAAGCACCTCGGGAAACTGCGGGGCAAGACGGTCGCCCTCCTCGGGCTCGCCTTCAAGCCGAACACCGACGACCTGCGCGAAGCTCCCTCGCTCGTGCTCGCTTCGCGGCTGCTCGCGGAGGGGGCCGACGTGCGCGCCTGGGATCCCGTCGCCGACGCGCGGCACCTGCTTCAGGGCGTCACCTTCTGCGACAGCGTGCTCGACGTGGTCGCCGGGGCCGACGCGGCCGTGATCGTCACGGAGTGGGACGAGCTTCGCTCGCTCGCCTCCGAGGAGGTGCGGCAAGCAATGAACAGGCCGGTGATCATCGACGGCCGCAACCTGCTCGATCCCGAGGCTGCGCGTGAGATGGGCTTTACGTACGAGGGCATCGGTCGCGCAGCCTCGCCGTTCGCCGAGCTCCCCGAGACGGAAGAGCCAGAGCACGAGCTGAACCGCTAGTGGAAGCGATCATCCTGGCGGGCGGCAAAGCCGAGCGGCTCGGCGAGGCCGCGCAAGGCAAGCCCAAGGCGCTCGTCGAGATCGGGGGCCGGCCGCTGGCCGCCTACCAGGTCGAGCAACTCCGGGCGGTGGGCGTGCAGCGCGTGCTCGTCAGCTGCGCGGCCGGGCAGGAGGAGCTCTTCGAGAGGGTTCTGGGCGGCATCGGCCCGGAGATCGTCCCAGTCGGCGAGCCCGAGCCGATGGGCCGCGGCGGCGGCATCCGGTTCGCCGCGCAGCGCAGACAGGAGACGGGTGACGTCTACGCGCTCAACGGCGACGAGCTCGTCGACGTCGGCCTCGAGCGGCTCCTCGACCTGCACCGGTCGAGCGCCGCCGCGGCCACGATCACTGTCGTCCCGCTGCACTCGCCGTTCGGCGTCGTCGAGCTCGAGGAGGACGTTGTGACGGGCTTCCGCGAGGCGCCGCGGCTCGAGCACTGGGTCAGCTGCGGCATCTACGTCCTCGGCAACGAGGCCCTGGCACGCTTCCCGGAGCGCGGCGACCATGAGACGAGCACGTTCCCCGAGCTCGCGGCGGAACGGCGGCTCTACGCACACAGGCACGAGGGGATCTGGCTGACCGTCAACACGCCGAAGGACCTGCGAGTCGCAGAGGAGCATCTGGCGGCGAACCCCGACTGGCCCGGCTAAAGGAAATCCGTAGCGGAGCGTGGTAGGTTCGCCCGGCCATGCCGGACCACAACCACGTGAGCTCGCCCAATCTCGGCGGCGTGGATCGGTTCGCATCCGAGCCGAAGAAGGTCGAGAAACCCTGGGGGCACGAGCTGATCTTCGCGGTCACCGAGCGCTATGCGGGCAAGCTGCTGCATGTAAAGGCGGGGCAGTCGCTGAGCCTCCAGTTCCACAACGTCAAGGACGAAGCGTGGTACATCCTCGAGGGGCGGGTCCAGCTCGAGCTCGGCGCGCCCGGGGAGCGGGTGCTCGCGAGCGAAGTTGTGGGAGCGGGCTCCGCGTTCCGGTTCGAGCCCGGCACCGTGCACCGGGTACGCGCGATCGAGGACACGACCATTGTGGAGGTCTCGACGCCCGAGCTCGATGACGTCGTGCGGCTCGAGGACGCGTACGGGCGCGAGGGCACGTCCGAACCTTGACATAGATCTGTTAAGGTTCGCGCGATGGAGACGTTCACTGTCGGCCAGGCGGCGAAAAAGAGCGGCTGGAGCCCGAGGATGCTGCGCTACGTCGAGCGGCTCGGCCTGGTCGTTCCAGGGCGCACCGCCTCCGGCTACCGGCTCTATGGGCTGGGGGAGCTGAACCAGCTCCGGTCGCTCGCCGAGCTGCGCCGGCGCTTCGGGTTGGCGCTCGACGAGGTGGCCTTCGCTGCACGCCTGCGGCATGATCCCCCGCTGCGCGCTGCTGTCGACGGCTGGCTCGCGGGCAGCGAGGCCGGCGCGAACGCCGCCTGGGTCGAGTGGGAGCAGCGAAAGCACGAGCGGCTGCTGGCCGCCTAATCAAGAGAGGGAGTTATGGCGACGACGAGGCGATTCGATGTGAAGGACGTGGCGCTTGCGCCCGAAGGCCTGAGCCGGATCGAGTGGGCCGACCGGCAGATGCCGGTGCTGGCCGCGATCCGCGATCGGTTCGAGAGCGAGCAGCCGCTCGCCGGCTACCGCATCTCGGCCTGCCTGCACGTCACGAGCGAGACGGCGAACCTGATGCGGGCCCTCAAGGCCGGAGGCGCGGACATCGTGCTCTGCGCCTCGAACCCGCTCTCGACTCAGGACGACGTCGCCGCCGCCCTCGTCGAGGAGTACGACATCTCCGTCTTCGCGATCAAGGGCGAGGACAACGACACCTACTACCAGCACATCGAGGCGGCCGTCGATCACAAGCCGCAGCTGACGATGGACGACGGCGCCGACGTGATCGGCGTCCTCCACTCGCACCGCCGCGAGCAGCTCGGCGACATCGTTGGCGGCACCGAGGAGACGACCACCGGCGTGATCCGCCTCCGTGCGCTCGAACGCGACGGTGCGCTCGGGTTCCCGGTCGTCGCGGTGAACGACGCGAAGACCAAGCACTTCTTCGACAACCGCTACGGGACCGGCCAGTCGACGATCGACGGGATCGTCCGCGCGACGAACATCCTCCTCGCCGGCCGGAAGTTCGTCGTCGCCGGCTACGGTTGGTGTGGCCGCGGCGTCGCCATGCGGGCGAAGGGCATGGGCGCGCACGTGATCGTCACCGAGGTCGATCCGCTCCGTGCACTCGAGGCCGCGATGGACGGGTTCGAGGTGCTGACGATGGCGCGCGCGGCCGAGGTCGGGGACATCTTCGTGACGGCGACAGGCGACAAGTCGGTCATCACCGGCGAGCACGTGGAGCGTATGAAGGACGGCGCGGTGCTCGCGAACACGGGCCACTTCAACGTCGAGATCGACATCCCGGCGCTGCGCGGGCTCGCGACCGGGACCCGTAAGCTGCGCCAGTTCGTCGACGAGTTCACGCTCGCGGACGGCCGCCGGATCTACCTGATCGCCGACGGGCGGTTGGTCAACCTTGCTGCCGCGGAGGGCCACCCGGCCCAGGTGATGGATATGTCGTTCGCGAACCAGGCGCTCTCGGCCGAGTACATGGTCGCGAACGCGGCGAGCCTCGAGCGGCGCGTCTATCCGGTGCCCGAGGAGATCGACAAGGAGATCGCCCGTCTCAAGCTCGCTACGATGGGGATCGACATCGACCAGCTGACCGAGGAGCAGGCGAGCTACCTCGCCTCCTGGGACGAAGGAACCTAGGTCTCGTCTTAGGTCGGCAAGAATGCGCGTGCTGGAGCCTGACCGGATCCTGCGGCTCGAGGGCGAGCGCGTCGTCCTGCTCGACCAGCGCCGGCTCCCGGACGACGAGGTCGAGCTCGCCTGCCGCTCCGCGGCTGAGGTTGCAGACGCGATTCGCGAGCTGGCGGTGCGGGGCGCGCCCGCAATCGGGATCGCGGCTGCGTACGGGTACGCGCTCGCGGCTTCGCGGGGAGACGACCTGAACGAGGCGTTTGCGGTGCTCGCCGGGGCTCGCCCGACCGCGGCCAACCTGGCCTGGGCGCTGCGGGAGGTGGAGGCGGCGGCCGATCCCGCGGCGCGGGCTCGTGAGCTGCACGCCGAGGAAGTCCAGCGCTGCCGGCGGATGAGCGTCCATGCGGCGCGGCTCGTCGGGCCGGGCAGCCGGGCGCTCACGCACTGCAACACGGGCGGTCTCGCGACGGGCGGGCAGGGAACGGCCCTGGGAGCTCTCAACGAGGCATGGTCGCAGGGCTTACTGCAACACGTGTTCGTGGGCGAGACCCGTCCGCTCCTGCAGGGCGCGCGCCTGACGGCCTGGGAGCTGGAGAGCGCGGGAATTCCGCACACGGTCATGGCGGATGCCGCGACGGGCTCGTTGCTGGCGGGCGGCGAGGTCGACTGCGTCTTCGTCGGTGCGGACCGGATCGCTGCGAATGGAGATACGGCGAACAAGATCGGGACGTATCCGCTCGCGGTGCTCGCCGACCGCCACGCGGTGCCGTTTTACGTCGTGGCGCCGACCTCGACCATCGATCTCGGGACGCCCAGCGGCGCCGAGATCCCGATCGAGGAGCGTGATCCGCGTGAGGTGAGCTCGCGCTTTCCGGCGCGCAACCCCGCCTTCGACATCACGCCGGCGGAGCTGATCACCGCGATCGTCACCGAGCTGGGCGTCCATCGCGCGCCGTATGCCGAGAGCCTCTCGGGAGCGGTCGCGGCTTGAAGGCGGTCATCCTCGCCGGCGGCTACGCAACGCGGCTGTATCCGCTGACGCGCGACCGTCCGAAGCACCTCCTGGAGGTCGACGGCAGGCCGCTCCTCGAGCTGCTGCTCGAGCGGCTGCCGCTCGGCGAGCTCGACGCGGTCTACGTGGTCACGAACGCGAAGTTCGCGGAGCGCTTCCGCGAGTGGGCTGAGTCGTATCCGACGGACGTCATCGTGCTCGACGACGGCACGACCAGCGAGGAGGACCGTCTGGGCGCGATCGGGGACCTGCAGCTCGTGATCGAGTCGGAAGGCATCGACGACGACCTGATCGTCGCGGCCGGCGACAGCATCTTCACCGAGCGGCTGGATGATTTCGCGCGTTTCGGCCGTGAGCGCGACGCCGCCGCGATCGCGGTCTACGACGTGGGCAACCTGGAGGCGATGAAGCAGTTGAGCTCGATCGGGGTCGATGCGGACTCGCGGCTGGTCACCTTCGAGGAAAAGCCCGAGCGGCCTGAGTCGACGCTTGCAGGCATCGCTCTGTACTTCTACCCGCGTGCGATCGTGCCGCTGGTCGGCGAGTACCTCGCGGAGGGGAACAATCCCGACCAACCCGGGCGCCTCATCGGGTGGCTGTACGAGCGGACGCCGGTCTATGCGTGGCGAGTGCCGGGCCGCTGGTTCGACATCGGGACGCCCGAGACGCTCGCCCAGGCGGAGCGCCTGTTCGAGAAGGACTGACCCGCGCCGGCTCGGCCTCGGCGTCGTTGTCACACATTCGTCACACCTCGGTCACACACGCGTGACGGTTTGATGCGTACCGTCGAACGCGAGGTGAAGACAGGTGTGACGTGAGCATCCTCAACCTACTGCTGCCGGCCAAGTGCGCCGTCTGCGCCGCCGGCGGAGAGCAGCTTTGCGACCGCTGCCGGGAGAGCCTGCCGCTGCTGCAGCCGCCGCTGTGCGAGCGCTGCGGGGCGCCCACCGTCTGGCCCGTGGCCCGCTGCCGGGAGTGCTCCGGCCGTCGACTCGCGTTCGCCTCCGCGCGGGCGGCGGTCGAGTACGACGGTGGCGTCCGCCGCTTCGTCGCCGCCTGGAAGGAACGCGGGCTGCGGCGTCTCGCGGCCGAGGCCGCGGAGCTCGTCGTCGACGCCGTGCCGCCCCCCGGCGTCGGGCTGCTGGCTTTCGTCCCGCCGGACCGGGAGCGCGTGCTCCTTCGCGGGCACCACCCGGCCGAGCGCCTGGCGCACGAGCTGGGCATGCGCTGGGACGTGCCGGTGCAGCCGCTGCTTGCCTGGACGCGCGCGATACCGCACCAGCGCGGCCTGACACGGGCACAACGCCGGCGCAACGTCGCCGGTGCGTTCGCCCCTGCGGCAAGGGCGCCCAGGAGTGTCGGCCTCGTCGACGACGTCTATACGAGCGGCGCAACCGCTGCCGCAGCGGCGTCCGCCCTGCGCAGAGGCGGGGCGCGCAGGGTCGAGGTGATCACGTTCGCGCGGGTCGTCCGCTAGGGTCCGAGCCAGGCCAGCCCAGCGTCGAAGGAGAGCCGATGCAGTTCCAGGTGAAGGGCAGGAACCTCGAGGTCAGCGACGCGATTCGCAGCTATGCGGAGCAGAAGCTCGCGAAGCTCGAACGCCAGCTCAACGACCCCCGGGTCGAGCTCGAGCTCGCGGTCGAGCGCAACCCCTCGATCGCCGCGAACCACGTGGCGGAGGCGACCATCTGGACCAACGGTCCCGTGCTCAGGGCGCGGGAGTCATCGTCGGACATGCGCGCGTCGATCGACCAGCTCGTCGAGAAGCTCGAGCGTCAGGTCAAGCGCTACCGCAGCCAGGGCCGCGCCCGCCGGCGCAAGGCCGCCCGCGGGAACGGCCCCATGGAAGAGACGATTCCGGTCGTGGCCGACGAGGCCGAGCCGATGATCGTCAAGACCAAGCAGTTTGCGATCAACCCGATGACACCGGAGGACGCCGTGCTCCAGCTCGAGCTGATCGGGCACGACTTCTTCGTCTTCCGAAGCGCCGACACCGGTGAGGTGAACGTCCTCTACCGCCGGCGCGACGGGAACTACGGGCTGATCGAGCCCCAGTGATCTTCCGGCGCGAGCCGATCCACAAGAAGCTCGCGCGTCAGGGCCGCCTCGACGACCTGGCCGGGCAAGAGCCGCCACCGGTCGAT
>VAXM01000042.1 GCA_005883335.1 Actinomycetota bacterium
GAGCAGGCCGGCCACGGAGGGGCCGATCAAAAGGCTCCCCTGCCGCGCCATGCCGATCAGCGCGTTCGCGGAGCCGAGCCTCGGCTCCTCGACGACCAACGGCACGAGCCCGCCGAGCGCGGGCGTGAAGAAGCCGGTGGCCAGGCCTTCAGCAAAGGCGAGACCGAGCAGGATTCCGATGCTCAGGTGCCCCGTGCCGTCGATGACGGTCAGCGCACCGATGAGACCGAACCGCGCGAAGTCCGAGACAAGCATCAGCTTGCGACGGTCGTAGCGGTCCGCCAACGCCCCGCCGACCAGCACGGTGAGCAGCAGCCCGACCCCCTGGAGCGTGAGCACGTAGCCAAGCGAGCGCGCCGACCCTGTCAGCGTGAACGTCCGCCAGCCAAGCGCGACGAGGAAGGCCGTGTCGCCCAGCATCGAGACCGTCTGCCCGGTCCAGAGCAGGCGGAAGTTGCGGCTGCGAAGGGCCTGCAGCACGCGGGCACGGGACGGCGCGGCGGTGATCGCCTCCATGCTCGAAAGCTATCCTGCGCGCGTGTCCAACCTCCTGCGCGTTGCCTGCGTCCAGATGACGAGCGGCCCCGAGAAGGGCCCGAATCTCGAGAAGGCCGAGAAGCTCGTCGCGCGGGCCGCGTCGACCGGCGCCGATGTCGTCGTCCTCCCGGAGAAGTGGAACGCGATCGGCGAGGCGGACGTGCTCCACGCCGCCGCGGAGCCGCTGGAGGGCGGCGAGACCGTCGAGGCGATGGCCGGCTGGGCACGCGGCCACGGGATCACGCTCGTCGGCGGCTCGATCGCGGAGCTCCGCGAAGGCCACGAGAAGCTCTCGAATACGTCGATCGCGTTCGGCCCGGACGGCGAGGTGCTGGGCGTCTACCGCAAGATCCACCTCTTCGACGTCGAGGTCGAGGGCAACGTCTACCGCGAGTCGGAGGCGGAGGAGCCTGGCGAGGAGCCGGTCGTCGTGCGGGGCGAAGGCTGGCCGATCGGGCTCAGCGTCTGCTACGACATCCGCTTCCCGGAGCTCTACCGCATCCTGGCTCTGGAGGGCGCGGAGCTCGTGACCGTGCCGGCGGCCTTCACAGTGCCGACCGGGCGCGACCACTGGCACGTCCTCATGCGCGCGCGGGCGATCGAGAACCAGTACTACGTCGCCGCTCCTGGCCAGGTCGGCGAGACGCGGCCCGGAAAGCCGAGCTACGGCCGCTCGCTGATCGTCGACCCGTGGGGGATCGTCCTCGCGCAGGCGGCCGACGAGGAAACGGTGATCTCGGCCGAGCTCGACCGGGCGCGGTTGCAGCAAATCCGCGAGAAGCTGCCGTCGCTCAAGAACCGGCAGGCCGACGCATACCGCTGGCCGACGCCCGCGTAATCGCAGAGCGCTGGGGGCTCACCCTCGGCGAGCATTTCGAGCCGGGAGCCGCCTCCGTCCTCGTCCAGGCGGCCGCGACCGAGGACGGCGGGGAGGCGGTGCTCAAGATCCAGAAGCCCCACCGGGAGTCGGAGCACGAGGCGGCCGCGCTCGAGCTGTGGGACGGCGACGGGGCGATCCGGCTGCTCGCACGCGATCCTGAGCACGACGCGCTGCTCCTCGAGCGGTGCGTTCCGGGGACGCCGCTTGCCGACGCGGGCGCGGAGGCCGCGCTCGACGTCTTCGTCGAGCTGCTGCCGCGTCTCTGGAAGCCGGCGGGCCCGCCGTTCGGAACGCTCACGGCGGAGGCCGCCTGGTGGGCCGATTCGCTGGCGGACACCTGGGAGCGCTTCGACCGTCCGTTCGAGCGCAGGCTCCTGGACGCGGCGCTCGAGGCGCTGCACGAGCTGCCGCGGACACAGGGTGAGCACGTGCTGCTGCACCAGGATCTCCACGGCGAGAACGTGCTCGCCGCGCAGCGCGAGCCGTGGCTGGCGATCGATCCCAAGCCGCTCGCTGGAGAGCGCGAGTTCGCGATCGCGCCGATCGTCCGCTCGTTCGAGCTCGGCCACTCGAGGCGCGACGTGCTCGACCGGTTCGACCGGCTCACCTCGGAGCTCGGTCTCGACCGCGACCGCGCCCGCGGCTGGACGATCGGCCAGACGATCGCGTGGGCCTTCGACAGCTCGCACCGGGCGACCCACATCGAGACCGCCCGCTGGCTGCTAGAAGCAAGCTGATGCTGCAGGCCGTTCTCTTCGATGTCGATTTCACGATCGCAAAGCCCGGCCCGGAGCTCGGTCCCGAGGGCTACAAGCGGCTGGGCGCGCGCTTCGGCCTCGAGCTCGACCCGTCGCGCTACCGCGAGGCTCGCGAGAGGGCCGTCGAAGGCATCCGTCGCCACCCGGAGCTCGAGCACGACGAGGAGATCTGGGTCGCGTTCACCGAACGGATCATCCGCGGGATGGGCGGCGGTTCGGACTCGGCCTACGAGTGCGCTGTCGCGATGACGAAGGCCTGGGAGCACGCGGAGCACTTCGAGCTCTACGAGGACGCGCTGCCGGTGCTGGAGGAGCTGCGTGGACACGGGCTCAAGCTCGGCCTCGTCTCGAACACGGGTCGCGATCTCGACGAGTTCGTCGCGCACCACCGGCTGGAGGTCGACGCGGTGCTCGGCTCGCGCGCCTTCGGCCGGACGAAGCCGCACCCGACGATCTTCCAGGCGGTCCTGGAGCGCCTCGGTGTCGCTCCAGCCGGCGCCGCGATGATCGGTGACTCGCCCGAGGACGACGTCGAGGGCGCGCGGGCCGCGGGAATCCGGGCCGCCTTCCTGCTCGACCGGGAAGATCGCTATCCGGAAATTCCCGACCGCTTGCCCGATCTCTACGCCCTTCCCGCCGCGCTCGGGCTTCCCAGATAGAGACACCTACTACAATCCGTCAGCCGTGCGAGAGCGGACCAATGGGCAGGGGGACAAGCGGCGGCTGCTTCTCGACGCGGCCGTGCGCGTCTTCGCGCGGAAGGGCTACCACTCGGCGCGGGTCGGCGACATCGCCGAGGAGGCGGGCGTCGCGTACGGGCTCCTCTACCACTACTTCGCGTCGAAGGAGGAAGTGCTTCGCAGCGTCTTCCGCGAGACGTGGCGGGCGCTGATCCAGACGATCAAAAGCGTCGAGGAGGGTGACGAACCGCCGCCAGAGCAGCTCCGCAAGGTTGCCGAGATCCTGCTGCGCTCGTGGCGCCGGGACCCGGATCTCGTGCGCGTCCTGGTCCTCGAGGTGACGCGCAGCGGGCACCTGGCCGGCGAGATGGACGAGATCGTCGCTTCGTTCGCCGCGATCCAGGAGATCGTCGAGCGCGGGCAGGCGGACGGCTCGATCCGCACCGACCTCGACGCACGGCTCGCGAGCTATGTCTTCTACGGCGCGATCGACGAGCTGCTGACCGGCTGGGTGCTCGGCCGGCTGCCGGACTCGGATGACGATGTCGCGCGCGCCGAACGCACCGTGGTCGAGATCGTGACCGGTGGTCTCGCCCCCGAGCACGCGGGCACACCGGCCTAGTGGCGTCCACACCCGCGTCGTCGGAGGCGCTCGTCGCCCTGCCGCCCGTCGCCCGACGGCTGTTCTGGACCCTTGGCCTTGGCGCCTTCGGGCTCGCGTTCTCGATCACGACGATCTCCGTCGCGCTGCCGCCGCTTCTGCACACCTTCACCGAGTCCGGCACGCTGATCGGGCTCGCGATCGGCGCCGAGGGTTTCTTCGCACTCACCCTGTCTCCCATCGTCGGGCCGTGGAGCGACTCGTTCCACACGCCGCTCGGACGCAGGCGGCCGTTCATGCTCGTCGGGATCGCCCCTATGGCGTTCTGCCTGCTGCTGATGCCGTTCATGCCGAACCTCTGGACGACCGTCACGCTCGTCCTCGCCTTCTACTTCGCGTATTACCTCTACGAGCCGCCCTACCGCGGCCTCTACCCGGACGTGCTGCCGGCGTCCGCGTACGGGCGCGCTCAGGGCGTGCAGCACGTGTTGCGCGGCATCGCGCTCGGGATCGCGCTCGTCGGGGGCAACTTCCTGCTCAAGGTGTGGATCCCGGCTCCGTTCCTGACCGCGGCGGTGGTCACGACCGCAGCTTGCGGGCTCACGATCCTCCTGGTTCGGGAGGACGGCAGCGGCCGCAGTAGCGTGTTCGAGGGCTTTCTCGCCTACATCAAGCGGAGCTGGCACATCTTCTGGGAAGACGGAGACGTGCGGCGGTTCCTGCTGGCGAACTCGGCCTGGGAAGGGACCTTTGCCGCCGCACGCAGCTTCGTGATCCTGTACGTGACGGACGGGCTGCACCAGTCGAAGACGGTGTCGGGCGAGATCCTCGCCGCGGTGGCGGCGGGTTACGTCGTCGCAGCGATGTTCGCGGGGCGCCTCGGCGACCGGTTCGGCCTCGCCCGGGTCATCTTCTTCGCCTCGTTCGTCTACGGGTCGTCCTTCCTCGTCGCCGGCCTCGCGCAGCAGTGGCACACCTGGTATCTCGGCCTCATCGGGGTCGTGGCGATCGCCGGCGGGACGGTGATGACGCTCGCCTGGGGGCTCCTCTACAAGATCGTGCCGGTACAGCACCGCGGAGCGGTCTCGGGCCTGGCGACGACGACGAAGGGGATCGGGTTGCTGGTCGGTGCGCCGGTTGCCGGGCTTGCGATCGATCTCGCTCGCCCGTATCTCGACGCGACCGACGGTTACCAGGTCCTGTGGCCGATCTGCGGGCTGCCGATCCTTGCGGCGATTCCGCTACTCGTCCGGCTGATCACGGTCGAGGACGAGCGAAGCGCCGTGGGCGCCGCGCCCGTACCGTCGCCGCTTCCGTAGGAGGGTTTGACCCTCCTAGCGCGCCTGGGCGAGTGTTGGCGCCCACGCGGCCAGCGGAGAGACCTCGCCGCCGCGGCCGTTCAGGTTCCGGTAGCCCAGCGCGTGCTCGGCCTGCATGAGCTTGTGGATCTGCGTTGTCCCCTCGTAGATGATCGGCGCTCGCGCGTTGCGGAAGTACCGCTCGATCCCGTACTCGGACGAGTAGCCGTACGCGCCGTGCACCTGGATCGCGAGGTGCGCCGCGCGGAACGCCGACTCCGTCGCGTGCCACTTCGCCAGCGACGTCTCGCGCGTGTTGCGCCGGCCCTCGTTCTTGAGCCACGCCGCCTGCATCACCAGGAGCTTCGACGTCTCGTAGCCGAGCACCATTTCCGCGATCATGTCCTGCACGAACTGGTAGCGGCCGATCGCCTGCCCGAACGTCTCCCGCTCGCGCGCGTACTCGACCGACCGCTCGAGGCAGGCGCGGATCACCCCGCACGCCCCGGCGGCAACGGTGAAGCGTCCCTGGTCGAGCCCGTACATCGCGATCTCGAACCCCTGGCCTTCCTCGCCGACGAGGTTCTCGGCCGGCACACCGACGTTCTCGAAGAAGAGCTCACCGGTCGACCCCGCCCACACGCCGAGCTTGTGCTCCGTCTCGCGCGTTGACACGCCCGGCCACTCGCGCTCGACGATGAACGCCGAGATGCCCTTGTGTTTGGCCTCGGGGTCGGTCTTGGCGAAGACGAGCTGGTGGTCGGCGACGGTCGCATACGAGATCCAGTTCTTCTGGCCGTTGAGGACGTAGGTCTCGCCCTCCCGCCGCGCGGTCGAACGCATCGACGCGACATCGGACCCGGCTCCGGGCTCCGTCAGCCCGAAGCAGGCCAGCTTCTCGCCGCGGGCCTGCGGGGCGAGGTACCGCTGCTTCTGCTCCTCGGTCGCGTAGCGCAGCAGCGACAGCGAATTCAGCCCGACATGGACCGAGATCAGCGTCCGGAACGCCGCCTCGCCGCGCTCGATCTCCTCGCAGGCCAAGGCCTCGGCCACGAAGTCGAGCCCGGCCCCGCCGTGCTCCTCGGGAATCACGATCCCGAGCAGGCCGAGCTCGGCCATTCCTTCGATCACCTCCATGTCGAGGCGATGCTCGAGATCGTTCTCGATCGCGTTCGGCAGCACGCGCTCGTCGACGAACGAGCGCACGGTGTCCTGAATCAGCCGCTGCTCCTCGGTAAGGTCGAATTCCACGGGGCAAGTGTACGGACGCGAGACCGTGAAATCGCACTCGGACCTGCGAAGTCTGGCGCCAGGCCTCGTGGCCGGGCTGAGCGTGGCCGCTCTCGCCGCCGACGCCGGCGGCTACAACCCCACGAGTTGGGGCTGGAGCGCGATCGCGTTGTTGC
Organism: Actinomycetota bacterium; assembly: GCA_005883335.1. GTDB lineage: Bacteria > Actinomycetota > Thermoleophilia > Gaiellales > Gaiellaceae > AC-32. The sequence continues at coordinate 6,161 of VAXM01000042.1, forward strand.
TCGTGATCGCAGCCTCGCTAGTCGCGGGCGGGCGGCGCCTCGCTCCCCTGGAGTGGGCCTTCCTCGGCTGTCTGGCAGCGCTGGCGGGCTGGGTCTGGCTGTCGCTGGCTTGGTCGTCCGACGTCTCGCAGACCGTCGAGGAAGGTCAGCGAATGCTCCTCTACGTTGCGGGACCGGCCGCCCTGCTCCTGCTCGGCCGCCGCTCGCGGGTCGAAGGCCTGCTCGCCTCGCTTGGAGCCGCAATCACGGCAATCTGCACCTACGCACTGGCCCTGCGGATGCTCGCGCCCGGCCGCGGGGGTTACCAGGTTCTCTCCGCAGACCCTGGGGCGGCCTTCAGGCTCGCGCGTCCTCTGGGGTATGCGAACGCGCTGGCGCTCTTCGCGGTCATGGGGATGCTGCTGGCCCTTGGGTTTGCCCTCCGCGGGCGCACTGTCGTCGGCCGGGCACTCGGCTCGGCCGCCCTCGTCATCCTCGCTCCGACGCTCTACTTCACGTATGGGCGCGGGGCGTGGCTCGCGCTCGTGGCGGGGCTGGCGACGCTGATCGCCGTCGAGCGGGAGCGGCTCGGGGTGGTCGCCAGGTCTCTCGCTTTCGCGGTCGCGCCTGTGGTTGCCGTCGTGCTCGCGTCGCGCACGCAGGCGCTCACGAGCGAACCAGGAGCGGTGGCTGCGGCGAGGCACGACGGGCGTCTCCTGGCGGGAGCTACTGTGGCGCTCGTCGCCGTCGCGGCGCTCGTCCCGGCGGGGCTCGACCGCATCCAGGGGAAGGCCGTTCTCGGCCCGTCCTCAAGACGCGCGTTTGCTCTGGCCCTCGCCCTCCTCCTAGTCGTGGTCGCCGCCGCGGGCCTCGCCAGGGTCGGCGGCCCTCAGGCCGCGGTCCGCCGCGCCTACGACGCGTTCAACGCGCCGGCGCCGCTCGTCAAGACGAACGAGAGCCAGCGGCTCTTCAGCCTCTCCGGCAGCAGTCGCTCCGAGTATTGGCGCGTGGCATGGAGGGAGTACGAGGACCACCCGTGGCTCGGCGACGGTGCCGGCAGTTACCAGCGGTTCTGGCTGCGCGACCGGCGTGAGGGACTTCCCGTCCTCGACGCCCACAGCCTCTACCTCGAGACACTCTCGGAACTCGGGCCGCTTGGTCTTGTGCTGCTCCTCGGCACGCTTGCGCTCCTGCTTGGCGCAGCGCGCGTCGCCCGCCGCCACCCGCTCGCGTGCGCCGCCCTCGGCGCCTATGTGGCGTTTCTCGTGCATGCCGGCATCGACTGGGACTGGGAGATGCCGGCCGTCACGCTGGCGGCGCTCGTCTGCGGCGTTGCGCTCCTGCTTGCCGCGCGCAGCGCGGAGACACCGCCGCTCGGCCACGCTTCACGCGTCCTGGGAATCGCGCTCGCCGCGGTCCTATTCGTGGTCGCGCTCGTCGGCTTCCTTGGCAACCGGGCCGCGGCCACCGCCGCGGAAGCTCTCGACGCGGCGCACCTGAGCACCGCAGCGAGCGAGGCGAGGCACGCGCGGCACTGGCAGCCGTGGTCGGCCGAGCCGTGGCGTCTCCTGGGCGAGGCGCAGCTTCAGGCAGGCGAGGTCGGGCAGGCGCGGGCGAGCTTCGTGCGCGGCATCCAGAAGGACCGAGGAGACTGGGAACTCTGGCTCGACCTTGCTCTCGCCAGCCGCGGGAGCGAACGGCGAGCCGCGCTCGGCCACGTCGCCGTGCTGAACCCGCTCAGCACGGAGCTCCGCGAGGTGCAGGGATCGCGTTGAGAATTCCAGGGCAGATCGCAAGCTTGCCGTCATTCGGGTATCCGCTTTCCGAACACCCCGTGAGACCTCAACCCCTGGGGGGCCGCCAATGAAGAGAATACGGACGTCACGACGCGCGCGTTTCGCCACGATTGGCGCGGCTGCTGCAGCAGTCGTCGTGTTCGCGTCGCTGGGCGGAGTCGGATATGCAGCTGGGCTCGTGCACCTTGCCCACTCCTCGCCGACAGCCGCTCAGTACCCGCAGTCGAAGGTGACGATCTGTCACCACACCCACTCCCAGACGAACCCGTTCGTGACGATCACCGTCTCCGTGCATGCGCTGCCGGCGCACCTCGGGCACGGCGACACGATCGGGCCGTGCCCGGCACAGGGCGTGACTGGGGCGCAAGGCCCGACCGAGAGCCCGACGAAAGTGCATTCGAACCGCGGGCACCACGGCGACAAGGGCCATGCCAATGGCAACGGGAAACCCACCAGCCCGGCTACGGCCAACCACGGCCAGGGCAGCCACGGTCAGGGCAACCAGGGCCAGGGCCAGGGCCAAAGCCCGACCGGGCCGAGCCAGTCCCATGGAAAGGGACAGGGCAAGGGCAAGGGCCACGACCCCGCCCACGTTCACGGCTCGGGAAATGGTCATGGCCAGGGCCAGGGTCACGGACAGGGCCCTGGTGGAACCCACGGCAACTCCGGCGGCGGAAAGGGAAACGGCCACAAGCCGTAACGACCGCCGTCAGCCAAACACCATCGAGAGCCCCGGAAACGGGGCTCTCTCGTTAAGGTCGCTGCACGTCCCCCGCAGGTATCTACTCGCGCTTCGCCGGGATGCTGCTCGAGATCGAGGGCTACGAGCTCGAACGGCTCGAGAAGCCGGTGACCCGCGGCTTCGCCCGCGTGACGACCGTCGTGCGCCTGCGCGGCGGGGAGGAGGGGCTCGGCGAGGACGTGACCTGGTACGCCGAGCACCACGACCGCGAGCAGGCGGCCGGCGCCGTCCTTCCGCTCGCCGGGCCGTGGACGCTCGAGTCGTTCTCGGACGCGCTCGAGATGCCGGATCCGCATCGCCGCTGGGCCTACGAGAGCGCTGCGCTCGACCTCGCCCTGCGCCAGGCCGGCAAGACGCTCGCCGAGGTCGTCGGCCGAGAGCCGCGGCTGGTCGCCTTTGTCGTCTCGCCCGGTCTCGGTGACCCGCCGAGCGCGCGCACGGTCCTCCGCTGGCTCGAGCTCGATCCGACGCTGCGCTTCAAGCTCGACCCCGGAAGCGCCTGGAGCGACGACCTGATCGCAGAGCTCGCAGGGACGGGCGCCGTCGTGACCGCCGACTACAAGGGCTTCTACACCGACCAGGATCCGCCGCCGGACGCAGACCTCTATCGCCGCGTCGCGGAGGGGTTTCCCGAGGCGTACCTCGAGGATCCGGCGCTCACCGACGAAACGGAGCTCGCGCTCGAGCCGCACAAGGAGCGCGTCACGTGGGACGCGCCGATCCACTCCGTCGCGGACGTCGAGCAGCTCCCGTTCCCGCCGCGCACGCTGAACTCGAAGCCCTCGCGCTTCGGGCGCCTCGGCGAGCTGCTCCGCTTCTACGACCACTGCGAGCAGCGCGGGATCGGGCTCTACGGGGGCGGCATGTTCGAGCTCGGGCCCGGCCGAGGCCAGATCCAGTACCTCGCGTCGCTCTTCCACGCGGATGGCCCGAACGACGTCGCTCCCGGCGCCTACAACGACCCCGAGCCGACGCCCGGCCTGCCGCCCAGCCCGCTGCAGCCGTCGCCCGAGCCGCTGGGGTTTCGTTGGGGGCAGGCCGCGGGTACGCTTTGACTGATCAGTCAATCAACGCGGCCATGGCGACGACAGCGGCAATCGAACCGGGCATCTCCTTTGCGCTGACCGAGGAGCAGCGGGCGCTGCGCGAGCTCGCGCACGAGTTCGCCGAGAAGGAGATCCGCCCGAAGGCCGCCGAGTACGACGAGCACCAGATCCACCCGGCCGACGTGATCGCGAAGGCGCACGAGGTCGGCTTGATGAACCCGCACCTTCCGGAGGAGCTGGGCGGGGCGGGGCTCGGAGCGCTCGAGGGCGCCCTGATCGGCGAGGAGCTCTGCTGGGGCTGCTCCGGGATCGGGACCTCGATCGTTGCGAACATTCTCGGCGCGCTGCCGGTCCTGCTCGCCGGCACGGACGAACAGCAGCGCGAGTGGGTGCCGCCGCTGCTCGAGGAGCCGATTCTCTGCTCGTTCGGGCTGACCGAGCCGAATGCCGGCTCTGACGTCTCGGGGATCCAGACGACCGCCGTTCGCATGGGCGACGAGTACGTCATCAACGGTTCGAAGATGTTCATCACGAACGCGGGGCAGGCGGCCTGGCTGACCGTGTTCGCGTCGACCGACAAGGATGCGGGCCATCGTGGCCTGACCGCGTTCGTCGTCCCGACCGACGCGGACGGCGTGACGATCGAGAAGCACCTCGACAAGATGGGGCAGCGCGCGACGGACACCTCCGCGATCGCGTTCCAGGACGTCCAGGTTCCCGCCGCAAACCGGCTCGGCGAGGAGGGCGAAGGCTTCAAGATCGCGATGCGGACGCTCGACCACACGCGGCCCGGCACGGCGTCCGGGGCCGTCGGCGTGGCGCGTGCGGCCTTCGAGCATGCGGTCGAGTACGCGCGCGAGCGAGTGCAGTTTGGCCAGCCGATCGCGATGAACCAGGGCGTCAACTTCCTGATCGCGGACATGGCGGCCGAGATCGAGGCGGCGCGGCTCCTCTGCTGGCAGGCTGCGTGGATGCTCGACCAGGGCGAGCGCGCGACGCTGCAGTCGTCGTACGCGAAGCGCTTCGCGGCGGATACCGCGATGAAGGTGACCACCGACGCGGTGCAGGTCTTCGGGGGCTACGGCTACATCAAGGAGTTCCCGGTCGAGAAGCTGATGCGGGACGCGAAGCTGTTCCAGATCTATGAGGGCACCTCGCAGATCCAGCGCCTCGTGATCGCGCGAGAAATCTTCCTCCCGCGCGGCGACTAACGCCCGCGGCGACCCTCGCTCAGTTTCGGCGCAACCCGCATTTTGCGCCCAGCCGATGGGGCACCCCTAACCCACCACCCGGTGGCGATGCTATCGGCGAAATCGATACGAGACTGTCACGGCTTCGTCGTGGATCCGTCAGGAATGATCCACAAACGACCCTCTTAACCCGCAGACGCCGTCGCTAGACTCCACGCCTTGCGCGTGGAAGCAGGCACAGGCGCGGTCCGGGTCCGGAAGCGCCGCCGCGCCCGGTCGCGGCGGCTTCTGGTCCAGCGCCTGCTCGCGCTGACGACGGTCGCGGTCGTGGCGGGTCTCGGCCTCGGGCTCGCGTTCGCTGGGTCGCCGGGGCACATCGCCGAAGGCGTCAGCGTTGCGGGCGTCGATGTCGGCGGCCTGACCGCGAGCGAGGCGACCGCGAAGCTCGAGGCCCGGGCACGGGCCGTGGCGGGCACGCCGGTCGTCTTCACCGCCGGCGGGCACCGCTGGCGCCTCCGGCCAGGGAATCTCGGCATCGAGGCCGACTGGGCCGCGGCGGTGAAGCTCGCGGCGCAACACGGCGACGGGTTCGGCCCCTTGCGTGGTTTCCGCCGGCTCGGCGTCCGCGTCTTCGGCGCCGACGTCTCGCCGCCGACGCGCGCCTGGGAGCGCGCCCTCAACTACGAGCTGACTCGGATGAGCCGAGCGGTGGGCGCGCCCCACCGCGACGCGTCTCTCATGCTGCAGGGGCTCCGGCCCGCCGTTGTGAAGGGACGAGTCGGTCGCGGGCTTGACCGAAAGGCCGCAGCACAAGCGATCGTGCAGGCGCTCGCCGGCTTCGAGCGCGGTACGCCCGTTGTACTGCCCGTGCGGGTCGACTCGCCGACGGTCTCATCCGCCGACCTGGCTCCGGCGCTCGTCCAGGTTCGCACGGCGCTCTCGCGCCGCATCCGCATGAGCCTCGGCAGCTCGTCCTGGTGGCTCCAGCCCGGGCAGCTCGCGACGCTGCTCTCGCTGCCACGCGGTGGGACGCGCTCGCTCGCGATCGGCGGCCGCGCGGCGGACCGGTATTTCCAGCGCCTCGGCCACGGCATCGGCAGGCCGCCGCGCGACGCCACCTTCCGCGTCCTCGACAGCGGTCGCGTCTTCGTCCTGCCGTCGCGTCCGGGGCGCGTGATCGACGTCGCCGCCACGCGCCGGACCATGCTCGCGGCCGCACTTTCGCCGACGTCGCGGAGCGCCCGCGTGGTCGTGACGACCGAGGACGCGAAGCGCACGACCGCGCAGGCGCGCGCAATGGGGATCAGCACGCGCATCAGCCGCTACGAGACGATCTACGGCGGCGACCCGAACCGGATCCACAACGTCCAGCTCGTCGCGCGCCTGATCGACGGAAAGCTGGTCGCGCCCGGAGCGACGTTCTCGTTCAACCAGGCCACCGGTGCGCGCACCGCGAGCAAGGGCTTCCTCGAAGCGCCGGTGATCATCAACGGCGAGGTCACCACGGGCCTCGGCGGCGGGGTCTGCCAGGTCTCGACGACGGTCTTCAACTCGGCCTACGAAGCCGGCCTGAAGATCACCGCCCGGACGAACCACGCGCTCTACATCAGCCACTACCCGCAAGGCCGCGACGCGACGGTCGACTACCCGGACGTCGACCTGAAGTTCGTCAACGACACCCCGCACTGGCTCCTGCTGCGGACGTTCGTCGGCTCGTACTCGCTCGTCGTCGACCTCTACGGCGCGCCGATCCACCGCCGCGTCGTCAGCGACACGAGACCGCTCGCCGAGACGGGCCGGCCGCCCATCAAGCGGGTTCCCGATCCGTCTCTGTTCAAGGGCGAGACCGTCGTCCAGGACAGCGGCGAGCCCTCGCGGTCGACGAGCGTTCGCAGGCTCGTCTACCTGCCCTCCGGGAAGCTCTTGTACGACAACACGTGGTACTCGTCGTACCGCGGCGAGCCGCGCATCGTGCTCGCCGGGACGAAGGAGCGGCCGAAGGGGAAGAAGAAGGGCCCGAGCGGCCCTAGCGGGCCGAGCGGGCCTACGGGCCCGACGGGCGCTCGGCAGTAGCGATCTCGTCGACCAGCCAGGCCGGCACGCGCGTCGGCCGGTGCGTGCGCGCGTCGACGAAGGCGTGCAGGCTCCAGCCGTCGGCGAGCTTCTGGCCGTCGCGCTCGATCGCGTAGTCGAAGCGGAAGCGGGCGCCTCGCAGTTCTCCGCACGTGCAGCGGACCGTCAGCCGGTCGTCGAAGCGCGCGGGCGCGAGGTAGCGCACGTGCACCTCCGTCGTCAGCGCCTCGGTCCCCTCGGCCCGCAGTTCCGGGTAACCGCCGCGGAAGCGGGCGAGGTAGTCGATCCGCGCGAGCTCGAACCAGACGAGGTAGACGGCGTGGTGGGCGACGCCCTGGGCGTCGGTCTCGGCGAAGCGCACGCGCACTTCGGTCTCGAAGTGGTAGTCCACGGTGCAGAACTCTCTACGATCGGCGGATGTCCGCGAGCGAGCTTGCGGAGCTGATCCGGGAGCGGCAGCCGTGCGTCGTCCTCACCGGGGCAGGCGTGAGCACGGAGAGCGGCATCCCCGACTTCCGCTCGCCGACCGGCCTCTGGGCGAGGTTCGACCCGCTCGAATACGGCTCGATCGAAGCGTTCCGGCGCGACCCGCTCAAGGTCTGGAGCTTCTACAAGCCGCGCATCGCGATGCTGACGGAGGCCGAGCCGAATCCCGCTCACACCGCCCTCGCGGAGCTCGAGCGGCTCGGCTTCGTCGAGGCCGTCGTCACGCAGAACATCGATCTCCTGCACGAGCGGGCCGGAAGCCAAGCCGTCGTGGAGGTGCACGGGTCGATTCGCACCTCGACCTGTCCCGGCTGCGGCAGCAGCTACGAGCTGGCGCGCGTGCTGGAGTTGCTCGCCGAGGCGGAGGCGCCCGCGTGCCCGTCCTGCGGCCAGATCGTGAAGCCGGATGTCGTCTTCTTCGGCGAGCTGCTGCCTCCAGAGGCGATCGACCGCGCCTACGAGCTCGCACGCCGCGCGCGGCTCCTGCTC
>VAXM01000043.1 GCA_005883335.1 Actinomycetota bacterium
CACTGCCTGGAGGCGCTCCGCCTGCGGCGTGCAGCCGGCCAGGAGGAGCCGCCGGAGCTCCTCGAGCGAGCGCGCTCGGCCGCGCGTGATGCCGGCGACCGCGCGCTGGCGCTCGGCTCGTACCGGGCGGCAGCGGGGTTCTACGGCGCGGCGCTCGACCTCTGGCCCCGAGATGACGAGCAGCGGCCCGAGCTGCTCCTGGCATACGCGCGCAGTCGAGTCGACGACGTCGCGCTCGAGGACTGGGTGCTGGTGGAGGCGGCCGAGGGACTGCTGCGGAAGGGAAGGGTCGAAGACGCGGCCGAGGCCGAGGCCCGCCTCGCCGGAGTCTCGCTGAACCGCGGCAATCGGGAGCCGGCCATCGAGCATCTCGAGCGGGCTCGGAAGCTGGTCGAGGGGCGGGGGCCGTCGCCCGCGAAGGCGTACGTCCTCCAAGAGCTTGCCCGCGCCTTGATGCTGGCCGACGACATGGACCGCGCGATCGAGGCCGGCGCCGCTTCGCTCCGACTTGCCGAGGAACTGGGTCTCGAGTCGAGTCGCGCTCGCAACCTGAACACGCTCGGCGTCGCCCGCGTCGTCGGCGGCGACAGCGGCGGGCTGGACGATCTCGAGCAGGCGATGCGAATCGGGGCCGCCCTGAACTCGCACGAATGGGTCTCTGCCTCGGCAAACCTGACCTGGATGACGGCGGTCCTGGGCGATCTCCGCCGGGCAGGGCAGCTGCACCGGCAAACCCTCGACCTGGCCCACCGGCTCGGCGCAGTGGGCTTCATCCGATGGCAGGACGCCGAGCACGTCTTCTACTGCTACTGGGAAGGACGCTGGGACGAGGCGCTCTCGGCGGCGGAAGAGTTCCTCGAGGAGGCGGAGGCTCGCTCGAGTCACTACATGGGCTCCGCCTGCCGGGACACCCGTGCGGCGATCTGGCTCGGGCGAAACGATCTCGACGCAGCGCTCGCAGAGGCGCGCCACGCCACGGAGCTTGCGCTCGCCGTCGGCGATTCCCAGACCCTGAACCCGGCGCTCGCCCTGGAGGCCCGGGTGCTGGTCGCAGCCGGCGAGGTCGCGGGCGCGGCTGTCCTCGCCGACCAGCTCGTCGCGAGATGGGCGTCGAACGGAATCCGGCAGCCGCAAGAGTGCGCCGATGCCCCTTGGGCGTTCAGGAAGCTCGCTCGAGCCGGCGAGATGCAAGAGCGGCTCCAACGCTCGGCCGCGAGGACACCCTGGCTCGAGGCGGCAGCGTTGATCCTCGACGGGGAGTTCGAACAGGCCGCCGACGTCTACGCCGCGATCGGCTCGGTTCCCGACGAGGCTTACGCGCGCCTACGCGCTGCGGACGAGCTCGTTCGATCCGGGCAACGGGCGGGGGCCGACCAGCAGCTCAGCCTTGCGCTGCCGGTGTTCGCGCGGCTCGGCGCGACCGCCTGGCAGGCCGAGGCGGAGGCACTCCTGGCTGAGTCAGCCTGAACCGCAGCGGCGGAACGCCGTCACCGGGTTGCCGCGCTGCTGCCAGTCCGGGATGCCCGCGTCGAGAAGGGGGCGCGCCTTGATCCCGTGCGCGGCCAGCACGCTCGCGGCGACCGCGGCGCGCGCGCCCGACTCGCAGACGGTGACGACCGTGCGCCCGTTCCGGAGCTCCTCGGCGAACTCGCCGACGAGGCGGTACGGAATGTGCCGGCTCTCGGGGATGTAGCCGTCGTCCCGTTCGTCCTTCTCGCGGACGTCGACGACCTCGACGGCGTTGTCGGCGAGCAGCCGCTCGAGCTCGTCCAGCGCGATCGGCTCGAGTCTCTCAGTGGCCTCGACGTCGACGAGGTAGCCGGCGAGGTCGAGCAGACCGACCGCGCGTAGCCGCCTCGCGGCCTCCTCGGCCTCGCGCGGAGACGACGCGTGGATCGCCACCGGGGCGTCGAGGTCGAGCAGGAAGCCCGCCTTCGTGCCGACCGACGAGCCTGAGGCCGGGACGTTGATCGCGCCGGCGAGGTGCCCGGCGGCGAAGTCGCGCGGTGAGCGCACGTCGAGCACCTGCCCGTCGAAGCGCTCCAGCGGTCCGATCGCCGATGGCTCGCCAACGAACTGGCCGCGGTTGAGAGCGACCACGCGCTCGGTCGTCGGCGGCCGGGGGGCCGAGATGATCGCATGCGCCGCCACGAACTCGTCGGCGTCGCCGTAGGCAAGCGCCCGATTCGAGAGGCGCTCCATGGCGATCGTCGAGGAGCGCGCCGAGCTGATCCCGGTCGCGCAGAGCGATCCGGCGACGTGGCCGGGGTCGACCTCGGTCTCCTCGGGAAGCTCTGCGAGGCGCTGCAGCGAGCCGTAGAGCGCCGTCGCGCCCTCGGTCGCCTCGACCGCGAGATCCGGCCGGGCCGCGTCGCCGATCAGCAGCGAATCGCCCGTCAGGAGGTGGCCGTCCGCGAGGTAGCAGCAGTGCTCGGGCCGGTGGCCGGGTGTGTGCAGCACGCGGATGGAGACCTCGCCCACGGTCACCTCATCTCCGTCGTGGACCGGGTCGGACGGAAACTCGGGCTCAGCGAGTGGGTGAACGCTCACCGGAACGCCGTGCTCGAGCGCGAAGCGTCCGTGGCCCGAGAGGTGGTCGGCGTGCGTGTGGGTCTCGAGCACGCGCACGATGTGCACGCCGCTGCGCTCCGCCTCCTCGAGATACGGCTCGATCGCGTAGGCGGGATCAACGACGACGGCCTCCCCGGCCGCCTCGTCGCCGATCAGGTAGGACGCGCAGCCGAGGTCGTCGTCCACGAGCTGCCGAAAAAGCACTTCCCGACGAACTTACCAGCCCATGCCGCTGGCTTTTTTGAAGTGAGGTCTCTAGTACCATCGGGCCTCCTTCGGGAGAGGAGGGAACTTAATGGCGGCACTGCGGCAGGCGGCCAGGCGACCCCGGCCAACGCACGTCTTACAAACGACGACCCGGCCCTGCCGGGGGCCGGCTACGTGAGCGACTACACGCTTGTGACCGGCAACCCGTACACCGACGACGATCTGACGACGTGCTCGCAAAGCCGTGGACGGCAGAACGAACCGGCCGTCGCGGTCGATCCGCGCAACACGGACGTGATCGTCGGCAGCTCGAACGATTACTGCCCCGTCTTCAACGCGGACGGAACGTTCCTCGGGCTCGGCGACATCTGGCTCGGCTACTACCGCTCCGAGGACGCCGGCTCGAGCTTCACCAGTTCGCTCGTGCCCGGCTACCAGGGCGATGAGTCCCCCTACGCGGCGCGTTCTCACGTTCGGACCGCGGACTCGGGTGATCCCGTCCTGGCCTGGGACAACCACGGACGCCTCTTCGCGGGGTCCGAAAGCTCCGCCGATCCGGAGGGCACGGCGAAGACGTTTGGCGACGTCTGGGTGGCGACTTACCAGAACCCGGACGGCGAGGGCGGCACGACGACCAACGATGGCAAGGAGTTCGTCCGCTCGCTCGACGTCGCGCGGGGCTCGGCCGCGCCGAACCTGCTCGGCAAGTTCCACGACAAGACGTCGCTCGAAGTCGACCGCACCGGCGGTCCCTGCGACGGGAACGTCTACTTCGCCTGGGCGCGGTTCACGGGCGGCAGCTCCAACGGCTTCAACTCGAGCGTCTACTTCTCGCGCTCGACCGACCACGGCGCGACGTTCTCGGCGCCGATGAAGCTGTCCCAGACCGTGCACGACATCCAGTTCCCCGACATCGCAGTGACCGGGAACGGCCATGTCTACGTGACGTACCGGCAGTTCGCCGACGTCCACAGCCACGAGCCGATTGATGCGATCGCGTACAACAAGTCGACCAACTGCGGCGCAACGTTCTCGCAGCCGCACGTGGTCCAGACCTTCGAGCCGTACGACCCCACCGACCTCGACCTGAGCGGTGACGTCGTCGGCGACTGCGGGGACTTCGCGAGCGAGTGCCAGTCCGGCTACACCTTCATGCGCGGCGGCACGCAGGTCCGCTCGGCGGCGGATCAGCGCGACGCGTCGCACGACTACGTCTACATCGTGTACGACCCGACGATCCCCGGCACCGAGGTGCCGAGCGGGACGTCCTACGGGTCGATCACTTCGGAGGATCTGCCCGCGAGGTACCACCAGGACGTCGGGAGCGAGTCGGGCATCTACTTCTTCCGCCTGGACGGCTCGAATGACACGCATACCACTCCGACCCTGATCAGCGACACGGGCGGTGTCGGGCTGCAGCGGTTCCCGGACATCTCGATCGACCTGGGCAGCATGCATGCAATCTGGTGGGACAGCCGGAACGATCCCTGCTACAGCCCGCAACGGCCACTCGGCAACTGTCCGGGCGGCGTGACCAGTGCGTCCCTCGATGCGTACGGCGCAGCGGGCACCTCGGCCCTGACCTGGTCCGCCGCGGAGCGGCTCAGCGACACGTCGAGCAATCCCAACTGGGAGCAGTTCGGCGGCCGCTCGGTGCCATTCGGCGGTGACTACATTTACCTCAGCTCGGTCGGGGCGTTCTCGTACGGCGTCTGGACCGACTGGCGCAATGTCGTGGCAGGGACCGATCCGCGCGAGGGCGCGGAGAGCGACGGCGCGGACGTGCGCCAGTGCCGGGCGCAGAACCCGGACGGCTCATGGGGCCCCGATACCTGCCCATGGGCGGGCGGCCTTGACCAGAACATCTACGGCGCGCTGACGCCGTAGCGTGACGTGCGGGAGCGGCGGGACAACCCGCCGCTCCCGCTAGCGTTTCTGGAGTGAACAGGAACGTTCTCTGGGGCCTAGGGGCACTGCTCTCCGGCGCGCTGATTGCGGGAATCGCCGCATTCTTCTCGTTCAGCTCGCACGGCGGCTCGGCCGTTGCGACCGTGCAAGTGCAGCCGAAGACCGTGGCGTCGGTCCCGGCTCCGCCGCACGGGGCGCTCGTGCTGGCGCAGGAGGCCGGGACGCGGGCGGTGGCGCTGGCGGTTCAGCGCAGGGCCCTGACGGCAACGGTGATGGCGCCTTCGGGCGACCCCGAGACGGGCTTGAGCGTCTCCTTCCGGGTCGCGGGGTCGAGCCTTCCGGCCCACCCTTGCGGGGCCGGGTGCTACCGGGCGACGATCGCGTCCGCGCCGAGGCGGGTCGACGTAGTGCTGCCGAGCGGCTCGGCCTCGTTCCGGATCCCCGCAACAGACCGAGCTGGAGCAGCGATCGTCGCCAATGCGGCGGGCGTCTTCCGCTCGGCGCGCAGCCTCGTCTACGTCGAGTCTCTGCGCTCCGGCCCGACCGGTGGGCTCGTGACGACGTGGCGCATGGCCGCGCCGAACCGGCTCTCGTACCAGATCCACGGTGGCGCGGCGGCGGTCGTGATCGGGCGCCGCCGCTGGGACCAGAACCGGCCGGGGGCGAAGTGGGTCGCTTCGGAGTCGACGGCCCTTCGGGTCCCGGCGCCGACGTGGTCGAGCGACACGACGAACGTCCGGGTGGTGGGGAGCGCGACCGTCGACGGAAGGTCGGTCTGGATCGTCTCGTTCGCGACGCCGTCGGTTCCGGCCTGGTTCACGGCCTGGATCGACAAGCGCGACTACCGCACGCTGCGGCTCCGCATGACGGCGGCGGGGCACTTCATGTCTCACCGCTACACGGAGTTCGACCGCCCGATCAAGATCACGCCGCCGGTCCGGTAGGGGGCGCCTGCACGGCTTATTCGTCTCTAGACGGTCCTCCGGATGATTTCGATCACCACGAACCAGGCCACGGCAGCTGCGGCCACGGCAACGAGGGCGAGTGCGAGGCGGGTCCAGACCGTCATCCCGACGCCTTGTCCAGGAGCGTGACGATGAACGGTTGTCCGCCGGGAGGCGTGACCTCGAACGCGAGCCCCCAGTGGCCGACCATCACGAGCGCGGGCGCGGCTTTCGAGAACGTGCCCGGCCGCGACTCCCGCAAGCGGTAGCTGAGCTCGCCCATGTCCATGTCCAGCATGTCGAAGCGGCTGACCACGGCCGCGCCGCGGACGGGCTGCCCGTTCTTCGTGACCGTCACGGAGAACGTGTTCTGAATCGCCGCCCGGTTGGGCGTCACCGTCACCCGGATCCGGTAGGGGCCCTTTGAGACGACCTTCGACACCGGGCCGGGGCCGACCCGCGCCGCGATGTTCTTCACGCGCGCGAGCGCGCTCGCGGGAGGAGCGAGGCTCGTCAGGACGGCGGCTGCGAAGAGCGCGCCGGCGACGAACAGGATCTCGCCCTGGACGAGCCGCCGGAGCAGCAGCGCCGCGCCCGGCCCGACCTGGGGCTGGAGCCCGGCTGCCTGAAGGCGCGGCTTCGTCCGAGCGAGATTGACCGCGGCCAGGAGAAGCGCCGCCCCGAGCAGCGCGATCTTCACGACGAGCGCCTTGCCGTAAGAGGTCTGCCAGAGCGAGCCGAGGGTCGGTAGCTCGAGGAAGGACTGGCCGATCCCCGAGCCCACCAGCACGAGCACCGAGAAGAAGGCCACGTTGGAGAAGCGCGGCACAACGACCCCGAGGGCGGCCACGCGTGCTTCCCGCCCGACCGTCAGCCAGAAGACCACGATGCCGATCAGTCCTCCGATCCAGATCGCCCCCGCTGCGAGGTGAAGCGCGTCCAGCGGCACGGCCAGGCCGCGAGGGGAGCGCTGTCCTGCATGGCCGGCGAGCCCGGGTAGCACGAGCGCGGCAGCGCCGGCGCCGAGCGCCGCCCACAGCGAGAGCAACTCGACAACCGATCGCTGAGGCCGTTCCGGCCGGTCGACGAGGAGCGCAATCCCGGCGGCGACGGCGAAGAGCACGAGCACGAGCTCGAGATCGAGGTAGTCGCGACCGAAGGCGGAGGCGCGAGCCACCGGAACGATCGCGCCGAGATCGAAGACCGAGCGCAGCGAGAACTGCGCGGTCGCGAGGAGCACGTAGACCGGGGTCGCTACGAGGGCGACCGACAACGCCACGCCGAGCGCGATCGAGATGCCGCGCAACGACCTGCCTACGGGACGAGCGATCAGCATCCGCAAGACGAAGAGCCCGAGCGCCGAGAGGAACGAGAGAAACACGACCCATCGCGCGATCAGGAGCTGCGGTGTGTGCGCGGTCTCGCTTAGCGACGGGACTTGGAACTGCGGCGGCGGCCCGGGGCTGGGCCCGACGGCGAACGTGAACGCCCCTCGCACCGGGTGGCCGTCCGCGGAGATCACGCGCCAGAAGACGAGGTACCAGCCTTGGGGAGTGTGGTGCAGCGGGGTAACGAGGGTCTGCGGCGAGCCCGGTGCCCGTTGCGGCGGGCCGGACGTGAGCTGCCGTCCCGCGGCGTCGCTGACCGAGACGATCGCGAAGCGCGGCTCGATCGGCTCGCTGTAGGTGAGCCGCACCGCGGGCGGGGCCGTGTTGATCGTCCGGCTCGCCACGGGCTCGGCCCGCACCAGCGCCGCATGCGCCCAGGCGGCGGCCGGCAACGCGAGCGCCGCCGAAGCAACGAGTGCGAGGACGCCGCCGCGTCTCAAGCGAGCGGCCGCCCCCTCGTCGCTAGCCCCGCGATCCCAAGCAGCACGCCGACCCCGCCGACGATCAGCGCGACGATCGTCAGGGTCGTCGTCCCGCCGCCGCCGAGGGACGAGACGCCGTCGACGAGCGGCGCGGGCGTGTCCGAGCTCTCGGGCCCGTTCCAGTCGACGGTCGAGCCGTCGGAGTACCCCTGGCGGACCTTGAACATGTAGCGCTTGCTCGAGTCCAGGCTCGCGTTGAAGCGAAAAACGGCGTCCTCGCCCGTCGGCACGCGGCCGCGGGACCAGATGTAGCTGTTCGGATCCTCCGAGCGCGTCCACCCCGGGGACGGCTCGAAGGAGTCGACCTCGAAGCCGGGCGGAACGAACAGCTCGACACTGGTGGTCGTCACGCCCTCTTTCTCCGTGGGAACCGAGAGCGTGAACTGCTGCAGCACTTTCGCCTTCGCAACAGGCGGGCTCACGATCGCGTGTCCGAAGGCCGGGGGCGCGAGCGCGAGTGCGCCTGCCGCCGCGGCTATGACCACGGCCTTTCTCATCCGAACTCCTTTCTCGCTTGGACTTCCGGCTACGCCGGGAGCGGTGGTGCGCGAGGGCGGGAGCGCTGCGGCACCCGCGTGGAGCTCGACGAGACGAGACGTGTGCCCGCTGCCGGCCGTGCGGGCAGCAGGAAGAGCCGGGGCCGGAGGAGCTCGCGCGCAGCGGCCCGCATCCAGGCGATCAGGTGCAGGACGGCCTCGGCGAGGGCCGCCGCGACGAGCGCGAGCGCGGCGAGCAGGGGGATCGCGTTCCGGTGCACCGGCCCGACGAGGCAGGAGAGCCCGTGGAAGCCGAGCCCGGCGCGCCAGTGCAGGTACGACTCGAACATCGCGAACCCGAGCGCGCTCGCCGCGTAGAGGCAGACGGCGTTGACGGCGAGTCTGCGCAGACGGAGCCGGGGCGGCACCCGGTCCGGCCACAGCCGTGCGCGCTCGCGCACTCCGAGCGCCGCGAGCCAGAGAACGGTCACAGAGATCGCGGCCGCAAGCGCGAGTGTTACCAACGAGACGAGCACGAGCGACGGGCCGCCCGCGGAGGCCTCGAACCGATTCGCGAGCGGGCTCGGCTGTGCGAGCGCATAGGTCAGCCAACGGGCGATGAGCACCAGCAGCGCCATGGTGCCCGCCCAGGCGAGAGCGCGTTTCATCTCACTTGCAGCGTAAACGGCGCGGTGAGGATCCGCCCGCGATCCTGGAACTGGAGGAAGAGCCGCCAGGTTCCCGCGACGGGCAGCAGCACGCCCACGTTGAGCTTTCCGGGCCCAGCCGGGCGGCCGACGACCTTGGCACCGCCGAAGATGCTGGTGCAACCCGGCGTGTTCGGTCCGCAGACGTGGGTGTGGAAGTAGTCCAGCGTCCCGGCCCGGAAGAAGATCGCGTGCGCGAGCGCGCCGAACCACGGATGGAAGGTGACGAGCTTTCCGCCCGGGTTGGTGATCGTCGCGGTCAGCGTCACGGGGTCGATCGGATGGATCCGTTTCGGGACGCGCAGGGCGATCCGGTAGCCGTCAACGGTGTCCACGGCCGCGAAGGCCGGCAGCGGCTTCGGGTGGTACGCGCCTGCGACCCGTAGGTTCGCGTGCAGCTGGAAGTTCCGCGGCGCGCCCTTCACCGCCGGGTAGACGTCCACGAGCAACCGGTAGGGGCCGGGGGAGGTGAAGTCCACGGGCTGGGCGATCCTGCCGGTCGCGCCGATCGGCGGGTGCCGATGGATGATCAAGCCGAGGTCTCGCCGCACGATGATCAGGTGGATTCCCGTGTGCGGTCCCGCGCCGCGCCGGTACGACGTGAGCGGCGCACCCGATGGCTCCCTGACCGTGAAGGAGATCGTGGTAGTCCCGGTGTGAGACACCCGTGTGGGCGTGAACCCGGAGAGCGCGAAGGTGCGCGCGGGCGGGATCGTGGGCACGTTGGGTCGCGAGGAGCCCGAGCACCCGGCCAGCAGGAACATGGCGGCGCAAGGCTACCCTCCTGTGGCCGTGCTCTTCGTGCACTTTCCCGCGACCTGGGAGACGCCGCCGGCCGTCCTGGTCGCCGCGCCGCTCGCGGCGCTGCTCTTCGCGCAGGCGTTCTTTCGGCTCCGCCGCCGCCGCCCCGACTACGCGCCCTGGACGCGAGCGCTCCTCTTCGGCGCGGGGCTCGTGCTCGTCGTACTGCCGGTCATCTCGCCGCTGGACGCGGCCGGAGACGACTATCTGCTCTCGGCGCACATGCTGCAGCACGTCCTGATCGGTGACGCGGCCGCCGCGCTGCTCGTCGTCGCCGTGCGCGGCCCGCTCGTCTTCTTCCTGCTGCCGCCGCCGGTCCTGCGCCCGCTGGCCGCGTTCAAACCGCTTCGCGCGTTGCTTTCGTTCGTGCTCCGCCCGCTGGTCAGCCTGGCGCTCTGGGCGGCCGCGGTGACGGTCTGGCACGTGCCGCGCTTCTACGACTTCGCCGCCGCGCACCCGGGCGTGCACCACCTCGAGCACGTGAGCTTCGTCGCCGGCGGGCTGCTCGTCTGGACGCAGCTCGTCGACCCGGCGCGGCACGGCCGCCTCCGACGGCCGCAGCGGATCTTCTTCGCGCTCGCGATGCTGGCGCTGACCCAGCCAGTGGTCGATTTCCTGCTCTTCAGCTCGAGCGCCCGCTACGGCAGGTACGCCGACCAGCCCGACCGGCTCTTCGGGCTCTCGCCGCTTACCGACCAGCGCCTTGCGGGCGCGGTGATGATGGTCGAGCAGCTGCTGACGCTCGGGATCTGCGTCGCCATCCTCCTGCGGCCCTACCTGCACGAGCGGCGGGCGCGCGTGCCGGCGCTCTCGCACAGGTGAATTCGCCGCCCTCGTACTCGTTCAGCTTCGAGCCGCTCTTCCTCGTCCTCGCGGTTGCGGCCGGTTACATCTACATCCACCTCAGCCGGACGGTCGAGCGGCCGACCCGGGCGCGCGCGACGATCTTCGCGCTCGGCCTCGTCCTGATCGCGTTCTCGCTCAACTCACCGCTGGAGACGATCGCCGTCCACTACCTGCTGGTGATCCACCTGCTCCAGAACGTGATGATCGCGGAC
>VAXM01000044.1 GCA_005883335.1 Actinomycetota bacterium
GACCACTCCGAGACCATGAACAGGTGCTGCGGCAGGCTCCAGGACGTGTCCTGCTGGAACATGTGGTCCTGGAGCACGAAGTGCCGCGCGTAGGCCCAGTAGTTCGGGATCTCGTGCCAGTCGTGGTAGCCCATGACGTCCGGATGCGCGGCTCCCAGCGAGCAGAGCGGCATGTCCGGAGACGCCATGCAGCCGCGCACGAGACCGCGCCGCGCCTCGCGCATGAACCCGTCCATCTTGCCGCCGTTGATGTCGCGGATCGCGTCGAGGTGCTCGTGCGGCCCGCCGGTGTTGCGATCGCTCGTGTCGTGGTAGGGGTAGAAGCACCGGTGCGTGAGCGGGTCCGGCGAGCAGGCCGTGAAGCGCCCGTCGCGCCGCGGCAGACCGTCCGCTCCCGGGTACGTGCCGAAGTAGGAGTCGAACGAGCGGTTCTCCATCGTCAGGATCACGACATGCTTGATCTTGTGGATGCCCGCCGGCGGCGCTGCGCGGACGTGCCCAGGCCCGTCGTGGACATACGGGACCACACCGACGAGCGATACGACCCCCACGACGACCGCAGTCAGCAGGAGCCGCCCTCGCACAGACCAAACCTACGATGCTTGTGTTTATTTCAGGTGAAGCCCGGGTTGAGCTTCAGCGAAGCGCGGTCACGTAGACCTTGCGCTCGCGCGGGCCGTCGAACTCGCAGAAGAAGATGCCTTGGTAGCGGCCGAGCGCGAGCTTGCCCTGCTGCAGCGGGACGAGCACCTCCGGGCTCATCAGCGAGGCGCGCATGTGCGAGGGCGCGTTCGGCCCGTCCGCGTCGTCGTGCCGCCAGCCCCACTCGTCCTCGACGATCTTCTCCATAGCCGCCTCGATATCGGTCGCGAGCGCGGGATCGATGTCCTCGTTGATGGTCACGCCGGCCGTCGTGTGCGGCACGTAGACGAGCGCCGCCGCGGCCCCGTCGGCCCCATTCAGCGCTTCCTCCACCTGCGGCGTGATCTCGAGCAGCTGCGTCCGCCGTTCGGTCCGGAGGGTGATCTCATGCACCGGGGTATCCTACGGCCTGTGCCGAGCGATCCGCCGACAACGCCGGAGCTCGACGCGTACCGGGCGGGCGCCGACCGGTTCATCGCGGAGCTCGACGAGGAGTACTACCTCCACTTCGCAGGCCTGAAGGATCGGCTCGACCTCGAGGCGATATACGAGCGCCATGCCGACCTGACCGAGCTGGAGCGGGCGCAGTCGCTGGGAGCGGCCGTCAACGGCGACCGCGGGACCCGCGAGCTCTGGCATTTCGCGTGCGAGGGCTACATGGGCAAGCTCACCCGTTCGCACGCTGAGAAGCTGGCCGCGCTCGAGGCTGAGCTGGAGGTGACGGTCGACGGGGAGACGATTCCGTTCCGGATGGTGCGGCCGACGATCGCCAACGAGCCCGACCGCGGCCGCCGGCAGCGCCTCGACGGCGTGCTCTGGGAGATGACGGAGGAGCACCTGAACCCGCTCTACCGCGAGGCGCTCGACGTCACGCGGCGAGCCGTTCCCGAACTCGGCGCCTCGACCTACCGGGAGCTGTACGAGCGGTTCGGATTCGACCTCCAGGGGCTCGCCGCCCAGTGCCGCGCATTCCTCGACTCGACGGAAGAGCTCTACGAGCGGAGCATGGACCGCGCCCTGCGCGAGGGACTCGGCTTCGGGCTCGACGAGGCGGAGCGCTACGACGTCCAGCGGATGATCCGCTCGCCGCAGTGGGATGTCGGCTTCCCGGGCGAGAAGATGGTGCCCGCGCTGCGCGCCACGCTGTCCGATCTCGGGATCGACCTCGACAGCCAGGAGAACGTCCACCTCGACATCGACCAGCGGCCGCAGAAGACGCCGCGCGCGTTCTGCGCCCCGATCGAGGTTCCCGACAAGGTGATGCTCGTGATCCAGCCGATCGGCGGCGCCGACGACTGGCGCGCCTTCTTCCACGAGGCCGGCCACACGGAGCACTACGCGAACACCTCGCGCGACCTGCGGATGGAGGAGAAGCGACTGGGCGACTCGGCGGTCACCGAGGGCTGGGCGATGCTGCTCCAGCACTGGACGGACGGTACGCGGCCGAGGGGATGATGTGGCTGCTCTTCTTCGTGCGGCGCTACTCGGCGAAGCTGCTCTACGAGCTCGAGTTCCACGCGAACGGCGCCGCAGAGGAGATGTCGAAGCGCT
Source organism: Actinomycetota bacterium (assembly GCA_005883335.1). Taxonomy (GTDB): domain Bacteria; phylum Actinomycetota; class Thermoleophilia; order Gaiellales; family Gaiellaceae; genus AC-32. The sequence goes on from VAXM01000044.1 coordinate 2,194, forward strand.
ACGTCGAGATCCTGGGCGACGCGCTCAAGATCGAGCCGAGCCCGGCGAACTACCTGGCCGACATCGACGACGGGTTCTACGTCTACTCGTACCTGCGCTCGTGGGCATTCGAGGCGCAGCTGCGCGACCACCTGCGCACGCGGTTCGGCACGGACTGGTTCGCCTCGCGCGAAGCCGGGTCGCTGCTGCAGGAGCTGTGGGCCGAGGGCCAGCGCCCGACCGCGGACGAGCTCCTGGAGGAGGTCACGGGCGCGAAGCTCGAGATGGAGGCGGTCGCCGACCGCGTCCGCGAATCACTGGCCTAAGGTCCAGCCCCTACGTCCTGTGTAGCTGCATAAGCTTTATGCATGCGAACGCGGACGCGAGTCCTGATCGCCGGCGCGGCGGGTAGGGACTTCCACAACTTCAACCTCGTCTACCGCGGCCGCGAGGAGTTCGACGTGGTCGGCTTCACGGCCACGCAGATTCCGAACATCGAGGGACGGGTCTACCCGCCTGAGCTCGCGGGCGAGCTCTATCCGGACGGGATCCCGATCAGCCACGAGGACGAGCTCGAGGAGCTGATCAGGCAGCACGAAGTCGACGAGGTCGTCTTTGCGTACTCGGACGTCACACACGAGCACGTCATGCACATCGGCTCGCGCGCGCTTGCAGCGGGCGCCTCCTTCCGGCTGATGTCGCCTCGCGAGACGATGCTGACCTCGTCGAAGCCGGTCGTCGCGGTCTGCGCCGTGCGGACTGGCTCCGGGAAGAGCCAGACGACGCGGCACATCGCGGCGCTGCTGCGCGGATCCGGTCATCGGGTCGCCGTCCTGCGCCACCCGATGCCGTACGGCGATCTCGCGGCGCAGGCCGTCCAGCGGTTCGAGCGTTACGAGGATCTCGACGCGGCCGACGCGACGATCGAGGAGCGGGAGGAGTACGAGCCTCACCTGGCCGAGGGCAACCTCGTCTTCGCCGGGATCGACTACGCCGCGATTCTCGACCGGGCCGAGCAGGAAGCCGACGTGATCCTGTGGGACGGCGGTAACAACGACACGCCGTTCATCAAGCCCGACGTGCACGTCGTCGTCGTCGACCCGCACCGGCCCGGGCACGAGCTGCGCTACCACCCGGGTGAGACGAACCTGCGCATGGCGGACGTCTGCGTCGTCAACAAGGTCGACAGCGCGCCGCAGGAGGGCGTCGACGCGGTGCTCGACTCGATCCGTGAGCACAACCCTCGCGCGCGCATCGTGCTCGCCGCCTCGCCGTACGCCGTCGAGGGTGATGCCTCGGAGATCGCGGGCAAGCGCGTCCTCGCGATCGAGGACGGGCCGACCTTGACCCACGGCGAGATGACCTACGGCGCAGCGGTGCTCGCCGCGAAGGCGAATGGCGCGGCCGAGCTGATCGACCCGCGCGGGGCTGCGGTCGGCTCGATCGCGGAGACGTTCCGTCAGTACCCGAACGTGGGCGCGCTCCTGCCTGCGATGGGCTACGGGCGGCAGCAGATGGACGACCTGCGCGCGACGATCGAGGCCTCGGGCGCCGAGCTCGTCCTGATCGGGACGCCGATCGACCTGCGCCGGCTGATTGACTTTGACGTGCCCGCCCTCCGCGTGACCTACCGCCTCCAAGAGGTCGGCGAGCCAACGCTCGCTGACGTCCTCGAGGAGCGCGGGCTCATAGGCGACAAAGCGCTCGTGTGACGGCAGTCGTCGCGCTCGGCGGCAACGCCTTGATGCGGCCGGGCCAACGCGGGACTGCGGCGGAGCAGCGCGCGAACCTCCGCGAGGCCTGCGAGGCGCTGCGGCCGCTCCTTGCCGAGGACGAGCTCGTGATCACGCACGGGAACGGGCCCCAGGTCGGCAACGAGCTGCTGCGCCACGAGCGCGCGGCCGACGAGGCACCGCCGCTCCCGCTCTACCTCGCGGTCGCGCAGACGCAGGCGGAGATCGGCGCGCTGATCGAGAGCGAGCTCGCTCCCGTCGCGGGCCGCCCGGTCGCGTGCCTGCTCACGCATGTCGTCGTGGACGAAGACGACCCGGCCTTCGCCGAGCCGACGAAGCCGGTCGGGCCGTTCTACGACGAGGCGCGCGCGCACGAGCTCGAGCGCGAGCGAGGGTGGCGGATCGTCCACGACTCCGGCCGCGGCTGGCGCCGCGTTGTTCCCTCTCCTCTGCCGCTCGAGGTCGTCGAGCTGGAGTCGATCCGCTCGCTGCTGGGCGGCGGCGCGATCGTGGTCGCCTGCGGCGGCGGCGGAATCCCGGTCGCGCGGCGCGACGGGCGCCTTGCAGGGCTCGACGCCGTGATCGACAAGGACCGGGCCTCCTCCCTCCTCGCCCGCGAGCTCGACGCAGACCGGCTGGTGATCCTGACGGAGGTTCCGGCGGTGTACCGCGACTTCGGCACGGACTCGCAGCAGGAGCTTCGCGAGCTCGGCGTCGAGGAGGCCGGTGCGCTCGTCCCCGAGCTCGCCGCCGGCTCGATGCGACCCAAGATCGAGGCCGCAATTGAATTCGTCCGCTCGACCGGGCACGAAGCGCTGATCACCTCCCCCGCGGCGCTCGACGCAGCGCTCGAGGGCGAGGGCGGCACGCTCATCACTGCTTAGTCGAACCGCTCCCGCCGGTCGTGCGAATCACGACGCACACGACCGGAGGAGGGAGATGAGAACCGCAATCCACCACCCGCGCCTGACGATCACGGTGCTGGGGCTTCTGGCCGGGGCGATCGCGCTCGTGCTCGCCGTCGGCCCAGGCCCGCAGGCCGCGAAGGCCTCGAGCCACCGTGAGGCGCCCCTGATCGCAAACGATCCGACTGCTGACAACACGGACGTCTATGCGTTCGTCAGCCCGGACAGGCACGACACGGTCACGATGATCGCGAACTACATCCCGCTCGAGGAGCCGGCGGGAGGGCCGAACTTCTTCAACTTCGACGACAACGTCCTCTACGAGATCAAGGTCGACAACAACGGCGACGGTGAGGAAGACGTCACCTACCAATTCCGCTTCAGGACGGAGACCCGGAACCCGAACACGTTCCTCTACAACACGGGGCCGATCAATTCGCTAGACGATCCGAACTGGAACATCCGCCAGTTCTATTCCGTCACGCGCGTTATCGGTCATCACCGCACCGTGCTCGGGTCAAATCTGCCGTCACCGCCGAACAACATCGGCCCGCGCTCGACGCCGAGCTACCCCAGCCTCGCCACGGCGGCGGTCAACTCGCTCTCTGGTGGGATCAAGGTTTTCGCCGGTCAGCGTGACGACCCGTTCTACGTCGACCTCGGCTCGATCTTCGACCTGGCCGGGCTCAGACCGTTCAATTCGCTCCACCTCATCCCGCTTCCGGCTGCGCCCGGCGTGGACGACGTGGCGGGCTACAACGGCCACTCAATCGCGATTCAGGTACCGATCTCCCAGCTCGTCGACGCGAGCTCGACGATCGGCATCTACGCGAGCGCCGAGCGGCCGAAGGTCAGGATCCTCAGGGCCGACGGCCGGCAGAGTCACGTCGGGCCGTTCGTCCAGGTCTCGCGTCTCGGCGAGCCGCTGGTGAACGAGGTCCTGATCCCGCTCGGGCAGAAGGACTTCTGGAACCGGGAGGACCCGGCCGACGACTCGCAGTTCGCCGACCGGTACTTGAGCCCCGAGCTCGCAGGTCTGATCCACGTCCTCTACCCGTCGCTGCCGGCTCCGCCGACCACCGATCGGCAGGACCTGGTCGCAGTACTGCTCACCGGTGTGCCTGGGCTCAACTTCACGGGCCCCCACAAGTCGGACCTGCTGCGGCTGAACACGGCGATTCCGCCGTCGGCGATCCCCGACCGGCTTGGAGCGCTCGCGGGCGACTTCGCGGGCTTCCCGAACGGGCGGCGGCTCACCGACGACGTTGTCGACATCGAGCTCCGTGCGATCGCCTGCGGCTACGGCCCGATCCTGCACCAGGCGCTCGGGCTGTGCGACCTGCAGCCGAACGACCAGCTCGGTGACGGCGTCGACGCGAACGACGAGGGCTTGCTCTCGACGTTCCCGTACGTCGGCTTGCCGCATCAGGGCTACGAGTCGCACACGTAAGACGTCGATGCGACGGCGACTACTCATCGCAGGGGCAGCGGCGGCTTTTGCCGCCGCTGCCCTGTCGCTCGGCGACGCCCTGCGTGGCGGATCCGGGCAGGCCGCACCGGGGCCGGTGGCGACGACGGGAGGAGCAGCTCTGAGCTCCGCTGAGTCGACCGTCGAGCAACTGCAGGGGCGCCTTCGGGCGAATCCCCGCGACGCGCATTCCTACGCGCTCCTGGGAGTCGCGTACGAGCAGCGCGCTCGCGAGACGGGGGACCCGAGCTACTACACCAAGGCAGACGGAGTGCTCCACCGCGCGCTCTCGCTCGCGCCGAAGGATCTCGTCGCGACGAGCGGGCTCGGCTCGCTGGCGCTCTCGCGGCACCGCTTCCGCACGGCGCTCGGGCTCGGCCGACAGACACTCCGGCTCTCCCCGACGACGGCCGTGACCTATGGGATCGTCGGCGATGCGCTGGTCGAGCTCGGCCGCTACGGAGCCGCGTTCCGGGCCTTCGACACGATGGCCGGGCTCAAGCCGGGGGTCGCTTCGTACTCGCGCGTCTCCTACGGACGTGAGCTCCTCGGAAACACGACAGGGGCGATCCAGGCGATGGCTCTCGCCGTCGATGCTGCGACTTCAGAGCGCGAGCCCACCGCATGGACGCGCTGGCAGCTCGGGAAGCTGTACTGGTCGGCAGGACGCATCGACGCAGCCGAGCACCAGTACCGAGCCGCGCTGGCAACGTTCCCGAATCACGTCTACGCGCTCGATGCGCTCGCGCAGGTCGAGGCGGCCCGCGGGCGCACCGGTCAGGCGATCTCGCTGGAGCGACGCGCGATTGACGAGGTCCCGCTACCGCAGTTCGCAGCGTTGCTCGGCGATCTCTACCGCGCACACGGCCAGCTCGCGCTCGCGCGGCGGCAGTACGCGCTCGTCGGCGTGATCCAGCGGCTGCTGGTCGCGAACGGGGTCAAGACCGACCTCGAGACGGCGCTCTTCGACGTCGATCACGGGATCCGCCTGCGGCACGCCCTGGCGCTTGCCCGCCGGGCGCACGCGGACCGGCCGAGCGTCGACGGCGACGACGTGCTCGCGTGGGCACTCGCCCGCAACGGTCGCTGCCGCGAAGCGCGCCACTGGTCGCGGCAGGCGCTCAGGTTGGGGACGCGCGATGCCCTCAAGCTGTTCCACCGCGGCATGATCGAGCGGTGTCTCGGCCACCGCACCGCCGCTCACCGCTACCTCGGCAGCGCGCTCGCGCTGAACCCGCAGTTCTCGGTTGTCTGGTCGCCCGTGGCGAGGAAGGCCCTCGGATGAAGCGCCTGACGCTCGTTGCCGTCGCGGTTGCGGCGCTCGCCTGGCCCGCGCTGGCCGCAGCGCATCCGCTCGGCAACTTCACGATCAACCGCTTCAGCCGGATCGAGGTCCCAGGCCCACGCCTCTACGTCCGCTACGTGCTGGACATGGCCGAGATCCCCACCTACCAGGCAGGTCGTATCGACCTACGCGCGTACGCGCAGCGAATCGCGGAAAACGCTCGCCTGACCGTCGCCGGACACGCGGTCAAGCTCGTCCCGCTACGCAGTGCGCTCGCGCACCCGCGCGGAGCCGCGGGCCTGCGAACGACACGCCTCGAGGTGATCCTCGCCGGGCCGGTCCTTCACGGGCGGGTCTCTGTTTCCTATCATGACAACAACTTTAGAGACCGGATCGGATGGAAGGAGATCGTAGTCGGCAACACGACGCCGAGCACGAGCCACGAGCTCCGCGCCTACCCGAAGGACCTGCTGCAGAGCCCGCTGGACGTCACCTCTGCGCAGGCGTCGCTCGCCCCAAAGCCGGGCCCGGACCTCCCGCCTTCGCTCTCGAGCGGCGCAACCCTGAGCGCGCCGGACCGGGTCGCCGACTCGGGCTTCGCCTCGCTGGTCGGCCGCTCGCACCTGAGCGCGCTCGTGATCCTGGCCTCGCTGGCCGCCGCGCTCTTCTGGGGCGCGGCGCATGCGCTCTCGCCCGGGCACGGCAAGACGATCATCACGGCCTACCTGGTCGGTCAGCGCGGCACCCCCGCCCACGCGGCGCTGCTCGGCCTCATCGTGACGATCACGCACACGATCGGCGTCTTCGCGCTGGGCGCGGTTACGCTCGCCCTCTCACAGCTGATCGTGCCCGACACGCTCTACCCCTGGCTGAACCTGGTCTCCGGCCTGCTCGTCGTCGGAATCGGCGGCGCGGTCCTGCGGGCCCGCCTGCAGCGGCGGCGCCGGCATCACCACGACCATCATCACCACCACCACGACGCCCCGTCGCTGCGCTCGCTGCTGGCCGTCGGCGTCTCAGGCGGGCTGCTGCCGTGCCCGTCGGCGCTCGTCGTCCTGCTGGCGGCGATCTCACTGCACCGGATCGCGTTCGGCCTCGTCCTGATCCTCGCGTTCAGCGCCGGCCTGGCGCTCACGATCACCGGCATCGGCCTCGTCGCCGTCCTCGCACGCAACACCTTCCGGCGCATCGGGTTCGACGGCCCGCTCGTCCGCCTGCTCCCCGCGGCCAGCGCGCTCGTGATCCTCGCCGCAGGACTCGCCATGACCGTCCGTGCCGTCCCGAAGGTGAGCTGAGATGTTCGGCCTCGACAACTGGGTCGCAGGCTTCTCCGACGGGACGACGCTCCTCGTCGTCGCACTCGTGGCGGTCATCCTTGGCCTCCGCCACGCAACCGACCCGGACCATCTGGCCGCGGTCACGACCCTGATCGCGGGAGCGGAGGAGCGAGCAACGAAGGCCGCTGCGCGGCTCGGAGCGGCCTGGGGCCTCGGCCACGCGACGAGCCTCTTCGCCTTCGGCGTGCCGATCGTCCTCTTCAAGGCGTACCTCCCCGAGCGCGTCCAGCAGGGTGCCGAGACCGCGGTCGGAATCCTGATTGCCGGCCTCGCCGTCTGGCTCCTCGTCCGCTGGCGGCGCGGCCTCTTCCACGTCCACCTCCACGCGCACGACCGCCTGCACGCCCACGGCCACGTCCACGGCGGCAGCCCGCATCCCCATCACGCGAGACCGGCACGAAGGCCGGCGCAGGCGTTCGGCATCGGGCTCATCCACGGGACCGGCGGCAGCGCGGGCGTCGGGGTGCTCCTGCTTGCGTCGATCCACAACCATGTGCTCGCCGTCTGCGCGCTGGCGATCTTCGCCGCCTGCACGGCGCTCTCGATGGCGCTGCTCTCGACCGGCTTCGGCCGTGCGCTCACATCCGCACCGCTCCGCGCGTCCTTCGACCGGCTCGCGCCCGCGATGGCGATCCTCAGCCTCGCCTTCGGCGCCTGGTACGCGCTAGGCGCACTCGACGTCGCGCCATACTTCTTCTGATGGCGGACGACGTCCACGCGCTCGTCGGGCCGTACGCGCTCGACGCTCTCGACGAAGGCGAGGAGCAGAGCTTCGAGCAGCACCTTGCCCTGTGCGAGCGCTGCCGCGAGGAGCTGGCCGGCCTCCGCGAGGCCGCGGCCTCGCTCGCGTACGGCGCACCGCGCGCCGTCCCGCCCCCCGAGCTGAAGGAGCGGATCCTCGCCCAGGCGCACGCCGAGCGCGCGAACGTCGTGCCGCTCCGGCGCCGCCGCAGCTGGACCGCCCCACTCGCAGCCGCGGCCGCCGTCGCCGCCTGCGCCGCGGTCGTGCTCGGGATCTGGGCCGCGTCGCTCCAGAACTCCCAGGACCCCTTCGAGAACGTCCTCTCGAAGCCGGGCTCGAGGCTGGTCTCGATGGGCCGGGCCGGCGGCGTCGCGGTCGCTCCCGACGGGACTGCCGTGCTCGCCGTCGCCGTGCCGCCCGCCCCGTCGGACAAGACCTACGAAGCGTGGGTGATCGAGGCTGGGAAGGCGAAGCCCGCAGGGCTCTTCCGCGGCCGTGTGGGCACCTCGATCATCGAGATCCCGCGCGCGGTGCGCTCCGGAGCCGTCGTCGCCGTGACCTTGGAGCACAAGGGTGGCGCCCAGCAGCCGACATCGATGCCGCTGGCGCAGAGCGAGAAGGTGAAGACGTGATCGGCCTGGTCCACGAGAATCCGTCCGTGGGCGGCCGGAACCGCGAGCTCGTGCGCCTTTCGGACGAGGCGCTCCTCTCCCTCGTCGC
>VAXM01000100.1:0-12201 GCA_005883335.1 Actinomycetota bacterium
TCCGCGACGGCGAGAAAGGCGAAGGTCGCGATCCCCTTCGCGAGCCAGATCGCACTGCGGTCGCACGGCGCGAGGACGAGGGCGTCCAGCAGGCCCTGCTCCCTCTCGGCGACGAACGCGCGGCCGAGCCCGAGCAGCGCCGTGAAGACGATCGCCACCCAGAGCAGCCCGAGCTCCGCGAGCCGCGACGAACCCGACGGCAGCGCGAAATGGAAGACGGCGAAGATCGCGAGCACGAAGAGGAGCATCGCGGGAAGCGTGTCGCGCGCCCGAAGCTCGAGACGCAGGTCCTTGCGCGCCAGCACCGCCGTATCGCCGAGGTATCTACGCAAGGGCCAGCCTTCCGCTCGCAAGAGGCGCGACACGCTCCGGGTCGTGCGTGGCCACGAGCAGCGTCCGCTGCCCACGCATCCCTGCCAGCTCGCGGTCGAGCAGCTCCGCGCCGTCCGCGTCGAGCCCCGAGAACGGCTCGTCCAGGATCAGCAGCTCGGGCTTGTGCAGCAGTGCGCGGCAGAGCGCGAGGCGCTGCAACTGCCCGCGTGAGAGCGCTGACGCCCGCTCGCCCCGCGCCTCCCAGAGGCCGAACCGCTCGAGCAGCATCCCGATCCGCTCGCGGCGCTCGGGCACGCGGTAGAGCCGACCGTAGAGATCGAGGTTCTCGAGGGCGGTCAGCTCGCGGTAGACGAGCGGCTCGTGGCCGAGGAACCCGATCGCGCTCCGGACGGGCTCGACCTCCAGCGTGCCGCTGCTCGGGATCGCGAGGCCCGCGCACATCCGCAGCAACGTCGTCTTCCCCGCGCCATTCGGGCCCGTGACGACGAGGAACCCACCGCGCTCGAGGTCGAAGGTGAGCCCGTCGAGCACGCGCTTGAAGCCGTAGCGCTTCGAGAGCTCGCGGGCCGCGATCACGGAGCCACCAGCTCGTGCCAGAGCAGGCTGCCGCCGGTCTCCAGGTCGGCCTCGGCCTCCTCGTCGTAGCAGGCGACCTCCGTGAACGGCGAGGCTGCGATTGTCTTCCGCCACGCGTCGACGGTCCAGAAAGCGCTCAGGTGCTCGTCCTCGACGACCTCCCCTGCACGCGGCCCGGCGGTGATCTCCACGCGCGAACGGGACCGCTCGTGGTCCAGCGCCTCCCAGACGATGTGCAGCTTCGTGCCGCCGCGTTCCGCCTCCCACTCAGAGCGCCAGAGCTCCGCCTCGCTCGCGAACACGCCCTGCTGAACGAGATACCGCGCGCCCTGCGCGAGGTGGCGCGCCATCGCGTCGAGATGAGATCCGAGCGCGTCGCCGCCGAGTGTGCCAACGGTGCTGACGACACTGACTGCTCCGTCGAAGCGTCGGCCGAGATCGAAATCGGTCATGTCCCCGGGGACGACCTCGCAGCCGCGTTCTCGTGCGAGGGCGAGCATCTCTTCCGAGGTGTCGATACCGACCGCCTTCAGTCCCTGCGCCGAGAGCGCTGCGAGCATCCGGCCCGAGCCGCAGCCCGGCTCCAGCACGCTCCGGCACCCGGGGCCGAGCCGCTCCACCAGCCAGGCGGCCTCGTCCGAGAGGTCCCAGTCGAAGGCGATGTCGTAGAGCTCCGCCTCGTCCGAGTAGATCCGGCTCACAGCGAGTCCGCCAGGACGAAGAGGAAGAACGCGACCGAGATGACGCCGTTCATCGTGAAGAAGGCCGTATCGAGGCGGCGCAGGTCGCCCGGGCGGACGAGCGAGTGCTCGTACGCGAGCAGGCCGCCGACCACTGCGACCCCGAGCCAGTAGAGCACGCCGACGTCGAGCCCGAGCCCCGCCGCGACGAGCAAGGCAACCGTTCCGAGATGGAAGGCGCGCGCCGCGCGGAAGGCCCCGCGCTCGCCGAAGCGCACCGCGATCGACGCCAGCCCCTGCGCGCGGTCGATCTCGAGGTCGAGCAGCGAATAGAACAGGTCGAACCCGGCCACCCAGAGCGCGACGGCGCCGCCGAGCGCCCACGCCTCCCACGGGATCGTGCCGGTGATCGCCGCCCAGGCCCCGACCGGGGCGAGCCCGTCGACCGCCCCGAGCCAGAGGTGGCAGAGCCAGGTCCAGCGCTTCAGGTACGGGTAGACGACGAAGCCCGCGACCGGGATCGGCCAGAGCCAGTGGACAAGCGGGTCGAGCTGGTAGACCGCGACGAGGAAGACGGCCAGCGAAACCGCGCAGAAGAGACCGACGTGCACGGGCGAGAGCAGGCCGGCCGGGAGCTCCCGCCGAGCGGTCCGCGGGTTGCGCGCGTCGAGGCCGGCGTCGATCAGCCGGTTGAGCCCCATCGCGAGCGAGCGGGCAGCCACCATCGCGACCGTGATCCACACCAGGTCGTGCGCGCTCGGGGCACCGCCGACGGCAAGGAACGCGCCGACATAGGCGAAAGGCAGCGCGAAGACCGTGTGCTCGAACTTGACGAGCCGCGCGAAGTGCGCCGGATACGCGAATGCGATCATGTCTGCCGGTGTGCCGTCGGCTCCCCGGCGAGGAGCGAGACTGCGTGCGCGAGCGCAGGGCGGATGACCGCGAATCCGTCCCGGCAGCCGCCAGGCGAGCCCGGGAGATTGACGACGAGCGCTCGGCCGCGAATTCCCGAGACGCCACGCGAGAGCAGGGCGTGCGGGGTCTTCGCCAGCGAGTCGGCCCGCAGCGCTTCGGCGATCCCGGGCGCCTGCCGCTCGAGCACCTCGAGCGTCGCCTCCGGGGTGACGTCGCGCGGACCGAGCCCCGTGCCGCCGGTGGTCAGGACGAGGGAGGCCTCCTCCGCGAGCTCGGCGATCGCCTCGGCAATCGCGTCGCGTTCGTCGGGCACGACGCGCCGCTCGACTTCGTAGCCCTCCTCGCCGAGCAAGCCGGCTAGCAGGTCGCCGCTCTCGTCCTCGCGCGTCCCCTCGGAGACGCCGTCGGAGACGGTGACGACTGCTGCCTTTACTCCTTCACCTTCTCGAGCAGGCGCACCTCGCCGATCTCCATCCCCGAGTCGACGCCCTTCGCCATGTCGTAGACCGTGAGCGCCGCGACCGTCGCCGCGACCAACGCTTCCATCTCGACGCCGGTCTGGGCCTGCGTCTCTGCGGACGCCGTGATCTCGACCGAGTCGTCGCCCACCTCGAGCTCGACGGCCGCGTGCGTCAGCGGCAACGGATGGCAGAGCGGGATCAGCTCGCTCGCCCGCTTCGCAGCCATGATCCCAGCGAGTCGAGCCGCGGCGAGCGCGTCCCCCTTCGGCAACTCGCCGAGCCGGGCCGCCGTCTCGGGCGCCATCCGCACGAGTGCCCGAGCCCGCGCCCGTCGCCGCGATACCGGCTTGCCGCCGACGTCGACCATCCGGACGGCGCCGGTCTCGTCCACGTGGGAAAGATCGCTCACAGACGCGAAAAATACCGCCGACCGAGCGCGAGCATGCCCCGGCGGTGGCGCCAGGCGGATCCGAGCCTCCGTCCGAGGCCCTCTCCGTACAGCATCCCGGCCATCCCGCGGAAGCCCTCGAGCACGCCTTCGTCGTACGGGAACCACCACGGCACGGGCACGCGGCCGCGGTCGAGATCGGCGAACTTGACCCGCGAGAGCTCGTAGAGCCCGTGCTTCGAGTGCGTCCTCCCGTAGCCGGACTCCTTCGTCCCGCCCCACGACGCCTGGCCGGTCCCGTACGAGTACGAGACGTCGTTCGTCCAGACCGACCCCGCGTCGAGTCGGCGCGCGAGCCGGCGCGCCCGGTCGAGGTCACGCGTCCAGACGCTCGCGCCGAGGCCGAAGCTCGAACCGTTGGCAAGCCGGACTGCCTCGTCTTCGTCGCCGAACGCGGTCACGGTGACCACCGGCCCGAAGATCTCCTCCCGCTCGATCCGCACCTCGCGCTCGACACCGGTGAGGATCGTCGGCTCGTAGAACCAGCCCGGCAGGTCGACATCCGGCCGGGCGCCGCCGAGCCGAAGCTCCGCGCCGCGGCCGGTCGCATCGTCGACGAGCTCCTCGACGCGTGCTCGCTGCTCCTCGGTGATCAACGGCCCCAGCGCGGTCCCGAGCTCCTCGCCGCGGCCGATTCGCAGGCCCCGTGCCCGGCGCGCGAGCTCCTCGACGAACGCCTCCTGGAGCGGCCGCGCGACGTAGATCCGCTCGACCCCGGAGCAGACCTGCCCGCAGTTCGCGAACGCACCCCACAGCGCGCCCGCGACCGCACGGTCGAGATCTGCGTCCTCGAAGACGAGCATCGGGTCCTTGCCGCCCAGCTCCAGTGTGACGGGGCGCAGCCGCTCGCCGGCCAGCGACGCGACCCGCCGTCCCGTCTCGCCCGATCCGGTGAAGACGACCTTCGCCGTGCCAGGCGCGCGAACGAGCGCTTCGCCGACCTCGCCGCCACCCTGAACGACCCGAACCAGCCCGTTCGGAAAGAGCCGCTCGACCCACGCACCGGAGAGCGGCGTCAATTCCGACGGCTTGACCACAACCGCGTTCCCGGCCGCGACCGCGAAGGCCGCCTGCGTGAACGGAATCCCGAACGGGAAGTTCCACGGCGAGATCACGCCGACCACGCCGAGCGGCTCGTAGAGGAGCCAGCCGCGCTTGTGCCGCAGGTGCGGCTGCGGGTAGCGCACACGCTCGGGCCGCAGCACCCCTCCGGCGCTCGACGCGGCCCAGACGAGGTTGTCCAGGGCGACGAAGAGCTCGGCCGTGTACGACTCGACGAGCGGCTTGCCGGTTTCGGCCGTCACCGTCGCCGCGATCTCCTCCGCGTGGTCGAGCACCGCAGCCGCAACCGCCCCGAGCAGTGCGCGCCGCTCGACGAAAGAGCTCTGCGCCCAGTGTGCGGCCGCGAGCCGGGCATCCGAGACCGCCTCGGCGACCTCCTCCGGCGCGGAGACCGGCTCGAGCGTCGCCGGGTTGACCGGACGCAGCTCCCGCGCCTCGGTCTTGCGCACCATCGTCAGCCGACGCGCGCAGCGCTGCGGTCGAGCTCGGCGAGCTGTGCGTCGGTCCAGGCCGCGACGTCGTGCTCCCGCAGGTGCGCTCGGATCGCCGCGAGCCGCTCGCGCCGCTCGTCGGGAGCCATCGTCAGAGCCCTGTCCAGCGCGTCGGCCTGCCCGGCCACGTCGAACGGATTGACGCGGAGCACCCACTCGCCGAGCTCCTCGTAGGCGCCCGTGTTCTCGGAGAGGAGAACTACGCCGTCGCGCTCGTTCACCAGAGGCGCCTCCTTCGAGACGAGATTCAGCCCGTCGAAGATCGCGTTCACGAAGAGGACGTCGAACTGCTTGTACGCCGCGATCGCGCCCGGGAAGTTGTCCTCGATCACGACGTCGATCGGCATCCAGCCGTCCTGCTGGAAGCGGTCGTTCACCCGCCGCGCCTCCCGCTGAATCGCGCCGAGGTACTCCGAGTACTCGGGAATGTCCTGGCGCGAAGGGTCGAGCAGCGCGAGCATTCCCACCTTCATGTGCGACTCTGGATGCGCCTCAAGGTAGAGCTCGAAGGCGCGGAAGCCGCGAACGATGTTCTTCGACGGATCGGTGCGGTCGACGCGGAGGATCACCTTCTCCGGGCGCCGCTCGAGGAGCTCGCGCTCGGCAGCCAGCACCTCGTCGCTCTGGGCAAGCTCTTCGAACTCCGCCACGTCGACGGAGATCGGATGGGTTCCGACGCTTGCGCGCCGCTCCCGGTAGTCGGCGGTGCTGTCGACGAAGTTCGAGTCCGCGCCGACGAGGTCACTCGCGGAGCGGAGGAAGTTCACGCGCCAGCGGTGTGCGTGGAAGCCGATCACGTCGTTCGCGAGCAGGCCGTCGTGGATCGCCTGCCGCATCGCCTTCGGCAGGACGTGCCAGTAATCCGGCTGCGGCCAGGGGATGTGGACGAAGTGGGCGAGCAGCGCGTCGGGGACCCGCTCACGGACGAAACGGGGCGCGAGGTACAGGTGGTAGTCGTGGAAAAAGACCGTCGCGTCCGGGTCGAGCTCCAGCTCCTCGACGATCGCATCCGCGAAGCCCTCGTTGACGCGCGCATAGCCTTCGTCCCACGCCTTTTTCAGCGCGACGTCGATCGTGGGCGTGTAGGCGAGCTCCCAGAGGTAGTGCTGGAGGAACCAGAGGATCGGGTTCGAGACGACGTTGTAGAACCAGTCGTACGCCGTCTCGTCGTGGGCGACGAGCCGCAGGCGGAAGGATGCACCGCTCTCGAGGGTCTCCTCGACCGCCTCGCCGCCCGCCTCCTCGACCACCGCGCGGTCCTCTTCGCTCATCGCGCTCGCGACCCACGTGACGTCGTGGTGCGCGACGAGGCCGCGCAGCGCGGTGACGAGCCCGCCGCCGCCGCGCCGGGTCACGCGCTCGTCGCCGTCGCGCCCGTACGTGACCGGACCGCGGTTGGAGACGACGATCAGCTTCCTGCGCCTGGCCCCCACGGCGGGGACCCTAACCCGCGCGGCGCCTACGAAACGCTGCGCGAGCCGCGATAGGCGATTACCTCGACCCGCTCCACGGTCACCATGCCCTCGCCGACCATCTCGTCGAGGACGGGGAGGATCCGCTCGATCTGCTCAGCCGAGTCGACGATCTCGATCACCACCGGCAGATCTTCGGAGAGCCGCAGGATGCGCGCTGTGTGAAGGCGCGAATCCGCGCCGAAGCCCTCGATGCCTCTGAGTACCGTGGCCCCCGCGAGGCCCTCCTTGCGAACGCGCTCGACGATCGCCTGGTAGAGCGGCTTGCCGTGCCAGCGGTCGGACTCGCCGAGGAAGACCCGCAGAAGCTTCCCTTCGCCCTCGATCTTCATCAAAGCGCCCTGCCGAGCACGACGCCACCATAGAGCGCGACCAGCCCTGTGGAAACACTCCCGAGCAGGTTGGCGCCCGCAAGGACGTAGGAGCGAGCCTCGAGCAGGCGGTAGCTCTCGAGCGAGAGCGTCGAGAAGGTCGTGTACGCACCAAGGAAGCCGATCGCGAGCGCCGACCGCACCCAGGGCGCAACCGCCACGCGCTCGCCGAGAAGTGTCACGACCAGCCCGAGCAGGAACGATCCGCTCACGTTGACGACGAACGTCGCCCACGGGAAGGACGTGGTCCGCCTGGCTATCGCACCCTCCACTCCGTATCGCGCGAGCGCCCCAAGGGCGCCCGCCAAGCCGATCGCCACCGCCGTTCGCACATCCGACCTCCTCTGCTCACAGGAGCCATCAGCCGAACGGCAGTCGAGGGCGAGCTCCATCGCCCGAAGCGAGCGGCCAGTATAGGCGCCGGTGAATCGCGGCCGGCTTCTCGCGCGGGCACTGTTCGGCGGCGGGCTCGACCGGCGTGTCGCGCCGATCGTCCCGGTCAGCTTCACCTACAGCGCCTCCTTCTCGACCTTCTGGGTCTACGTCGGGATCTACGCGGTCAAGGGGCTGCACTGGCCGGCGAGCCGGGTCGGGCTGCTCTTCCTTGCCAGCGCGCCCGCTGCAGCCGTCGCGAACTACCTGAGCGGCCGCATCTCGGACCGCACGGGACGCAAGCCCCTGATCGTCGCCAGCTTCCTCGCCTCGTCGGCGAACGTGCTCCTGCTTACGTGGCTCGGCGGGACGACCGCGCTCGCCTTCGTGCTGATCGTCGTCCAGGGCGTGATCGGGGCGCCCGCCTACTCCCTCGACCGCGTGCTCGTCGCCGACCTCGTCCACGACGACGAGAGCCGCGAGCCCGCTTACGCGAGCGTCCGCGTCGCGACCAACCTCGGCACGCTGGTAGGGCCGCCGCTCGGGGCGCTGCTCGTCTTCGTCGCGGGCTGGACGGCATTTCTGCTCGGAATCGCCGTGCTGGGCGTGGTCGGAGCGGCGTTCGCGATTGCGCTCCTACCGCCCGCGCATGCGATCGCCGAGGCGCGGGAGCCGGGCTCGCTGCGGGCGGTCGTGCGCAACCGCCCGTTCTCGCTGCTCCTGCTGTCGACGCTGCTCGCCTTCACCGACTACTGCGGTTTCGAGACCGTGCTGCCGGTGCTCGCGGTCTCGGCGTACGGGCTGGCGCCTTCGACGTGGGGCCTGCTCGTGATCATCAGTCCGGCTCTCGTCGTCCTGGCACAGCTACGTCTCACGCGCGCGAGCAGCCGAATTCCGCCCGCGTCTCGACTCGCCGGCGCGACCCTCCTCATGGGCCTGCCGTTCCTCGCGCTGCTCGCCTCGAACCACGTGGCCGTGATCGCGGCCGTGATCGTCGTCTTCGTGATCGGCGAGATGGTCTGGATGCCGACGTCGCAGGCAGTCGCAGCGCAGCTCGCTCCGCCGCACGCACGAGGCACCTACTTCGGTGCGCTGGCGGCGATGACCGGCCCGGCCTGGACGCTCGCGCCCTTCGTCGCCTTCCAGCTGCGGGCGCACGCCGGTGTCGGCTCGGTCTGGCTCCTCTTCGCAGCGATCGCCGTTGCAAGCGCAGCCGCCGGCGCGGCGGCGGTTGGTGCAGTTAGGCGATAGCCCTAGCCGCCCGCGACGACCGTCGCGAGCTCGGCGCCGGCCGTGTCGTTCCCCGAGAGCAGGTTGAAGAGCACGAGCCAGTCGCGCAGGAGGCGCGGCATCAGGAAGTTCCGCCGCACGAACTCCTTCCCGCGCAGCGCCCGCTGGCGCGCCTCGAGCGGATCGCGAAGGATCTCGAGGCATGCCTCCGCGCACTCCTCGGGCGAGTCGACGAGCCAGCCGGTCTCACCGTCCTGGATCTGGGCGACGATGCCTCCCACGCGACCCGCGACCGTCGGCCGCGTCTTCCAGAGCGCCTCCGTAATGGTCAGCCCGAAGCCCTCGCGGATCGACTTCTGGATCACCGCCGCCGAGTGCACCTGGAAGGCGTTGACCTCGACTGAGCCGACGTTGTTCAGGTTCGACAGGATGTAGACGTCCGGGTCGCCGGCCGCGTGGGCAACCGTGCGGCTGTAGTAGTCCCAGCCCTCGGGGTCGTCGTGCGCCATCGAGCCGACGAGCGCGAGCTGGACATCCGGGAACTCCTCTTTGACGCCGCGGTAGGCGTCGATGACGCCGAGCGGGTCCTTCCACGGGTCGAACCGCGAGACCTGGGTCAGCAGCGGCCGGTCGACGTCGATCCCGAACTGGTCGACGATGTAGGCCGCGTCCTCGGGCGAGAGAGCCATGTTCTTCGGCGTCAGCGGGTCGATGGCGGGCGGCCAGATGTACGAGTGAGGGAGGCCCGCGGCCGCGGGCACGTACTCGGGCATGTGGAAGATCGCCGCGTCATAGCGCGTCAGCCACGGGATGAGGAAGCCGAGCACGCCGGGGTTCGGCGCAGAGAGGTCGATATGGCAGCGCCAGATCCAGTTCGCCGAGCTGTTCTCGAAGTGCTCGATCATCCCCGCCGGCTGCGGGTCGTGGGCGATGACGAAGTCGTAGTCGTCCTCGAGCTCCTCCGCGTTCAGCGCCTGGTACCGGCGGAAGATCTCCTCCTGCGTCTTCGAGAGCCCGTCGGGACTGCCCTGGAGGGCGTTGTGGATGGCTTTCGTGACCGCGAAGAACTCGTCGCCGCCCGAGATGATGCGCCACTCGACATCGAGGCCCGCGTCCTTCATCAGCGGCACGAGCGCGTAGTTGATCTCGGCGACGCCACCCCCGAACGAGGTTGCCGAGAGGTGCACCACGCGGCGGCCGGCAAGCGGCTCGGCGAGCCTGCGGATCTCGTCCATCAGGCCGCGGGTCGCGATGGTCGCGTAGTCGCTGAGCGACTTCTGTCCGACGTTGACTAGTTGGAGCATGGCTTGGGATCAGGCGAGGCGCGGCCGCGCCCGAGCATAACTGTCGGACTAGTCGGGCAAGAGCTTGACGAACCGGAGCCGGGAACCGCCCTCCTCGCGGGGGCCGATCTCGACCTCGTCGGCGAGGGCGCGGATGATCTCGATTCCGAGACCGCCCTCCTCGAGCTCGCCCTCGTGGCCGTTCGAGTCGTCGAGCAACTCGAAGCCGGCGCCCTCGTCGCCCACCTCGATCACGAGCCGGTCCGGCTCCAGCTCATAGACGATCTCGACGTTGCCCTCGCGACCGTTCTCGTAGGCGTGGCGCACCGAGTTCGTGCAGGCCTCGGTCAGCGCGAGCTTCAGGTCGTAGAGCGTCTCGTCCGAGACGGGGCGCAAACCGGCGATGGCCGTCAAAGCCAGCCGCCCGAGCGTGATGTACTCGGGCTTCGCCGGGATGGTCAGCCGCACAGAGCGGCCTGCCTCGTTCATCGAGCGCCCTCTACCCCGGCCCGACCCGGGCTAACCGGAAAAGGGTTTGGAATGGCTGCGCCGAAGGACAAGGGTTCGAGCCTAGGGCGAGGCCGGCCGCTCGGCCAGACGGATCGGGATCTGCAGTCGCTTGCTCTGGCGGACGAGCGTGACGCGCACCAGCTGTCCCGGACTGACCGCATCTGTGACAATTCGCACAACGTCCTCGGAACTTCGGACAGGGTGGCCCGCGAGCGCCACGATCACGTCGCCTCCGTCCTTGAACTCGAGGCCGAGATATGACTTGTCGCGGTCGCCGCCCCGAAGTCCCGCGTCGGCCGCGGGCGAGTTCGGCTGGACCGTGGCGATCACGGCACCGTGATCGACCGAGTAGCCGAAATGCTTCGCGAGGGCCGGGGTGAGGGTCTCGGTCGTAACACCGACGAACGCGTACGAGACCGAGCCGGTTGCAATCAGCTGCTCCATCGAGCGTTTCGCGGAGTTGATCGGGACCGCGAAGCCGACTCCCTCGGCGTTTCCGGAGGAGCTGCGGATCTGCGCGTTGATCCCGATCACGCGCCCGCGCGCGTCGAACAGCGGGCCGCCGGAGTTGCCGTGGTTGATCGGCGCGTCGGTCTGGATCGCGTCGACCAGCGCGTAGGTGGACGTCAGCGAGTCGATCGAGCGGTGCGTGGCCGCCACCACGCCGACGCCCAGCGAGTCCTCGTTGCCGAACGGGCTCCCGATCGCGGCGACCGGCTCGCCGACCGAAGCCGCCGCCGAATCCCCGAGCGGAACCGGCCTGAGCGCATGGGCCGAGGAATCGACCTTGAGGACGCCGACGTCGTCGAACACGTCCCAGCCGACGATCTTCGCCGACGCGCGGTCGCGGTCCTGGAACTCGACGTAGACGCGATCGGCGCCGTGCACCGAGGCGCTCTCGCCCGCGTTCGTGATCACATGCGAGTTGGTGAGGATGTAGCCGTTGCGCGAGACGACGAAGCCCGAGCCCTGCGCGATCTGGGCCGAAGCCGCGTCGGTCCCGTACTGGGCGAAAATCGTCACCACGCCCGCGGAGCGGCTCGCGTAGATGCGCCGCGGATCGAAGCCGTTGCCGGCTAGAGGCTTCGCGGCCGGCCCTACGGCCGCCGGCTGAGCCTCAGGCAGGACCGGCGAGGACCGGAAGACGGCGACGGTCTTCTTGCCGCCGACCCAGCCGGTCGCCTTTCCGAGCGCAAGCGCGGCCACCCCGCCCAGGATGGCGCAGGCGACTGCAACTGCTGCGAGAGGTCCGGAGCGCACAGCCGTCGCACTGTAGCGGCGGATCAGCTCAGCGCCGGAGCCGGGGCGTTTTCACGGTAAAACCGCCCCGCCCCAAGCGGAAGCACCAGTGCGAACACCGTCCTGCCGGGCTCTGATTCGATCGTGATCCGCCCGTCCATCAGCTCTGCGAGCTCCTTTGCGATCGCCAGGCCAAGGCCGCTGCCGGACGCGCGCGTGCCGTCCAGGCGGTAGAAGCGCTCGAAGAGCTGGTCGCGCTGTTCGTGCGGAATCCCGGCACCCTCATCCTCGACCTCGAGTACCGCGGAGCCCTCGCGCTGCAGCGCCCGGAGCCGCACCGCTGTCCCCGAAGGCGTGTGAAAAAGCGCGTTCTCGACGAGGATTCGCCCGATCTGGAACACGCGCAGCTCGTCCGCGTCCGCGACGGCGCCGTCGTGCTCCTCGAGCTCGAGCTCGTGCCCGCTCGCGCGCGCAGTTGGGCCGAACTCCTCGGCCAGCTCCTCGCCGAGGCGCGCGAGATCGACGGGCTCGCGGTCGACCGACATGCGGCCAGCGTCGAGCCTCGAGAGGTCGAGCAGGTCGGAGGCGAGCTTTGTCAGGCGCGTCACCTGCTCGCGCATCTGATCGAGAAACTCCTGTTTTGTGGGCTCATCGAGCTCCTCGTCGTCCATGAGCTCCAGGAAGCCGGCCAGCGAGAACAACGGCGTGCGCAGCTCGTGCGAGGCGTTCGCGACGAACTCGCGGCGCGCGTCGTCCAG
>VAXM01000100.1:12210-20348 GCA_005883335.1 Actinomycetota bacterium
GCTCGTCCCCGCCGCTGTCGCGAACAGGTTCGTCGAAGCGACCGCCGGCGATCCGGTCGGCCGCGCGCTCGAGCCTTCGGATTCGCCGTGCGAACGCCCACGCGCCGCCGTAGCCGAGCAGGAGCGCGATCAGCAGGGCGACGCCTGCGGAAAGCAGCACCCGCCGCTGGACGAGGTGCACGCTGCCGTGCTGGCTCGCAAGCGAATCGCGCAGCAGCAGCACGAAGGTCCCGTCATTGACGTAGTACGGCACCGCGGCTTCTGCCCAGCGTCCGTCACCATGGCTGATAGTTCCGCTCTGCAGACGACCGGTGCGAGCCGCCCGCGTCGCGACCGGGTCCTCATTGACGTCCTGTGACGACTGGCCCAGGTTCGACTCGGCCACCGGGCTTCCAACAGTCTTCCCCTGGGGCGAGGGAGTCACCGCGAAGGCCATCACGCGCGCGCCCGTGTCGCGCGATGCTTTCACGACGAAGTCCTGAAGCAACCTCGCCTTCGAGGCAGGGGTAGCGAGCTTACGGGCCGCGACCTCGAGTTGCGAAATACGGGTGTTCACGAGTCGCTTCTCCAGCGACGGCACGACCGCGAGGTAGACGACGCCGATCGCGATCGCCACCACGAGCAGAAGCGCCAGGCTGAGGCGCGTGCCGATGCTGCGGAAGAAGCGGCTCACGAGCTCCGGAACCGGTAGCCGACGCCCCGAACCGTCAGGATGAACTCGGGCTCGCGAGGGTCGCGCTCGAGCTTTTCGCGCAGGTGGCGGACGTGGACGTCGATCGTCCTCGGCTCACGGTAGTCGGAGCCGCCCCAGAGCGCCTGGAGTAGCTGCTCGCGCGTGTAGACACGTCCTGCGTGCGAGGCGAGCGCCCGCAGGAGCTCGAACTCGACGTACGTCAGCTGCACCGGGCGCCCGTGGGCCTGGACCTCGCGGGTGCCGAGGTCGATGCGAAGGCCGTCGCTCTCGAGCAACTCCTCCGGATGGCCGTGCGCAGGAGCGGTCGCGGCCCGCCGCAGAAGCGCGCGCACGCGGCTCCGGAACTCGCGAATCGAGAAGGGCTTGGTGATGTAGTCGTCCGCGCCGAGCTCGAGGCCGAGCACCTTGTCGAGCTCGTCGTCGCGGGCGGTGAGCATGATGATCGGCACCGAGCTCTCGGCCCGCAGGCGCTTGCAGACCTCGAGCCCGTCAACCTTCGGCAGCATCAGGTCGAGGACGACGAGATCAACGTGCTCGCGCCGGAAACACTCGAGTGCCTCCTCGCCGTCGCGCGCCTGCACGACGCGAAACCCGTCCCGCTCGAGCGGGTACGCCAGAAGCTTCTGGACTGCGTCCTCGTCGTCGACGAGCAGGATGGTGGATGAATCTGGCATCGGCAATGCCCGCCGGCGCTCGTAGGTCTCCCGCCTACTATAGCCAGGCAATGGCGGCGCTCCCGCCCCGTCCCGCGCGGCGCAGGCCGCGGCTCGGCTCGCTCGAGCGCCCCGTCAGCGGCAGGCTCTACCGCGGCACGTGGCTTCTCGTCGGGATGCCGCTCCTGATCGCCGCCTTCAGCGTGCGCAAGGCCGAGCCGCTGCCTGCCCCGCAGCCCACGCTTCCGCCGACGTTCGACCGCAGCGGGACGGTTGCGCTCGCCACCGACCTCTCGAGCAGCTATCCGGACCGGGTTCCCGGCACGGCCGGAGCCGCAGGCGCGGTCGCGTGGTTCTCGAGCCAGCTCGCGCCGTACGGCCTGAAGACGCTCGACGACCGTTTTCGGGCCCTCGTTCCGGGCCACGGGCGCCAGACGCTCGTGAACCAGCTGGTCACGATTCCGGGCCGCTTGTCGACCGAGATCGTCGTCATGGCCCACCGCGACGACACCGGAACCGGGCCCGGCGCGAGCGACAACGCCTCCGGCGTCGCGACGCTCGTGCAGCTCGCGCGCTCCTACGGGACTCCGCTCGCGGCGCCCGGGACCCGGGCGATCAGTCCGCTCCACACGCTGGTCTTCGTCGCCACGGACGGCGGGGCCTTCGGCGCGCTCGGCGCGCGGCGCTTCGCGCGGACGCACCCGGGACACGCGCTCGCCGTGATCGATCTCGCAGCCCTTGCCGGCCGTGGGCCGCCGCGGCTGGTCCTGACCGGCTCGGAGCCGCGGCTCGCCTCACCGGGCCTGGTCGAAACGGCAGCACAGCGTGTGCTCGACTCGACCGGCTCGCGGCCACGGCGCCCGACTGCGCTTGCGCAGCTGATCGACCTCGCCTTCCCGTTCACGCTCTACGAGCAGGGGCCGCTGCTCGAACGTGGCCTACCGGCGCTCACGCTCACCAGCGCCGGAGAACGGCCCCCCTCGGCGTTCTCCGACCAGGCAAGCCGGCTCGACTCGGTCCGCCTCAGCCAGCTGGGGGGCGCGGCGCAGCAGCTCCTGCGCTGGCTCGACTCCGGCGTGGAGCTCGCGCCGGGCACGGCGAGCTACGTGTACTTCGGCCCGCGGCTCCTTCCGGGCTGGGCGATCGAGCTCGCCCTGATCGCAGCGCTCTCACCGTTCCTGCTCGCGGCCGTCGATCTCTTCGCCCGCTGCAGGCGCCGCCACATCCCGCTCGCGCCGGCCTTCCGCAGCTACCGCAGCCGCGTGGGCTTCTGGCTCTGGGCGGCCGCGATCTTCGAGTTGTTCGCGCTCGTCGGCGTGTGGCCCTCTGCGCCGGCGGTGGCGCTGCCGCCCGACGTCTCGCCGGCGACGCACTGGCCCGCGTTGGGGCTGCTCGGCTTCGCGGTGCTGAGCGTCCTCGGGTGGCTGGTCGCGCGTGCGCGGCTCGTTCCGCGGCGGCCGGTCTCGCCGTCCGAGGAGATCGCCGGCTCGGCCGCGGCGCTGCTGGCCCTCGCGGTCGTCGCGCTGCTCGTCGTGGCGACGAACCCGTTCGCGCTCGTCTTCCTCCTGCCCTCGCTGCACGCCTGGCTGTGGCTTCCGCACGCGCGGGTGCGTCCAGTCTGGACGCGAGCCGCGCTTCTGGCCGCCGGTCTGCTCGGCCCGTTGCTTCTGCTCGGCTCGCTCGCCTGGCGCTACGGGCTCGGACTGGACGCTCCGTGGTACCTCGCCGAGCTGACCGCCACGGGCTACGTCCGGCTGCCTGCGGTCGTGATCGCCGCCGGCTGGCTCGCCGCTGCAGGGCAGGTGACGGCGCTCTCGCTTGGCCGCTATGCGCCGTACCCGAGCGCTGCGGAGCGGCCGCCGCGGGGACCGCTCCGCGAGACCGTGAGGCAAATCGTGCTTACAGTGAGAGCGAGGAGGCGCGCATCCGAGACGGGGCGGAAGGCGTTGGAAGGGTGAATGTGAGACGAGTTCTGAGAATCGCCGGGACGGCCCTGGCCGTGGTGGGCGCGCTCGTCCTCGTCTGGGTCGTCGTGGTGTGGCAGTGGCAGGACCCGTTCACCGCGATCTACACCCACTGGAAGCAGCACCAGCTCGCGCGGAGCTACGAGCGGCGGTTCGCCGGCTACCACGCCGCGCGCTATGACCGCGAAGGGACGATCTCGGCGCGCGTGCGGACGATCGAGCGCGAGGCCCGCCGCTACCGCCTCGAATCGCACCGCGGGCAGGCGATCGGGCGCATCCGCGTCCCCCGCCTGCACCTGAACATGATCCTCGTCAACGGGACGGATCACGACTCGCTCAAGAAAGGACCCGGGCGCGACCTCCGGACCTACATGCCCGGCGAGGGGCAGCTGATCTACATCGCGGGCCACCGCACGACCTACCTCGCACCGTTCGCCCACATCGACTCGATGCGGCGCGGGGACCTCGTCACGCTCGAGGTTCCGTACGCGACGTTCGTCTACCGCGTCTTCCGGAAGAAGATCGTCCCGAGCGACGACCTGGCGGTGCTGCACTCACGAGGACGTGACGTGGTCGCCCTGCAGGCGTGCCACCCGCGCTTCTTCGCAACCAACCGCTACATCGTCTGGGGACGGCTGATGCGAATCGAACCGCGCGGCGCCGCAGCGTTCACGCCGCCGTCGACGACGCTCGCCGCCGCCCCTCTCGCGGCCGCGCAGGGCTAGCCTGCTACAGCCTCAGATACCGGACAGGCTCGCCCGCGAGCAGCTCGCCCTCGCCGCGAGGGAGCAGGACCAGCGCATCGGCACCCGCGGCCCGGGCGATCATGTGCGACTCCTGGCCGACGAGGGGCTCGAGGAGGACGGCGCCGTCGTCGCCGGCGCGCGTCCGCGCGCGCACGAGCTGCTCCCGCGCCGCGTTCTGTTTCGCGGCAGCCGCAAGCCGCCCCGGCTCGAACCGGGGAAGCGGGCTCGCGTGGCCCTGGAGCGCCAGCACCGCCGGGCGGACGAACAGCTCGAAGCCGACCAGCGATGAGACCGGGTTCCCGGGCAGGCCGAACACGAGCGTCGCTCCGCGCAGGCCGAAGGACACCGGCTTGCCCGGCTTGACGGCGACGCGCCAGAAGACCTCTTCGACTCCGAGCTCGGCCTCGATCCGGCGCACGAGGTCGTGCGGGCCAACGGAGACCCCGCCCGAGGTCACGAGCACGTCGGACTCGAGCCCGCGCGCAAGGGCCTCGCGATGGGCATCCTCGTCGTCGGCCACGACCGCCGGGCGCTCCGGAATCGCGCCCGCCGACCTGAGCTGAGTCGCGAGGATCAGCCCGTTCGCCTCGTAGACCTCGCCCGGACCGAGCTGCTCGCCCGGCGACCGAAGCTCGGTTCCCGTGGTGACGACGGAGGCCCGCGGCCGCGCGGCGCAGGCGACTTCGGCGATGCCTGCCGCAGCGAGGGCGCCGATCTGTGCCGCGCCGAGAGGCGCGCCTCTGCCGACGACGGTCTCGCCCGCACGAAGATCGCCACCGCGCGGGCGGACGTTCGCCCCGGGAGCAACTCGCTCAGGAATCTCCACATCGTTGTCACGGTCGACAACATACTCGAAAGGGATGACGGCATCGGCTCCATCCGGGACGACACCGCCGGTCGCGATTCCCATCGCCTCGCCCGAACGAAGCTCTCTTGGCGCGGGGCTGCCCGCCGGGATTCGCGCGCCGACCGGGAGCACTCCGGGCGTGTCCGCGGAACGCACCGCGAAGCCGTCCATCGCGGAGCTCGGAAATGGAGGCAGGTCGACGACGGACGCCGCGTCCTCGGCCAGGACGCGGCCCGCAGCTTCCTCCAGCCGCACGCGTTCTGCCCCCAGCGGGCGCACCCGCTCGAGGATCAGGCGCTGCGCCTCCTCGATCGACAGCAAGTCGGCCACCACCGGCGCATACGCTACGCGCCCGCGGGTAGGCTCCCGCCTCCGTGATCTCCGTCGTCGTTCCCGTTCACGAAGAGGAGCGGACGGTCGCGCTCCTGTTCGACGAGCTCCAGGCGGCGCTCGATCCCCTGGGGCAACCCTGGGAGGCTGTCTTTGTGGACGACGGCTCGACGGACGGCTCGTTCGCGGCGCTCACGCGGCTGCACAACCTGCACGACAACGTCCGGGTCGTCCGACTGCGCCGAAACTTCGGCAAGGCGGCGGCACTCGCGGCGGGCTTCGCGAACGCAGAAGGGGACGTCGTGGTGACCATCGACGCCGACCTGCAGGACGATCCCGCGGAAATCCCGCGCCTGCTCGCGAAGCTCGACGAAGGCTTCGACCTGGTCTCTGGGTGGAAGGCCCACCGGCGCGACCCGATCACGCGCCGCGCGCTGTCACGCATCTTCAACTGGGTCACCGGCCGCGTCTCGGGGCTCCGGCTGCACGATCTCAACTGTGGGCTGAAGGCGTATCGGGCCGAGGTCGTCCAGGGCCTCCGCCTCTACGGCGAGCTGCACCGGTTCATCCCGGTGCTCGCGCACTATCGCGGCCACCGCATTGCGGAGCTCCCGGTGAACCATCGCCCGCGCGAGCACGGCCGCTCGCGCTACGGGGTCGAGCGGTACCTCCGCGGCTTCCTCGACCTCTTGACCGTCTCGTTCATCGGCCGCTACCGCTACCGGCCGCTGCATCTCTTCGGCGGGCTGGGACTGGGCCTCGGAGCGCTCGGACTCGCCGTCCTCGTCTACCTGACGATCCTCAAGATCGGCGGCGAGGCGATCGGGCGCCGGCCGCTGCTGATCCTCGGGGTGCTGCTCGTGGTTGTCGGCCTCCAGTTCTTCTCGCTCGGGCTGATCAGCGAGCTGATCACGAGCCAGCACGAGGAGCGCGCCGGCCCTCGCGAGCGGACGGAGCTCCACGTCGACGAGATCCTGTCCTAGCCTGAACGACAGGGACCGTAGGCCCGGCCGCTGATGCGCGTCCTCTACTTCGGCACCTACGAGCGCGACTACCCGCGCAACGCGCAGGTGATCTCGTGCCTGCGGCGTGCGGGGATCGAGGTCACCGAGGAACATGTGGGCGTCTGGGAGGGCCGCCGCGACAGCTGGCGCGCAGGTCCCGGCACCCTCGCGCGGCTCGCGGCGGCCGAGCTCCGGCTGCTGCGCCGGCCACGTGCGGACTTCGACTTCCTCCTCGTCGGATACCCCGGCCACCTCGACCTCATCGCAGCGCGGCGGGCGGCCGGGGACCGCCCGATCGTCTTCAACCCGCTCGTCTCGCTTGCGGACACGTTCGTCGCCGACCGTGGGCGGTTCGGCCGCGAATCGCTCGCGGCGCGCGCGCTCGAGGCGATCGACCGGCGCGCGTTCCGCGCCGCCGACCTCGTCGTCGCCGACACCGAGGCGCACGCCCGCCACCTCGCGGCCCTCACCGGCCTGCCGGCGGAGCGGGTAGCCGTCTGCTTCGTCGGGGCCGAGGAGCGTCTCTTTCGGCCCGGCTGGGCTCCCGAGGAGCCCTCTACGTGCCTGTTCGTCGGCAAGCTGATCCCGCTGCAGGGCGTCGAGACGATTCTCGCCGCCGCTCGCGCCGCGCCGGAGCTGCCGTTCCGAATCGTCGGCAGCGGACAGCTCGAGCCGTTGCTGCAAGACCGCCCAGGCAACGTCGAGTTGATCCCCTGGGTCGAGTACGACAGCCTGCCGGGCGAGCTCCACCGCGCCGGCTGCGCCCTCGGGATCTTCGGAACCTCGGACAAGGCCCGCAGGGTGATCCCGAACAAGGCCTTCCAGGCCCTCGCCTGCGGGACGCCGCTCGTGACCGCCGACACGCCGGCCGCCCGCGAGCTGCTTGTCGACGAGGAGAGCGCCCTGCTCGTGCCGCCCGGAGACCCGCAGGCCCTGGCGGCCGCCGTCGGCCGGCTCGCAACCGACCGCGCCCTTGCACAGAAGCTGAGCGAAGGCGGGCTGGCCGCCTTCCGGGAACACGCGAGTGAGGACGTGCTCGGTGCGCGCTGGCGCGACGTCCTCGAACGAGCGCAAGCCCTACGATCGCAGCGGCGATGATGCGCCGCTTCCAACGCCCGAGCCTTCTGCTCTGGAGCGCGATCGCCGCGTACGCAGCCGCCTTCTCGGCGCTCTCCGTCCTGCGCCACCGCGCGTTCCAGACCGGCCGCTTCGACCTCGGCAACATGGTGCAGGCCGTCTGGTCGACCGCGCACGGCCATCCGCTGCAGGTGACGGGCCTCCGCGGGGACGAGATCTCCCGCCTCGCGGCCCACTTCGACCCGATCCTCGCCGCCTTCGCGCCCCTCTGGCTCGCGTGGCCGAGCCCGGACATGCTCCTCACGGCGCAGGCGGTCGCGGTCGCGGTCGGCGCGCTTCCCGTCTACTGGCTCGCCCGCAAGCACCTCGCCACCGAGCGTGCCGGGCTCGCATTCGCGCTCGCCTACCTGCTCTATCCGCCGACGCAGTGGCTGACCCTGAACGAGTTCCATCCGGTCGCGCTCGCCTGCCCCTTGCTGCTCTTCGCGATCTGGTTCCTCGACGAGGGCCGCCTGATCCCGTTTGCGCTCTGCGGCCTGGTCGCGGCGGCGACGAAGGAGGAGATCGGTTTCGTCGTCGCGGGGCTCGGCCTCTGGTGGGCGCTTGCGCGGGGACGGCGCGTGGAAGGCCTCGCGATCCTGGCCGCCGGCGCCGCCGTCGCGCTGATCGCGATCGAGGTCGTCGTGCCGCACTTCAACCGGGCCGGCAGCTCGAGCTTCTTCGCCCGCTACAGCGAGGTCGGCGGCTCGCCGGGAGGGATCGTGCACACCGCCGTCACGAAGCCCTGGAAGCTCGTCACGACCGCCGTGACCGGCCGCGGGCT
>VAXM01000048.1:0-25433 GCA_005883335.1 Actinomycetota bacterium
CGCGAAGCCCATTTCCTTGATCGTCTTCAACTCGAAGCGCAGGCGCTCCTGGAGCTCCGGGGTCACGCGGTCATAGCGCTTTTGCAGGCCTTTCTCGCAGAGCTCGACGAGGTATTCGAAGGCTGCTTTGCCGTCCGGAAGCGGGAACTTTGGCAGGAGGATGTTTCCGAGCGAGAGCTCAACGTTGCAGCGCTCGGCGACCTCGAGCGTGCGCGCGAGCGCTGCCTCGTAGCCCACGAAGTCGCCCGCCATCTCCGCCGGCGACTTGAGGAAGAACTGGTCGGTGTCGAACTTCCAGTGGTTCGGGTTCTTGAGCGAGTCGCCCGACTGGATGCAGAGCAGCGCCTCGTGCGCCTTCGCGTCTTCGTGCCGGAGGTAGTGGACGTCGCCGGTCGCGATCAGCGGCAGCCCGGCTTCGTCGGCGAGCTTCGCCAGCGACGGATTGATCCGCGCCTGCACGTCGAGGCCCGCGTTCTGGATCTCGACGTAGGTCGAGTCGCGCCCGAAGACCTCCGCGAGCCGGTCCAGGTCGGCGCGAGCGTCGCCGGCCCGGTTCTCCTCGAGGGCCTTGCAGACGCGGCCCGAGAGACAGCCCGAGAGCGCGATCAGCCCGCCCGCGTGGCGCTCGAGCAGCTCCCAGTCGACGCGCGGCTTGTAGTAGTAGCCCTCGAGGTAGCCGGCCGAGGCGAGCTTGATCAGGTTCCCGTAGCCGGCGTTGTTCTCGGCGAGCAGGGTCAGGTGCGCGTAGCCCTTCCGCTGCGCTCGGCGGTCGTCGGCGACGTAGACCTCGCAGCCGATCAGCGGCTTGACGCCGTGCTTGCCCGTCTCCCGGTAGAGCTCGACCGCGCCCGCGAGCGACCCGTGGTCGGTGAGCGCGACCGCTGGCATCTCGAGCTCCGCGGCGCGCTCCGCGAGCGCCGGGATCCGGCACGCGCCGTCGAGGATCGAGTACTCGGAGTGGACGTGCAGATGGACGAAGCCGGCCTCAGCCACGGACGTCGATACTAGGGTCCCTACCGGCTACTGCGCGAGCGTCACTTTGGTCAGCCGTTCGGGCCGGTCCGGGTCGAAGCCCTTCGCCTCCGCGAGCGCCGCCGCGAAGAGCTGGCCAGGGACGACTGAGAGCAGCGGCGAGAGCAGCGGCAGCGGCGCCGCGGGCACCGGCAGGCGCCACTCTGCGCCCTCGATCTCGCCCGCAGCGCTCCCGCTGGCCACGAGGGTCGCGCCCGCCGCGCGCACACGCGCGGCCGCCTCGACGAGCGCAGGCAGGCTCGGGTCGTGCGAGGCGATCGTCCAGACCGGGAACATCGAGTCGAGCGCCGCGATCGGCCCGTGGGCGAGGTCGGTCGACGTCAGTGGCTCGGCGGCGACGCGGCAGGTCTCGGTCAGCTTGAGCGCGATCTCGCGCGCCGTCGCGAGCTCGTACCCGCGGCCGATCACGTACATCCGGCCCACGTAGGCAAAGGCGGTCGCAATCGGCGCGACGGCGGCTTCCAGCTCGGGGATCGCGTCGGCGAGCACGACCGCGGTCCGGCGCAGGCCGTCCCAGATCTCCTCCTCGCGCCCTGCGGCCGCGCCGGCGAGCAGCGCCAGTGCCGCGAGCTGGTTGAAGAACGTCTTCGAGGCTGCGACCGACCGCTCCTCGCCGGCCGCCAGCGGCAAGGTCAGCTCCGCCCGGGAGGCGAGCTCCGAGCCCGGGTCGTTCGTGAGGGCGACAGTGAGCGCCCCGCGCTCCCGGGCGCGCTCGACGTACGTGACGACGTCGGGAGTCCGGCCGGACTGCGAGAGCGCAACGACGACCGAGCTCGAGTAGTCCAAGTCGGCGCCGTAGTAGACGCTCAGCGAGATCGAGTCACGTAGCGCCGTCCAGCCGGGCAGGAGGCCGAACGCGTAGACGCCGTAGGAGGCGGCCGCATCGGAAGATCCGTGACCCACCAGCCGCACGGCGGTCGGCTTCCGCTCGGCGCAAGCGCGCCCGACCGTGACGAAGTCGTCGAGATGCTCGAGCAGCGTCAGCAGCGCAGCCGGCTGCTCGCGCACCTCGGCCAGGAAGATTCGCTTCGAGGCGTTCATGCCGCGGGCTCGCCTACGTCCGCCTCGGCGACATGGCAAGCGGCGAGGCGCTGCGGACCGAGCGGGCGCAACAGCGGCGTCACGGTCTCGCACTCCGCGATCGCGTAGGGACAGCGGGGCTGGAAGCGGCAGCCCTCCTTCGGGTTCACGACCTTCGGCGGCTCCCCCACGTCGGCCGCGTCCGACACGCCCAGCGGCGCCCGCGGGTCCGGCACCGCCGAGAGCAGCAGCTGTGTGTACGGGTGCTTCGGCCGCTGAATCACGTCCTCGGTCGGCCCCTCCTCGACCAGATGCCCCGCGTACATGACCAGCACGCTGTCGGCGATGTAGCGCGCGCTCGCGACGTCGTGCGTGATGTAGAGGAACGAGACGCCCTCCCGCTCGCGCAGCTCGCTCATCAGGTTCAGGAGCCCGATCCGGATCGAGACGTCGAGCATCGAGACCGGCTCGTCGGCGATGATCAGCTTCGGGCTGAAGGCAAGGGCCTGGGCGAAGCCGACCCGCTGACGCTGGCCGCCGCTCAGCTCGTGCGGGAACTTGCCGGCCAGCTTTCCCGGCGGCACCAGCCCGACCTCGCCGAGCAACCGCTCGACTTCGGGGCGGCCCAGACCTTTGCGGTGCAGCCTGAGCGCCCGCCTGATCCCATGCGAGACCCGGTACGCCGGGTTGATCGACGAGTAGGGATCCTGGAAGACCATCGGGACATCGCTCGCGTAGGCAAGCCGCTCCTTGCGCCTCCGGATCGAGCTCAGCGGCCTGCCCTCGAAGTAGATCTCGCCGCTGGTGGGCTTGTACACGCGCGCGAGAAGCCTCGCGATCGTGCTCTTGCCGCTGCCGCTCTCCCCGACGAGCGCGACGATCTCGCCGCGGCCGATCGTGAAGTTGACTTCATCGACGGCGTGCAGGACCTGCCGCGAGAAGAGCTTCCCGACGCGGAAGTGCCGGGTCAGGCCCTCGGTGCGGAGCAACGGCTCGCTCAACGCGCGGCCACCGCCTCTCGGTCGTGCTCGTAGAGGACGCAGCGCACGAGATCCCCCTCGACGTCGTACAGCGGCGGCGCAATCGCACAGCGCTCGTGCGCGTGCGGGCAGCGCGCAGCGAAGCGGCAGCCGGCCGGCGGCCGCAAGAGGTCGGGCGGGTGGCCCGGGATCCCGACCAGACGCATGTTCTCGCCGCGAATCGACGGGAACGCCTCGAGCAGCCCCTGGGTGTACGGGTGCAGCGGCTTGTCGAAGAGCTGCCGCGTCTTGCCGAACTCGGCGACCTGCGCCGCGTACATCACGAGGAGCCGGTCGGAGAAGTGGCTCACGAGCGACATGTCGTGCGTGACGAAGATGACCGCGAAGCCGAGCCGCTCCTGCAGCTCCTTGATCTGCACCATCAACGACCGCTGAGCGACGACGTCGAGGGCCGAGGTCGGCTCGTCCATGATGATGAGGTCGGGCGTGAAGAGCAGCGCCATCGCGATCATGGCCCGCTGGCGCATACCGCCCGAGAGCTGGTGCGGGTAGCTGTGCAGGTGCACCGGATCGATCGAGACCAGGCGGAGCACCTCCTTGGAGCGCTTCTCGATCTCGCGCTTCGAGAGGTCCGAATGCGCCTTCAGTGCGTCGCGCATCTGCGCTTCGACGGTCAGAACCGGGTTGAGTGCGTTCATCGCGCTCTGCATCACGACCGAGTACTCGCGCCAGCGGATCGCCCGGAGCTCTCGCTCGGTCATGGAAACCATATTTCGGCCTTTGAAGAGCACCTGGCCGCCGGTGATCTCGCCGGCCAGCGGCGCCCCGAGCAGACGGGCGATGGCGTAGAGGAGCGTCGACTTGCCGCAGCCTGACTCGCCCACGATCCCGAGGAACTCGCCGCGCCTGAGGTCGAGGTCGACGTTGTCGACGGCGACCACCGGCCCGTCGTCCGAGGCGTACGCGACCGACAGGCCGCGCACCTCGAGGATCTTCTCCGAGTCGGGCGCGGCCGCGACCGCCGGCGCGGGCTCGAGCTCCTGCGCGGCCTTCCGCTCCAGCCGCCGCAGCCGCAGCGCAGGGTTCGAGATCTCGTCGAAGGCGTAGTTGAGGAGCGCGAACGCGGCGCCCAGGAGCGCCACGCACACCCCGGGCATGATCGCCCAGTAGACCATCCCCGCCCCGAGCGCCTCGTTGTTCTCGGCCCAGTAGAGCATCGTCCCCCAGCTCTGGCTATTCGGGTCGCCGAGCCCGATGAACTGAAGGCCGGCGGCGAAGAGGACGGCGTAGAGCGCGGCGCCGAGGAACGACGCCACGATCAGCGAGGTCATCGTCGGGATGATCTCGAACACGATCACGTAGAACCGCCGCTCGCCGCGCACGCGCGCCGCCTCGAGGAAGTCGCGGCTCCGGAGCGAGAGCGTCTGCGACCGCAGCTGGCGCGCCCCGTACGACCAGCCCAGCGCACCGAGCACGACGACCAGCGTGAACAGCCCCGAGTTCCGCTCGTAGGCCGCGATCACGATGATCAGCGGGAAGATCGGAATCACGAGGATCACGTCGGTGATCAGCGACAGCACGCCGTCGGCGACGCCGCCGAGATACGCGGCCGAGACGCCGACCAGCACCGCGATTGCCGTCGCCAGGCCACCGACCGCGAACGCGATGATGATCGACTGTCGCGTCCCCGAGATCAGCTGCGAGAGGACGTCCTGGCCGTATGCGGTCGTCCCGAACCAGTGCGCGCTCGAAGGCCCGAGCCCGCGCCCGAAGTCCTCCGCAGTCCCGCTGTACGGCGCGATCTGTCCCGGGAAGATCGCGAGCACGAGGAAGAACGCGAGCAGCAGCACCCCCGCGACGGCTTTCCGGTTACCCGCGACCGCGCGCCAGAGATCGGCGCCCGGCCGGCGAGTGATCTCGAGGGGCTCGACGACGGCTTCGGCTGCGGACGGGAGCGTCACGACCGGTCCCTCGTGCGTGGGTCGAGGATCGCCGTCGCGCCATCGGCGGCGAGGATCGCGATCAGCACCGCGACCGTGATCATCAGGAACAGCGCCTGCATCAGCGCGTAGTCCTGGTTCTCGACCGACTGCAGGAACATCCAGCCGACGCCCGGGTAGTTGAAGACGAACTCGACCAGGATCGCGCCGCTGACGACGAAGCCCAGCGACATCGCGAAGCCGGTCAGGTTCGGGAGGATCGCGTTCCGGCCCGCGTAGTGCCACATGATCCGCCACGGGCTCAGCCCCTTGGCGCGGGCCATCCGCACGTAGTCCTCGGCGAGGACGGTGATCGTGTTGTTCCGCATCGTCAGGATCCAGCCGCCGATCGAGGTCACGAGGATGGTCACGGCCGGCAGGACCGAGTGGCGGAAAGCGTCGCTGACGAACGCCCACGACCAGGCGACGGTCGTCGTCACGTCGTAGCCGCCGCTCTCGGCGAACCAGCCGAGCTTGATCGAGAACAGCCAGATCGCGAGCAGCGCGAGCCAGAAGTACGGGAAGGCCGAGGTGATGACGAAGATCGGCGGCAGGACTCCGTCGAGGACACCGCCCCGCCGCCAGGCCGCGACGAGCCCGATCAGCGTGCCGAGGATGAACGCGAGGATCGTCGTGGTGCCGACGAGGGCGAGCGTCCACGGGAGGGCCTGCAGCACCTGGTGCGTGACGGTGTCCGGGAAGAACGTCAGCGAGATCCCGAAGTGCAGGCGCGCGATGTTGCCGATGTACGTGAAGTACGCGTGGACGAGACTCTCGTGCGTCTTGATTCCGAACGCGACCTCGAGCGCGTGCATCGCATTCGGGTTGATGTGCCCCTTGTAGCGGGACATCATCGAGAGCGCGGCGTTGCCGGGCATGAGGCGCGGGATCAGGAAGTTCAGCGTGATCGCCGCCCAGAGCGTGACCACGAAGAACCCGAGCCTGCGGAGGACGAACCTCACGTCCCGCGCCTCTTTGCCTGGTGCATCAAGGCGATAGCCGTCAGCTCGCGCTCTTCGGCTTCAGGTTGAGGAGCACGACGCCCCAGTCGGGGTTCACGTATGCGGCCGGCTGCGCATAGGGGTTGTCGGGCGTGACCCAGCCCTTGAGGTCCCTGGTGTTGTACTGGTACCAGTCGACCCCCTCGGTGACCGGAATGACCGGCACCTCGTTGACCATGACCTGCTCCAGCTTACGGACGATCCCGTGCTGCGTCGCGGGGTCCGCAGTCGAGGCGTACTGCTCGATCAGCCGATCGGTCGCCGGGTTCTCGTAGCGCTCCCAGTTCGTGGCCGCGGGCTTGCCGATCGGTGCCGAGTTCTTCGAGTAGAGGACCTGGCGCAGCTCGTAGTAGGGAGCCGGCCCGCCGCTCTCGTTGCCGTTGTAGCTGAGCTGGAACTTGCCGTTGTAGTTGTCCGCGTCGTAGGTCGTGCTCGAGAGGTTCTCGGGGGTGATCTTGATCCCGACCGCAGCGAGCTGCTTCTGGATCACCTGCACCGACGCGACCCAGTCGGAGTAGCCGCCGATGTTGAGGATCCGGAACGAGAGCGGCTTCCCCTCCGGGGTGTAGAAGAGGTTGCCCTTCTTCTTGTAGCCCGCGGCTTGCAGCGTCTGGATCGCCTTCTGCGGGTTGTAGTCGAAGACGTGGGCGAGCTTCGGATCGAGCCAGCTGCTGAAGGTCGGGGTGACGATCCCCGTCTGGTTCGACGGCGGCTCGTAGCCGTACTCGCCGATCTCCGAGACCTTCTTCCGGTCGATCGCATACGCCATCGCCTTGCGGACGGCTACGTCCTTGAGGATCGGGTCCTGCAGGTTGATGAAGATCGAGACGTTGACCGTCGGCGGGAACCAGTAGTGATTGTCCGCGCTCTTTGAGACGTAGTACGACTTGATGTTCGGGATGAACTGGCTGCCCCACTGGGCCTTGCCGCTCGCGAGCTGCTGGTTCGCCGGGTCGTTGGAGGTGAACGCCGGGTAGTAGACGGTCTCGATCGTCGGCTTCCCCTTCTGCCAGTAGCCGGCGTTCTTCGTGTACTTGATCACCTGAGGGGAGCAGGAGGCCATCTTGAACGGGCCGGTCCCGACGGGATGCGTGTCCTTGTAGGTGACGGGGTTCTTGATCGTCGACCAGATGTGCTCTGGGACAATCGGGGTCTGCGCGGCGATGTAATAGAAGTACGGCACCGCCGAGCCCTTGAAGTCGAAGGTGATCTTGTTGCCGTTGCGGGTGACGTCTTTCAGGACCGACCAGGCGGCGTTCAGGTCGAGGCCCTCGTTCTTCTTGAGCAGGTTGAAGGTGAAGAGGACGTCGCCCGCGGTGAGCGGCTTGCCGTCGCTCCATTTGACGCCGGGGCGGATCGTCACCGTCAGCGTCTTGTTGCTGTTGCTCCACGCGTAGCTCGACGCGAGCCAGTCTGTGGTCTGGCCGCTCTTGAGGCCGTTCACGAACGTGAGCTCCTCGTAGACGGTTCCGAACGAGAGGAAGTTCACGTCCGAGTTGAACGGGTTGAACCCGCACGACCACGTCGTGCCCTGCTCGTTCGAGATCGTGACGGCGGTCTTCCCGCCTGACTTGCTCGACTTGCTGCCTCCGCAGGCGGACGCGGTCGCCGCGAGGCAGACCACGAGCGCGAGAGTCATCAGTCGCTTCATCGCCCTCTCCTTCCGGGGGTGTCCATTGTCTTGAAAGTGTTGGCGAGCTCTTCCCGCGCGCGCCGCTGGACTTCCGGGCTTGCGCCGAGCTCGTCCAGGCCGAGCAGCGCGGCGCCGACGACCGGCGGCGAGCTCGTCACCTTCACGGTCGCGGCGGGCGCGACGTCCTGGAGACCCGACGCCACGGCGCTGATCAGCCGGTGGTCGCCGGATTGCATGAGGCCTCCGCCGAGGACGACCTCGACCGGGGTTTCGTTTAGGCCGAGGCGCTGGAGCGCGACGCGGATCATCGTCACGACCTCTTCCGCCAGGCGCGCGACGATGCCGGCGGCCGTCTCGTCTCGCCCGGCCTCCGCGACGACCACCGGTGCGAGCTCGATGATTCGGCGCTCCCGGACGTCGCCGTGGTGGAACGCCTCCGCGAGCTCGGTCGGCGTGGCGAGTCCAAAGAATTTGGGGACCGCGTGCTCGAGGGTCGTCTTCGGGCCGCGACCGTCTTCGCTGCGGGCCGCGGCGGAGACCGCGGCGAGCCCGACGTCGTAGCCGCCGCCCCAGTCGCCGGTGGTCCAGCCGAGCGCGGGGAAGCGGGCCTGCCGCCCGTCGGGGGTGACGCCGACGCAGTTGATCCCCGCGCCGCAGACGACCGCGACGCCCCAGCCGCTGTCGGTGCCGGCGCGCAGGACAGCGAGGGTGTCGTTGCCGACGGAGATGCGCTCGGCGAGGCGCCGTGTGGTCGCGGCTGTCTGCATCGCCTGTTCCTCCGAGGGGAAGTCGACGCCGGCGAGGTAGAGCTTTCCGATCTCCGCGACGGGGCCGTCGCCGTTGGGCAGGCCCGCCTCGGTGACGGCCTGCGCGAGCAGGTCGTCGAGAACGCTTAGGCAGCCGTCGACGCCGAGATGGTGCGGCGAGCTCTGCGGCCCGCGGACGAGCGCGACGACCTCGCCGTCGGCACGGACGAGCGCCAGATCGGTCTTCGAGTTGCCGCCGTCGATCGCGAGGACGAGCGGCTCGCTCATGCGGACACCTCGCGGGGCTCGAACTGCGGCAGGTGGGCTCGGCCCTCTTTCAGGAGCGTCTCGACGAGCTCCTCCACCTGCGGGATCTGGCCGATCAGCGGATGGGCGAGCAGGGCCTTGTAAACGAGGTCGCGGTCACCGGTCATCGCTGCCTCGACGGCGAGGCGCTCGTAGGCGGCGACGTGCTGGACGAGGCCGAGCAGCTCGGGCGCGAGTGGCTCTTGCGGCAGCGGCTCTGCTCCGTTGGAGCTGATCCGTGCTGGGAGCTCGACGACGTCGTCGTCCGCGAGGCCGGCGAGGGTGCCGTTGTTGCGGACGTCGACCACCTGGACCTCGCCGTCGCCGGTGGCGAGCGACCGGACCAGCTGCGTTGCCGCGTCGCTGTAGTACGCACCGCCGCGTCGCTCGAGCAGCTTCGGCTTGGTCGTGAGGTTCGGATCGCGGTAGAGCTCGAGCAGTTCCCGCTCGAT
Source organism: Actinomycetota bacterium (assembly GCA_005883335.1). GTDB lineage: Bacteria > Actinomycetota > Thermoleophilia > Gaiellales > Gaiellaceae > AC-32. The sequence goes on from VAXM01000048.1 coordinate 9,150, forward strand.
CTCGGCGACCTCGGCGGCCCGCGGGGTCCCCGTTCGCTGGCGCTCGAGCTCCTCGTCGTGGAGGTAGAAGTAGTGGAGGTAGTACGACGGGATCGCCCCGAGCCTTTGGAGCAGCGCGGGCGGGACCATGTCCGCGAGCTCGTCGCAGTGGTCGGCGAGCAGTTCGGGAAGGACGTCCGTCCCGTCGACTCGCACCGCCCGCACCCACGTGAGGTGGTTGAGGCCGACCTGGTCGATCAGCACCCGCTCCGGCTCGACGCCGAGCAGGGGCGCGATCGCCCGCTGGAACCCAATCGCGACGTTGCAGAGGCCGACCGCCCGATGACCCGCGTCGAGCAGGCCCCGGACGACGATGCCGACCGGATTCGTGAAGTCGACGATCCAGGCGTCGGGCTCCGCGAGCTCGCGGACCCGAGCGGCGATGTCGAGGACGACAGGCACCGTTCGCAGTGCCTTCCCCAGTCCGCCCGCGCCGGTGGTCTCCTGGCCGATGCAGCCGCAGGCAAGCGGGATCGTCTCGTCGGACAGCCGCGCTTCCTGCCCGCCGACGCGAAGCTGGATCAGGACGAACGACGCGCCCTCGACCGCGGCATCGAGGTCGTCGGTGACGGAGAGTTCTCCGTTGTACCCGGCCGCGCGGAGCATCCGATCGGCGAGCCCGCCGACGACCTCGCGGCGTTCGGGGTCGATGTCCTGCAGCACGAGCTCGCGGAGGTCGAGGCGCTCCCGCTCGCGCGCCAGCCCGGCCACGAGCTCCGGAGTGTAGGTCGAGCCGCCTCCGACTACAGCGAGCTTCATCTCGTTAGAGACATTGACGAGGTGACTGTCTCATGTCACAACAGCGGCGTCAAGATCTAGGAAACATCGGGCCATTCAGTTAACCTCGTTCACATGGCTCGCGCGACGTCTCCGCTTCTGAGAAACCTCAACGAGCGCACGGTGCTCGAAACGATCCGCGCAGGAGCGCCGATCTCCCGCGCCGAGATCTCCCGCCGCTCGGGGATCTCGAAGCCGACCGTCTCGCTGGCGCTGCAGTCGCTGCTCGAGGCGAGCCTCGTCCGGGAAGCGGCCGAGCGGCCGGACGGCCCCGGCTATGGCGCGCTCTATTTCGAGCCCGTCCCGGACGCGGCGCTCGTGCTCGGCCTCGACGTCGGAGCGCGGTTCGTCCGCGGCGCGGTGTGCGACCTCGCCGGCGCGATTCGGGCGCGCCAGGACGTCGAGCTGCCCGTGGCAGTCGTCCCCGAAGCGGTCGCGGCGATCGAGCGGCTCCGATCGTCCCTATTCGAGGCGTCCGGGCTCGAACCCGACCGCGTGGACGGAGTCGTCGTCGGCGTCCCCGGGGTCGTCGAGAGCGAGACCGGCGTGCTCCGCCTGGCCGAGAACGTCGCGGGACTCGAGGGGCGAGCGTTCGCAGACGAGCTCCAGAGCGCCCTCGGGCTTCCCGTGGCGCTCGAGAACGACATCAACCTGGCCGCGCTCGGCGAGCACTGGCAGGGCGTCGCCCAGGGCGTGGACGACTTCGTCTTCCTCTCGATCGGCACCGGCATGGGCGCAGGGCTGGTCCTCCGCGGTGAGCTCCACCGCGGCCGCCATGGCGCAGCCGGCGAGATCGACTTTGCCCTCGTCGGGATCGACGAGACAGTCGACCCCGCCGCCCCGCAGGTAGCCGAGCTCGCCTCCGAGCTCGCGGGCCATCGCACCGACGCGCGCGCCGTCTTCCGCGCCGCCAGGAACGGGGACGACAGCGCACGAGCGGTGGTCGAGGAGATCGCGAGGCGGATCGCGCTCCACCTGGCACCCATCGCAGCGGTCGCCGACGTCGAGCTCGTCGTCCTCGGCGGCGGGATAGGGGCGAACGGCGACCTCCTGCTGGATCCCGTCAGCCGCCTGCTAGGCGAATGGCTACCGTTCCCGCCGCGCGTCGAGATCTCGACCCTGGGCGAGGCGGCGGTCCTCACCGGCGCGCTGGCTGTCGGCCTCCAGGCAGCGCTCGAGAACGTCTTCGCCAAGCGGCCGTCGCTCCCGGCCGAATCAGTTTCCGGATCCGCCTAGCGCATCTCGCGCGCGAGCTCGGCCGCAGCCGCGCTCGCCCTCCCGTCGGGTCCGCCCCTTCTCCCCCAGCCCCGGCGCCGGCGGGGCCGGAAGGGCACGTCCTCGAGCCGGGGCTGCGGATGGCCGTTCTCGAGCCGCAGCCGCTCGATCAGCTCCGAAGCCGCCTCCGGCGTCTCCGGAAACTCCTCGCCCAGGCGCTCGCAGAGCGCGGCCGCGAGCGCATAGACCTGTCGCACCGTCGGTTTTCTGTCCCGTCTCATGCGGCCATTGCAACACAGAAGGTCACACGAGTGTGTGACGCCTTTGTGACAAATCTGTGCCAAAGAAACGAGGCCCGCCGAGACGATGCGCCTCGGCGAGCCTCGGTGTCTCGAGCGGCTCAGCCGCTGGGCATCTCGGCCATCGCGGCCTTGCTGCGCTCGGCCATCTCCTCCTCGGAGAGATCCTCCTTGTGCGTTGCGACCGACCAGACGTGCCCGAACGGATCGCTCAGCGTCCCGAAGCGGTCGCCCCAGAACATGTCCTCGAGCTCGGAGACGACCTCGGCCCCCGCGCGCTGTGCCTGCTCGAACAGCGCGTCGACGTCCTCGTGGTACATGAAGATCGACGCCGTCGGCCCGCCGCGCTCCGAGGGCGGCCGCACGTTCGACTGCGGAAACGGATCCGAGAGCATCAGCTTCGAGTCGCCGAGCTGCAGCTCTGCGTGCGCGATCTTGCCGTCGGGGCCGGGCATCCGCAGCAGCTCCTCGGCGCCGAAGGCCTCCTTGTAGAAGTCGATCGCCTTCGAGGCGTCCTCGACGGCGAGGTACGGGGTCAGGCTGTGATAGCCCTCAGGAATGGGCTTGACGGCCATGGGCTCTCCCTCCCGGTGGTGGTCGCCGCCGATTGTACGTCCCTGAGACGGGTGCGCGGACACCGGCCCCGGCAGCCGATGCTGAAGCGTTAGCAATCAAGGAGACACCCATGCCTCGTAAGCCGCTGGCCGCCCTTGCGGCCTCGGTCTCCGCCCTCGTCGTCGCCGGCTTCGCGCTCGCGCACGGCGGTGGGCCCGGCTCCGTCCAGGCCGCTTCGGCGACCTTCGACGCGGCCACCGTCACGGATCTCCATTCCGGCACCTGCACGGGTGCGGACGGCACCTACACGAGGACGAAAGCGACCTACACCGGCACCGCGACCAGCTCCGATGCGCGCCTGAACGGCACCCTCACCGTCCGGGCCAAGACCTTCTACAACGCGGACACGAACCTCGGCGTCGTCGAGGGGCACTTCCGCGTCGAGAAAGCCGACGGCCACACGAACGGCAAGTTCGTCGCGGTCGACACGAACGGCACCCTCGACGGCTGGCTCGGCGGCAGGGCACACGGCCCGCACGCCGGCCTGCTCGGCGGCTTCTCCGCCACCTTCGACCCGACTGCCGGCTTCAGCGGCGGTCAGCTCGGCACCGGCAGCTCGACGAACAGCGCGGTCTTCGTCTCCGGCCACTGTGGCGGCGACGACGAGCAGGGCTCGGGCGACGGCCAGAAGCACCAGAAGCACCCCAAACACGGCAAGCACAAAAGGAACGGCAAGAGGTAAAGGCTCCTCCTCCTGTCGTGTGGCCCGAGGGCGCCCTAGCGGGTGCCCTCGGTCGTTTCGGCGGAGTAAAGGTCGTACGGAAGGCGCTCGAGATCGCGCAGACGGGGATCGCCCGTCGTGAAGAAGCGCGGAAGGGCGAGCTCGGCGAACCAGGCGAGGCGCGGCTCGGCCTCGAGCACCTCGTCGACGGCTCTGCGGTCGCCTCCGAGCGCGGCGAACTCGATGCGGTCTCGCCACGGCTCGAGCACGCCGAGCGCCGTCTCAGCAGCAGCTTCGACCAGCTCGCGCGCCTGCTTCTCGCGCCGCCGCCGGAAGCGGTTCGCCGACGAGCCGCCCTTCTTGTGCCGGCCCTTGACGAACCGCGTGCCGACCTTCGACGCGACCAGCCGCTCGCCCTCGAAGACGCCGACCGCGAATCCGCCCAGCCGGACGAGCAGCGCGGCCACGACGTGGTCCTCGGCGAGTGCCTCGAAGAGCGGCCCGAGCTCGACCGTCTCGTACGAAGCCTCGTGCGCGAGCCCGAACGGCGGCCGGACGGTGAGCGCCTCTTCCGGGAGCTCGATCCTGACCGAGCCGGCCTCGTAGATCGTGCGGCCGGGAGCGCCCTGGTGCGGCTCGAGGCGCTTGCGCAGGTTCTCGCGTCCGATGTAGCGCGGCATCGGGCCGAGCTTAGGCCCCGGACCATGAAGAAGGGCGGCTCTTGGAGCCGCCCTTCACGCCCGCGTAACTGTCCGTCTCTGCGGCCCAGACGTCCAGTACGCAAATAGGATGTTCGTCAAGGGAGGTACCCTCGGCGTCCCCCGCATGGGGGACTTTTCGGGATAGCGAAACCTAGACTGCAGGATTCCGCGTCCCTGCCGATAAAACGCAAAACGGGGCCGCCGCCCGGCCCCGCTTTGAGTCTCCCGTGTGGAGAGCCGCAGTAGTCTCGTCAGGCCCCGCCGCACAGGGCCCTTCGGTATCTGGCGCTTCCGAGGCGCCCCCGCCGCATCGGGGCGCGCTCTCGGTTGCAGACTGAGTATCGCCGACCGAGGTCACTTGACCTATCACCCATCCTCGGTTGACCGCTTCACTTCACTCGATTCGCTGCGCCGACCAGCGAAATGCAGGCGGCCGCCAGGGCTGGAACCCCATCTTCAGGAAGTCCCCGCGCGCGTGCTCCTCGAGATCGCGCCCGAGACGCAGCACGATCTCCCGCACGACGACGCTGCGCGGCCCGCGCGTTTCGACGGTGTCTTCGCTGCGATCTGAGCCGGATGTGTCCCAGAGTGGGTCGCTTGAAAGGGCTTCCAGGCGGTGACCGACTGCGGTGGCTCCTCGGTCTCACGAGGCGGAGTTGCCCGCAAGGTGGTCGCCGCTTCAAGGAAGCCGAGTGGATCCTCGGAGCCGTGTGCGGACGTTGCGTCCGGCGCAATCATCGCAGGGCCGCCTCCCGGTTTCTCAAGGCCCTGGCAGCTCGTGGCCGTTTTCGTTCTGATGGCGGTGCACATGCAGCTGCCTGTCTCTTACGTTTCGGCCTACGTCGAGAGGCTTAGAAAGGCCGCGAACCGCGCGTCAAGGCGTCCACGGTCCGGGCGGTCGGCTCGTCGGCCCGGAACAAGTATTGGCGCCTCATGGAAGCCCTTCAGGAGGTGGAGCATCGGACCGTCTTCGTCCTCGCGGAGGCGGCGGGAGACGTGGACAATGTAGTCGGGCGAGACGCCGACTAGGTTCTGGTCGAACGCTCGGTGGTGGATCGCGCAGAGGCTGAGGCCGTTGCTCACAGTCGCCTCGCCGGCTTCCATGACATCGCCGAGGATGTGCGCGGCGTCGAGGAGGCGGAGCTCCTTCAGCCGGCAGATCGCGCACTGGCTGCTGTATGCGGGGACGACTCGACCGCGGAAGCGCGCCTGGTGGAGGCGGACTCGCGTCTGTCGCACGGCGTAGCGACGCTCGATCTCCTCTTCGAGCGGCACCGGTTCGGGCTCGTCCAGCGGACCGAGTAGAGCACCGGGGGTGACGAGCACAACACGCCGGACGGGGTCGTCCTCGCGCACGTAGACCGGGAAGACCGGCTTGTACCAGCCGGGTCTGGTCCCAATGAAGTAGACGAGAGGGACCTGCAACTCCCGGGCCACGCGCAGGGCGCGGTTGTCGGGCTGGTCGATCGCGCCGGCGCGGTAGGCGTAGAGGAATCCGTCCGCGAGGATCTCGTCGTCGTACGGCGACTTCGAGGAGGTCTGGATCGAGAGGGCGGCCGGACCGCTCTGGACGCGGGCGCGGTAGATGCCCTTCTGGTAGTTGAGGAACGGCACGCGGGCGCCGCGGAACGGGAAGCCTCGGTCGAGCCCGCCCGCGTACGGAACCTCCTCGCCGAACTCGGCGACAAGGACGGAGAGGTGCGCCATGCACGCGGTGCGGACGTCCTCGTCTCGCACGCGCCGATTCTACGGTGGCAGCCGCTTAGTGATGGCAGCCCGCTCATGTCGGAGCCAGTACAACGCGAATCTAGGGCGCTTAGGGTCCAGGCTCGGCGTATGGCTCGGTCGTTCTTCCATCGGATCACGCGCTACCGGCCATCGGTCGCTATCGATCCAGCCGAGAACCGGCTAACCGAGGCGTTCGCATCTGTCATTGAACGTGTCCAGGGCCTCGGAGCTGACCTTCTCGAGTCTTGGGGCGAGGCGGTCGCGATAGACACTCCAGTTGCCGTGCGAACGCAGCGAACGACCCTCAGCGGTGGTTACGTCGACCTCGAACTCCGTTTTGGTGAGCTGGCCGCTCCTGACCTACTCGTGTGGGTTGAGGTCAAGCACGGCGCCGGACTTCATGGCGAACAGTTGCGAATCTACGCGCATGACATCGCGACCGAGCTCGCGACTGAGAAACGGCTCATGCTTCTCGCTCCGCGCGCATCGATGCCAGCTGCGGCTGCGGGGTTCATACCGATCGAATGGCAAGCGGTCGCGCGGCAAATGCAGCGCTGGCTGAAGGCGGAGCCGCGTGATCCCGTCGATGCTTGGCTTGTGGGAGAGTTCATTTCGTTCCTGAAGGAGGAAGGATTGGCCGACGAGGAGACACTTTCTGCCGCCCACGCATTCGCGTTCGCGGCGCGGCCTGCTGCGGACCGTGCGATCGGGCGAGCGATCGAGCTCGCCGACCTCTACGTCGTCGCGCATTGGGGGCCACGCAAGGACTACGCCAAGAGGGGCAACAAGCCTGCCTACGGTCCCGGCTGGTACTGCAACCACGAAGTGGTCCCATCGAGTGAACAGGCACCCCCGACGTGGCGCGCGACACACTTCGAGTGGACTCTCCGTGAGGACTCGTCGAACCCGGATGGCCGAGACGCATTTGCCTTCTGCGCCGGCGCCACCTTCGAGAAGACGAAGGACAACCCCTCGACCGTGACCGCGAATCAGCCGTGGCTCGCTGGGCACCGCGAGCAAGGCTTCGAGCGCGTCCAAGATTGGTACTGGCGGCTCTGGCGTTTTCTCTATCCCGAGGAGCTGCTGGTCGAGAGATCTCTCGACCAGCAAGGCGAGCGACTCGGCCGCTGGGTTGTCGAGAGCTTCCAACTGCTTGCCTCGACACCACCGCCGAATTGAAAGCGCCGGCCTCGAAACGGCACATACCCACGCGCGCGCCTACGCGGCCGGCGCGTATCGAGAGGCTTCCGGAGCAATACTTCGGGGCGCTACTGGCTCGCGTCGCAGCCCAGGCTGCCGTCAAGGGGGAGCCGCTTCTCGATCTTGGACGGGGGAACCCCGAGACCGGGCCGCCGGCGCACATTATCGATGCGCTGACCAAGGCAGCGGAGCGGCCCGACGTTCACGGGTACTCGCCGTTTCGCGGGCTTCCTGAGCTGCGGGAGGCTCTCGCCGAGCGGTACAGGACTCACTACAGCGTCGAGCTTGACCCCCACTCCGAGGTCGCCGTCGTCCCCGGCACCAAGACCGCGATTGTCGAGCTTTCGCTCGTGCTCGCCGAGGAGGGGCAAACCGTCGTTTTGCCCGATCCGTATTACCCGGACTACCCCTCCGCGCCGGCGCTCGCGGGGGCTCGGACGGGTCTCCTGCCGCTGACTCCCTCGCGCGCATGGGCTCCGGATTTCTCGCGAGCGCCGGCAGAGGACGTCGCGGCGGTCTACTTCAACTACCCGAACAACCCCTGCGCGGTCGCGGTGCCCGACGGCGCGTTCGAGCAAGCCATCGAGTACGCCCACGCAACGGGAGCCGCCGTCGTGCACGACTTCGCCTACGGCGACCTCGTCTTCGACGGGCGCGAGCCGCGTAGCTTCCTCGCCGCGCCCGGCGCGAAGGAGGTTGGCGTCGAGATGTTCTCGATGTCCAAGTCCTATGGCATGGCCGGCTGGCGGGTCGGGTTCGTGGTCGGGAACGCGGAGATCGTCGAGCGGATCAACCTGCTCAACGACCACTGCCGCGTCGGGATCTTCCGGCCGATCCAGGAGGCCTGCATCGCGGCGCTGACCGGGCCGCAGGACTCGGTCGCCGAGCGGCGCGACACCTACCAGCGCCGCCGCGACCGGGTGCTCGAGGTGCTCGGGCCGATGACCTGCGAAGGGACGTTCTACCTCTGGCTCGAGCTTCCTGAGGGCGTCACCTTCGAGAGCCTGCTCACCGAGCACCGCCTCGTGGTCGCGCCCGGCGAGGGCTTCGGCCCGAGCGGCGCGGGCTGGGTGCGGCTCAGCCTCGCGGTCAGCGACGAAACGCTCGAGCTCGGGCTCGAACGTCTCTCTCGCGCGCTCTAGCCCTGCTGCTCCTTGTGGATCTCGAAGGTCGTCTGCTGCGGCGGCCCAGGCAGTCCACGGTCGCCGAGGCTCTCGAAGCCAGGCGTCAGCGTCTCGTCGCGAAATCGCTCCCAGCTTTGCTGAGAGTCCCAAAGCGCGATCACGATCCAGCCGTCGTCCGTGGCACCAGCGGCGTGGTAGGTCTGGCCCTCCGGCAGGCTCCCGTCCGAGGGATGAACCTGCGCCACCGACGCGTCGTACTGCTCCTTCGTGCCTCCCGGGAACCGGTGCACGATTCCGAACGTCGACATATCGCCTCCTGTCGTCTCGACTCCGAGCCGTCGATCCTAACCGGGCCGTGAAAGGATGACCCGCCAACAACAAAGAGGAGGCATCAGTGGCAGGAGTAGAGGTCAAGAGCGTGAGCTCGCCCGACGAGACGCGTCCGTTCGCCGACAAGGGCCAGGCCGGGATGATCAACATCGGCGGTCACTCGGTTCTCTACGGCACCTTCGAGCCGGGGTGGCGCTGGTCAGAGCACGTCAAGCCGGTCGCCGGAACGGAGAAGTGCGAGGCGACACACCTGCTCTACTGCATGTCGGGCCGGATGAAGATCGCCCACGACGACGGCACCGAGGCCGAGATCGGCCCCGGCGACGTCGCCGCGATCGAGCCTGGACACGACGCGTGGATCGTCGGTGACGAGACCTTCACGTCGGTCGACTTCGGCGGCTACGCGCAGTACGGGGCGCCGAAGTCCTGAGCTTCCAACGATCGAGACGCTAGGCGACGACGACCTGTGCGCTAGGTCGCGCGGGACTTCGTCCTGCGCGCCTTCTCGACTCGCAGCGCGCCCGCTGCCGGGGTGAGGATGCTCTCATGGCCGTCCTCCCACTGGACGCGGAACCGAGGCGGCTCCTCCTGCAGGATCTCCTCGATCACCCCGTGCCGCGCCGTCTGCGACGCTCGTTCAGTCTCGACAACTACACGGTCTCCGATCTTCGCGTGCACTACTACTCCTCCTTGCAGACGTCGACAACCTCTGCCTTGGTCAGCTCGAGCAGGTCGGCCGTGGCGAGGCGAACCGACTGCTCGTGCGTGCCCGCCTCGAGCACGACCGAGGGTTGCTCGGCGATGCGCGGATCGACGAGGACGCGGTCACGGTCAGTCCCGCCGAAGGGCGGAACCGCTCCGAGCTCGAACTCGGGATAGTCGCGGGCGAGCTCGTCCTCGGTTGCGAGATGGACGCTCTCCTTTCCACCCTCGACGTGGTCGCGCACCTTCCGCAGGTCGATCCGCTCGGAGGCGGGCAGGACGACGCGGACATGGCCCTCGCTCGTCGTCAGCACCAGGGTCTTCGCCACCGCTCGCGGCGGCAGGCCGAGCGCTTCCGCCTCGTCGACCGCGCGCTCGGTGTGCGGGTGCGAGAGCAGCTCATGCTCGACGCCGGCCTTTTCGAGGACGCTGGTCAGATCCGCCATCGCCGAGCGTAAGGATCGCGAATCCTGGAGACGAATGCCAGTCGTCCCCGGAAGGGTCCCGCCCGTATCCTGGTCTCCACTGTCGTGGTAACCGTCGACGAGGTCTGCGCCTTCGCGCGGACGCTTCCCCGGACGAACGAGGGCCTCGTGCGCGGGCGCATCAAGTTCCGGATCGGCCGGATCGTCTACCTGTCGCTCTCCCGGGACGGCTCGACGATGGGCTTCGCGTTCCCGAAGGAGTGGCGCGACGCGCTCGTCGAGGCCGAGCCCGAGAAGTTCTCGCTGCCCGGCCAGGGCGACATGCGCTACCACTGGGCGCACGTCCGGCTCGCGGCGATCGACGCGGACGAGATGCGCGACCTTGTCGAGGACGCCTGGGCCTTCTGCGTGCCGAAGAGCGTGGCCGAGGACTACGCCGCGGCTCGGGCTACCGCTGATTAGGCCGCAAGATTCGTCCGCGGCAGCCGTCTTTGCCAGTAAGAGCCGGAGCGCTCACTCGGCTTCTCCTGCCTTTCGAGTGAGCGGCTCGATCGGGCGCCGCAGCCAATCGGGCCGCGCTCCGGCTCTTCGCGCGTCGGCGGCCGCACGATTCCGGCACGGCGCGCATCTGTCCGTGCGAGCCGGAACATTCTCTCCATCCTCCCTTCTTCCACGGCGAGGGTTTCGGCTCTGCGGCCGCCCGCATCGGGGAGCGGGCGGCCGCTCCATGCCCATGGTCTAAGCCACGACGACCTCGAGTAGCTCTTCGAGACCGACGAAGTCGCCTGCATTACGCGTGTAGAGCGGCAGCCCTGCCGAAACCGCCGTCGCGGCGATCAGGAGATCGAGCGCACGACGGCCGCGCCCCCTCCGCCCGGCTGCGGCGACCGCTGCGTACGCGCGCCCGTATGCGCGCGCGACCGCCGGGTCAACCGGCAAGGGCTCGAAGGTCGCCTCGACACGCTGAAGCCTGTCCTGCCGCCTTGCGCGCTCAGCGGGATCCTGGGTGGCGTGGGGACCTGCTGCAAGCTCAGCGAGAGTGACGGCCGAGATCGCCAGCTCAAGCGGCAGCGATTCGGGATCGAGCTTCTCGAGGTCGATGACTACCGAGGTGTCGACGAGGCCGCGGGGATGCCGCTCAGGCACGAGGCTCTGCGCTCTGGTCGAGCAGCGCGTCGACGTCGGCGCGGAACTGCTCGGCGTCGACGGCGGGCGCGTCTGCAAAAGCGGCCGCGGCCGCCGCCGCGGAAACGAATTGGCGCGCCCGGATCGGTGTGAGCTCGCCAACCTCCTTGCCGTTGCGAGTGACGACGAAGGACTCGCCGCGATCAACGGCGCGCATGATCTTGCCGCTCTCGTTACGGAGCTCGCGTTGACTGATTCTTCGCGCCATCTCCGTACTGTAGCACCAGTGCTACATTGAGCCGGGACCCTTCATGTCGAGGGCCCCGGCTCTCGATCCCGGCTTTAGACGCGCGCGCCCTCGAACTCGACCACCGGCGGCTCGTAGAGGTTCGCCGAGTCAGACCCCGAGAAGTTCTCGCTGCCGAGCGAGGACGACATGCGCTACCACTGGGCGCACGTCCGGCTCGCGGCGGTCGGCGCGGACGAGATGCGCGAGCTGGTCGAGGACGCCTGGGCCTTCTGCGTACCGCAGCGAGGCGGGCGGCCGCTCGACGCCCACGGCTAGAAGAGCTTGTCCCGCAGCCAGAGAAAGACGCCGAACAGGGCCACGGCCGCGATCACGATCAGCCAGAGCGGCCTGCCCTGGATCGCCTGCTGCACGAGGAAGGCGGTCACGACACCGACGGCGATCCCGAGCACGGCAGTCCAGCGGTCACGGGCTCGCACACGCGACTGGAGGACGCTAGACAGGTCATCCATCCGGAGGCGCACGAACGTGTTCAGGTCGTCCAGGCCCCGCGACTGCCGGCCGCGCTTCTGGAGCCGCCGCTCGCTCGAGTAGTGGAAGACGTTCGGGAGGTCCTGGGCTAACAGCCGCGCCATGCCGCTGAGCCCGTTCTCGGTCTCGTTGATCGCCGCGCGCTCGAACAGCTGCCGAGCCGGGCCGCGCTGCTTGGCCGACAGCTCGCCCTCCCGCCGCCGCGCGCTCTTCAGCCGCTGCTCGTTATGGAGGAGCACGATATTCGGAACCGCGAGGTAGGGATCGACGCCGAGCGGCGAGGGACGCTCTTCCTGATCGGGGTCGGGCTCCTCCTCTCCGGCGAGCGAGAGGAGCGTGCCTTTGTGGAACGCGCGCATCGTCTCGTCCTCGGGATCGATGTCGACCTCGGCGAAGACGTCGGCGAGCTCGTCGTCCTCGATCGCGCGGAAGTCCAGGAGGCCCTGGAGGACCCCGCCCACGGCGACCGCCCGGTCCCAGCGCGCACGGTCCTTCGGTGCTTCGCGCCGCCGCTTGAGCGTCGCGAGGTCGGCGAAGAGGCCCTTCCGCCACCGCTCGCGCGGAACCTCCAGCTCGAGCGTCCCTACGCGGTAGCCGCTCCGAGCGCCGGTCTCGGCTCCTCGCTCGGCCTCGTCGAGCGGCTGCCAGTCGGGGAAGGCGCGCTGCAGGAGCGCGTGCAGGGTCGTCTGTTCCCCGGGCCTCGTGGCGAACCACAGGTCCCGGCCCTCGCGGATCGCCGAAGGATGGCCGACGCTCTCGCCGCCCTCCCAGAGCTTGGCCAGCTTGATCACGTCGTACTCGGTGAGCGCCTCGCCAGGCGTGAGGACGAGGGTCAGGACGCCTAGCGACGTGTGCGCGTGCTCGAAGACGACCTCGCTGCGCTCGAAGACCGTCTCACCAAGAACCATGGCGAAGCTGCGCGAGCGACCATCTCGGCAACTAAGACGCTTCTGCTTCCCCTCGGCCTCGTAGGTCAGCTCCGCCGCGAATCCGACCGTCACCTGCTCGAGCTCCGACTGGACTACGCGGGTGCGAAACGGCGGCTCGTCGCGGTGCGCGTAGAGGAGCATGTCGTCCTCATACGACTCCATGGCACGCTCTTCCCGCGTTCGAGCGCGCGGCGGCGCGCCTTCGCCGCACCACCTGGCCGCCACGTGGAACGCGATTGCGTACTCGCGGAACGCGAGCTTCGGCTGCTCGTCCGTGGCCGGCTCCCGAGAGGACGGCCGCCCGCCGCGACGCGGGCGGCCGCCTCGAGGCTCTCAGACGCGCGCGCCCTCGAGGTCGATCACCGGCGCCTCGTAGAGGTTCGCCGACTCGACGGTGATGCCCACCTGCGCCGTCATCTGTGCGCGGCGCTCGACGAGCGTCTCCTCGGCCGACTCCGCCGCCTCGCGGCTACCCCAGAGGATGATCGCCTTGGCACGGCTGTTCTCCTCGTCGTAGAGGCTGATGTAGCCCTCGTAGCCGTCGTAGCTGCGCAGCATCGGGATCACCGTGCCGCGGATCATCTCCAGCGCGGCCTCGCGCTTGCCGGAGTCTGCGCCCGAGAACGCGATCACTCGTGCGTACAAAGGCCCTCCCTTCCGATCGGAAGGGCCAATCCTACGCCTCTGCTGCGGCGGGGGCTCTAGGTCGAGCTCTCGCCGCCGCGCTTCTTGCGCCAGAACATCAGGGCGCCGGCGATCCCCGCAAGCGAGAACCCGAGCAGCGACTTGTTCGGCCGTCCGCCCTCGACGGACGGAGCCGCGCCCTTTGCCTTGCGTTTCACGACGCGCTTGCCGATCTTCCAGACGCCCCAGCCGAGGACGGCGTTGCGGCGGTTGACGATGCCCACGCCCGGTGTTCTAGCAGGTGTGCAATACGGCCGCACGGGCGAAGCCCGTACGGCCTCTTAGTCGGCGTCGCAAGCGAGCGCCTCAGCGAGTCTTGTCGCGGCCGTTGCCCTGCACGCCGCTCTCGCCGCTCGGCCCCTTGCCCTTGCCGTTGGGCGGGGGTGGCGGCGGTGTGGGCTTCTTTTTTGGCGGGGGCGGCTTGTGCGGCTTGTGGGTCTTCGCCTGGTGCCGCGTTTGGCCGGTGTGGTAGCCGGGATTCGCCTTCTTCGCGTGCTGGACGCCCTGGCCGCGGGCTCGCGACGGCGGCAGCTGGCTGACCTCGCCGCCGTTTGTCCGATTCTGGGGATGGACCTTCTTCACGTCCGGCCTGCCGTGATGTCCCCGCCTGATCTTGATCGACGCACCGCGGAACGGCTTGTCGTCGGTCTGCGGCGCCCCGGGCTTGAAGGCGGTCTGCACGGCCGAGACGGGCGCCGCGTGCAGGCGCGCGGTCGCGGAGGCGTGCGGCGTCGCCGGCCGCAGGAACGTGTGCCTTGCGCCCTCGTAGCCGACCCCGGTGGCGAGCAGGGCTCCGGCGCCGACGGCCGCGGCCTTGATCCCGACTCCGCCGCCGAGGGCTGCCGCGCCGCCGCCCGCGCCGCCGCTGCCGCCGAAGAGCGAGGCGAGCGAATGCGGGAGCGGGATCAAAGCGAGTGACTTGATCGCGCCGCGGTGCGCGCGCTGGCTGCGGGCGAAGTGGGCGCATTCCTCGCACTCGCGGAGGTGGGCCCGGAGAGCTCCGCGCTCATTGCGCGGCAGGCGCCCGTCGAGCTGGCGCGAGATCGCGAGCTCGGCGTCGTGGCAGGTGATTCCCTCCTCGAGCTGCTCGCGGAGCGCGCGTCGGGCGCGGAAGATCAGCGTCTCGATCGCGCTCACGGAAAGGCCGAGGATCTCGGCGATCTCCTGGTAGGAGCGGCCCTCGAGCTCGCGCATCACGAGCGCGGCCCGCTGGTTGAAGGCGAGGTGGCCGAGCGCGCGGCGGATGTCCTCGGCGCTGACCGCGTCCTCTTCGACGTACGCCTCGGCGAGCTCCTCGTTCAGCTCGACCTCGTTCGGGCGGCGCTGCGACTGGCGGAAGCGCTGCCGGCAGACGTTGTGGGCGATGGCGATGAGCCAGTTCTGGGGAGTGCGCGGCTTCTCTCCGCGCTCGAGCGCGCGGTAGGCGTTCATGAACGTCGTCTGCGTGACGTCCTCCGCGTCGGCCTCGTTGCGGAGGACAACAAGGGCGTAGCGGTAGACGTCACCCGCGTGCTTCTTGTAGAGCCGCTCGAGCGAACGGTCCGGGCGTTGGCGCGCCAAGATGGGCGTCATACCCTTAAAGATGCCGCAAACTTGGCGTTCTTGCACCCCGCTCAAGGGGGATCAGAGCGGCGGCAGCGGCGGAAGGGGTGGCAGCGGCGGGATTTGGACCGGCAGCGCGGGCAGCTGGACGGGCGGGACCGGCACCGGCGGCGGGGCTACGGGAACCTGGGGAAGCTCGACTGCGGGAGGCGCGGGGGCCAGCGGGATCTGCGTCGATGAGCCGCCTCCGGATGGCGCTTGGGTGGCGGCCTGCGCGGTCTGGGTGGTGGCCGGGCGGGCGGCGCGAAGGGCTGGGTGGGCTCGGTGGCGTGTGGGAGCCCGCTTCGCGCGTGCGGGGGCGACGGCCTTCTGGATTTGCTTCGCGTGCGTTGCGGCCGGCGGGGTCGCGGGGCGGTACGTGGGCGTCGGCCTGGCGATTGCGATCACACCGGAGGCTGTGGCTCCCACGACCACGAGCGCAGTCGCAGCCTTGAGCAAGGCGTCGCCGCCGAGCGCTGTGAGCCCGCTCGCGGCTGCGCCTCCTCCCCCACCGCCGATGCCGAGCGCGCTCGTGAGCGATCCAGGCAGCGGAGCCGTTCCGAGGACGCCGAGGGCCTTTCGCTCGACCTGGAGGCGCCGGCGCGCGCGGAACAGGAGCGCCTCGACCGCGCTGACCGAAAGCGCGAGCGTCTCGGCGATCTCCTTGCAGCTGCGGCCCTCGAGCTCGCGCATCACCAGGGCCGACCGCTGGTTGAAGGAGAGGCGGGAGAGCGCGTGGAGCACGTCGTCGACGCTCGGCTGGTCGTGTTCCAGGGCGACCGGCTCCGGCGCGTCGTCGAGCGCGACCTCGTGCGGGCGGTGGCCGGCCTGGCGCCAGCGCATGCGGCAGACGTTGTGCGCGATCGCGATCAGCCAGTTGTGCGGGCGGTGCGGGCGGTCGCCGCGCTGGAGGGCGCGGTAGGCGTTGAGGAACGTCGTCTGGGTGACGTCCTCCGCGTCGGCCGGGTTCGTCAGGAGGGCGAGCGCGTACTGGTAGACGTCGCGCGCGTGCCGGCGGTAGAGCTGCTCGAAGGCCCGGTCGGCCGACGAGGGGCGGAGCTTGAGGAGCGAACGGGCGTTCTGGGCTTGGCGCGTGCGGGCAAGCGCAGGCGAGGCCTCCATGTTGTCTAGAACGACAGCCCCGGCCGTTTGGATACGGCCTGTTTCCTAGGCTCTGGCGGGAGCTCGGCGTTTGTTCGGCAGGTGAATCGCGCGTCCGAGCGCGACGAGACCGGCTTCCTTGATCGCCTCCGAGAGGGTCGGGTGGGCGGCCATGCCGTCCGCGACGGTCTCGACGGTCGCCTCGGCGTCGAGCGCGACCGTGCCGGCCTCGATCAGGTCGGTGACGTGCGGGCCGACCATCACGATCCC
>VAXM01000048.1:25659-28117 GCA_005883335.1 Actinomycetota bacterium
GCGTAGATGTGGGGCTGCGTGGTGCGGCGGTGCTCGTCGGCGGCGATGCCCTTGCGCTTGTCGAACTCGACCTGGATGTCCTCGAGGCCGAGGTTCTCGACGGTCGGGCCGCGGCCGGTGGCGACGAGCATCAGGTCGGCTTCTGTGGTGTCGGCTGCGTGATGGACGCGGAGGCCGCTGCCGGTGTCCTCGACCTTGTCGCAGGTGGTCTCGAGGTGGAGCGTGATGCCGCGCTTCTGGAACTGCTTGGCGAGCTCCTTCGCCGCATCCGCGTCCTCCTGCGGGATCAGCTGCGGGAGCATCTCGATGATCGTCACCTCGGAGCCGAAGCGGCGGAAGATGGAGGCGAACTCGCAGCCGATGATGCCGCCGCCGAGGACGACGAGGCGCTGCGGGAGTTGCGTCTGGGCGAGGAGGCCCGTGGAGTCGACGCAGCGCGGCGAGTCGAGCCCGTCGATCGGCGGGCGGAGCGGGTAGGAGCCGGTGGCGATGATCGCCTGCTTGAAGGTGACCGGTTCGGCGCCGTCGACCTGGATCGTGTTGGCGTCGCCGAAGCGGCCGGCGCCCTTGACCCATTCGACGCCGTTCGCCTTGAAGAGGCTCGCGACGCCCTGGGTCATCTGGTGGACGACGCCGTCCTTCCATTGGTTCGCGGTTTGGAAGTCGAGGCTGGGCGGGCCGACCTGGACGCCGAGCTTCGCGAAGGTCTCTTCGGCTTCCTTGAGGGCGAAGGCGGTCTGCACCCAGGCCTTGGTCGGGATGCAGCCGACGCGGAGGCAGGTGCCGCCTAGCTCGGGCTCCTTCTCGATGCAGACCGCCTTGGCGCCGAGCTGCGCGGCGCGGATCGCTCCGGTGTATCCCCCCGGGCCACCGCCGAGGACGGCAACGTCACATTCCATCTCCTGGGCTCCTTGCTTGTGGTCGGCGCGATCCTAGCGAGGGGCGGCGGCCTCGGGCTTTCGGGTGAGAATTGGCGCTTTCGGCACGCTTCCATGACAGACACGTGACGGTTTGCTCGTTACGCTCATGCCGGGTGGTGGTTCGGGGTGGCCCCGAGGCGCGAACGCGAGGCGCGGCCCCGAGGCGCCAGGAAGGTCAGGAGTCGCGCAGGTCGGCCTGCATCGTGTACGCGCCGTCGTCCTCGCGCACCTTGCGGAAGCCGTGCCGCTCGTAGAGCCCGACCGCCGGGTTGTCCTTCTCCACGCTCAGGCTGATCGCCGCGTACCCCTCCGCCCGCGCCCGCGCCATCAGGGCGTCGAGCAGCTCCGACCCGGCCCCCGACCCGCGCTTGCTCGGCACGACCGCGATCGAGAGCTCCGGCGTCTCCTCGTCGACGAACCCGTAGCCGGGGTTGTCCTCCTTGAAGAGCCGGTACCACGCCGCCCCGACCGGCTGGAAATCCTGGATCGCGATCAGCGCTGTATCGCCCGGCCGGCCCCAGCGCTCGACGTACCGCTGAACCGGCGGCTCGCCCGTCTCCGGCACCGTCGCCGCCCGCCAGTAGTACGCGTGCCGCAGCATGTCCTTCAGGAACGGCACGTCCTGCGGGCCCGCCCGCTTGATCACGAGACGTCCTCGGCGAGCTGAATCCGGTTGCCGTCCGGGTCGTAGACGTCCAGGAGCCGCATCGCGCCGTGCAGCTCGAGCACGGTCCCTACTCTGACGCCGCTCCCTTCCAGTCGCTCGCGCTCGGCCTTCACGTCCTCGACGTCGACCGTCGCGACGCCGCTCTCGTCCTCGCTCTGCGGCTCGCCCTCCGCGAGCGCGATCTCGGACTTGTCCCGGTCGAGCGCGACCCAGGCGCTTTCGTCGGCGACGAACGTCTCCGTGAACCCGAGCAGATCGGTGTAGAAGGCCCGCGCCAGGCCGAGATTGCTGACGCGGTACCAAACTCTCACAGCATCAGGCCCGGCTCCTCCAGCAGCTCCTTGACGCTCTGGAGGAACTCGGCCGCCGGCGCGCCGTCGACCGCGCGATGGTCGAACGTCGCCGTCAGCGTCATCATCGGGCGCACCGCGATCTCGCCGTCCACCGGCACGGCGCGCTCCTCGATCGCCCCGACCGCGACGATCGCGGCCTGCGGCGGGTTGAGTACTGCCGTGAACTGCTCGACCCGGAACATGCCGAGGTTCGAGATCGTGAACGTGCCCTCCTCGAGGTCGGCGCGCTGCAGCTTCCCTTCACGCGCGCGCGTGACCAGGTCCGAGCGCGCTGCGGCGATCTCCGCGAGGCGCAACCGCTCCGCGCTGCGGATCACCGGGACGATCAATCCCTGCGGCGTTGCGACCGCGATGCCGACGTTCGCCGTCGGGAAGACGAGGATCGCGTCGTCCGTCCACCGCGAGTTCACCTCGCGGTGGCGCAGGAGCGCGGTCGCGCAGACCTTCGTGAGCACATCGGTGACGGTGGCCTTCGTTCCGCCCCCGCGAAGCCGCGCCACAAGCCCGTTCACCCGGGT
>VAXM01000094.1 GCA_005883335.1 Actinomycetota bacterium
AGCCGGCTCCCTCCAGCGACCGCTCCTGCTCGGTCTGCGTCACGACTGCACCGAGACCGGGGCCGCGGCCAGCACCAGCTCCATCACCTCGCCGATCGCGGCCTCGATGCTGCCGTTCTCGATGACCGGCACGCTGTGCTTGCGCGCGCGCCCGAGGATGTAGGTCTGGATCAGCCGGATGTCGTCGAAGGCGTCGAGGTACTTCTCGTACGGCCTCACGCCCTCGGAGTCGGTGTCGCGGATCCAGAAGTGGCTCGCGTGCGCCTCTCCGTCCTCGATCGAGAGCACGCACTCGACGACGAGCGCGCCTTCGATCTCCTTCGGGAGCATTCCGGGGACGAGGTGGACCCCCTCGAGCACCATCGACCAGCCCTCCTCGAGCGCGCGGTCGATCGCGGCGCGGACGCCGACGAGCACCTCGCGCGTCTGCTCGAGGAACCCGTCGAGCACGGCCTGGGCGTCCGCCCTGTCTTCCTCGTCATCCGCAGTGGCACGGCCCGCCTCGAAGCTCGAGTGATGGATCGCGGGCATGAACTCGCGCGAGAAGAAGGCGCGCATCGTCTGGCGGACGAAGTCGGTCGACGTGACGCGCGTGATGCCGAGCCGATAAGCAACGTCGGTGGCGACCGTCGACTTCCCCGTGCCGGTCGCGCCTCCGACGAGCAGGATCAGCGGCAGGTCGAGCTCGTAGAGATCGCGGTAGCGGCGCAGGCGCTGCATCGCCGTGGCGCCTTCCTCCTGACCGAGCGTCTCGAGCGCCATCTCCTCGAGCCGCTCCATCGTGGTCGCGGGACGGTCGTGGGCGGCCAGGTCAGCCTCGACGGCCATCGCCAGCTCGTAGGCGCGGTCGGCGGAGAGCCCCGTCGCGATCAGCGCGCGCGCCATCAGGCCTTTCGAGAACGGCAGCCCGTCCTCGCCGCCGAGCGGCAGCGGCTGGCGGTGTCGGCGCTCGGTCACTGTGCGACCGGCTCCTTCAGAAGGGCCAGCATCTGCTCGTCGATGTTGCCGCCGATGAGCTCGTTGTCGGCGAAGACCAGCTCGCGCCCGCGCTCGAGCGCCGTCTCCGCGACGACGTCGATCGCGGCGGCCTTGATTTCGACGAGGTAGACGTCGGCGTCGACCTGCTCGAGCTCGGCGCGCAGCGCCTCGCGTCGCGCGAGATTTCCCGAGACGTGCATCACCTCGGCGCCGTGACGCTCCTCGAGATGACCCGCGAGCGTTTCGTGCACGGCAGCGGGCGCGGTCGTGAAGTAGGCGACGCGCCGGCCCGCGATGGGCTCGACCGGACGGGGCCGCAGCTCGACCGGCACGACCGGAACGTCCTTCACCTGCCCGATCGCCTCAAGCAGCGGCTCGCTTGCGCCGCCGGTGACCACGACCAGGTCGGAGATCAGGATGCGGTAGGCGTTCAGGTAGCCCGTCACGACCTCGACGGGTTGGGCCGAGCTCGTCACGAGCACGCGCGCGTCGACGTCGATGGGCGGGATCGCGGCGCCGCTGCCGTCGAAGAGCACGAGATCGGGCTCCCGCTCGGCGGCGAGCGCAGCGCCTTCGAGGACGTTCGACTCGCCCGGTGCACCGGCGAGACCACCGCCGGCGCGACGGCAGCCGATCGTCACCACGCCCGCAAGCGCCGCGGTCTCCAGGTAGTCCGATGCGGCGTGACGCCCCGCACGTGAGAGCTCGAGCAGCCGCTCGAGGGTCGGCTGCACCTGCGCGAGCTCGGGGTCGGGCGGGCCGCCGCGGCCCATCGCCACGACTACGAGGTCGCGGTCGCGCGCGAGCAGCCGGGCCAGGTGCCCCGTGACGGCGGTCTTGCCGACGCGCTTGCCGGTCCCGATCACCGCGAGCGACGGCAATGGGTACGGAGCGAGCTCCGGCGGGTCGAACCGGAAATCGGGCCCCACGTACGGCAGGCCCAACGCGAGCACGCGGCTCGCGAGCCGGAACCGCTCGCGCGGGCCCAGCACCGGCTCGTCGGAAAGATCGACCACGATCTCCGGGTCGAGCTCCGCGATTCCGGCCTCGATCTCGGCGACCAGCGGAACGCCGTAGTCCTCGCCGCCGACCAGCTTCTCGCTGCCGCCCGCGAGCCACGCGCCGACGAAGTCGTACGGCAGCTCGGCCAGCGCGTCCCGCACCACCGGCGCGTAGTGCTCCCCGTCGATGACCGCCAACGCTCTCACGTCCGCGAGGTCACCTCGTCCTCGATCCGCGTCGTGTACTTCTCGAACGCAAGCGTTTCGGTCGAGAACTGGATGATCCGCTCCTCGCCGTGGAACGGGTACTTGCGCCAGACGTCGACGTGGTTCTCGGCGATCTCGATCACGTTGTAACAGGGCCGCGTCTTCCCGCGCAGCCGCCGAGACGAGACGGTGCCCGCGTTCACGACGAAGAGGTTCTCGAGCCGCCATGCATAGGGAACGTGCTTGTGCCCGGAAAGGACGAGATCGACGCCCGCGCGCTGGAGGCACTCGATGCAGTCGCCTGCGTCGTAGACGACGTTGCGCTCGCGACCTGTCCCGGGGACCGGCAGCAGGTGGTGGTGGAGCACGAAGATCCGCAGCTCGTCCGGCCCCGACTCGGCGAACTGCTCCTCGATCCAGCGGTACCGTCCGCGGCCGATCTGCCCGTGGTCGAGGTCGGGCTCCGTCGAGTCGACCGCAACGACCGTGACGCCCGGGCAGCGGAGCACCGAGTTGCGCTCGCCGAACATGTCCTCGAAGTGGACGTAGCCGACGTTGCGCGAGTCGTGGTTGCCGGGGATCACGACGACGGACTCGCACTGGATCCGGTTCATGTACTCCCGGGCCATCGCATACTCGTGCTTGAAGCCGAACGTCGTCAGGTCGCCCGAGCAGATCACGAGGTCGGGATCGAGGTCGTTGATCTCGATGATCGCCCGCTCGATCAGGTTCGGGACGAAGTCGGGCCCTCCGCAATGGATGTCGGAGATGTGGGCGATGGTGAAGGTGCCGTCCTGGCCCTCCGGCATGGTCGAAGTGTAGAGCCGCTGCGCGGATTAGAAGATCGCCACGACGGGCCAGTACAGCGCCGCCGCCACGAGGCCTGCCGCCGGGATCGTCAGGATCCACGCGGTGACGATGTTGCCCGCGACGCCCCAACGCACTGCCGAGAGCCGCTTCGTCGCCCCCGCACCCATCACCGCGCCGGAGATCACGTGCGTGGTCGACAGCGGGTAGCCCAGGTGCGTCGCGAAGTAGATCGTCGCCCCGGCCGTCGTTTGCGCCGCGAAGCCGCTGGCCGGCTCGATGCTGAAAACCCGCTGCCCGAGGGTTCGCATGATCCGCCAGCCGCCCACATACGTGCCCGCCGCGATCGCAAGCCCGGCGGCGACGATCACCCAGGTCGGGATGTAGAAGTGTGAGAGATGCCCGCTCTCGAAAAGCGCGAGGGCGATCACGCCCATCGTCTTCTGGGCGTCGTTGGCGCCGTGCGTGAACGCCACCCACGTGCCTGACGCGAGTTGGCCGAGCCGGAAGGAGCGATTGGCGACCCCGGGCGTGATCCGGACGAAAAGCCAGTAGATCCCCAGCAGCAACGCGAAAGCCCCGGCGAAGGCGATCGCCGGCGCTGCGAGCGCGGGGATCGCGATGTTGTGGGCGAGGCCGTGCCACTGGACGCCCTTCGACCCGGACTGCACGAGCGCCGCGCCGACGAGGCCGCCGATCAACGCATGCGAGGAGCTCGACGGGAGCCCGAGCCACCACGTGATCAGGTTCCAGACGATCGCCCCGATCAGCGCGGCGAGCACCGTCTTCTCGTTCGCGAGGCCCGTGTCGATGATCCCCTTGCCGACGGTCTTCGCGACCGCAGTGGTCACGAACGCGCCGGCCAGGTTCGCGACCGCGGCGATGAGCACGGCCAGGCGCGGTGAGAGGGCCCGCGTCGAGACCGAGGTCGCGACGGCGTTCGCCGTGTCGTGGAAGCCGTTCGTGAAGTCGAAGCCGAGCGCGACGATCACGACGATGACCAGCAGGACGTTGTCCAAGCGCTACCTGTTCTTGACGACGATCGCCTCGAGCACGTCGGCGGCGTTCTCGAGCGCGTCGACCGCCTCCTCGAGGCGCTCGTGGATGTCCTTCCAGCGGATGATCACCTTGGCGTCGTCGGTCGTGCGGAACAGCTCCGCGACCGCGTCGCGCTCCAGCTCGTCGCCCTGGTCCTCGAGCTCGCGCAGCGCGGCGAGCTGGTCGCTCGAGTCGCGGAAGCCGTCGAGCCGCCGAACGGCCTCGTCGAGCTTCGTCGTCGCCTGCAGGATCACCTCGGCCTGGGCGCGCGCCTTCTCGGGCACGCGCTCCACTCCCCACGAGCCGAGGTTGTCGGCCGCCTCGTCGACGTGGTCGCAGACGTCGTCGATCGCTCCGGCGAGCCGGTACATGTCGTCCCGGTCGAACGGCGTCACGAACGTGCGGTTGAGCAGGTTGACGACTTCGTGCGTCAGCTCGTCGCCGTCGTGCTCGCGCTCCTTGATCTGGGAGATCAGCACCTGGCCGTCATCCGGAAAGCGCTCGAGCAGCTGGACGAGCAGACGCGCGATCTCGACGGCGTTCGCGGAGGCGCGCGCATAGAGCTCGAAGAACTCCCGTTTCTGCGGCGTCAAGCGGAGCCGGGCCATCGTGCGGCGCCCTTGTATCACGATCCGGGCCCGGAGGCCTCGTCCGCACCCGTTGCTACTCTTGCTGCGGGTGGTGGAAAACGCCGATTTCCAGGCGTATTGCGGGGAAGGAACGCCGCGGTTCGCCAATGACGCCGAACGCGAGTGCGCGAAGGTGCTCGACTTCTACCGCGTTCCCTGGGACTACGAGCCGCGCACCTTTGTGCTCGAGGAGGCCGAGGACGGCCGCGTCGCCGAGGCTTTCACGCCCGACTTCTACCTCCCCGAGCAGGATCTGTTTCTCGAGATCACCGTCATGAACCAGCGGCTGGTGACGCGCAAGAACCGCAAGCTGCGCAAGCTCCGCGAGCGCTATCCCGGAGTGCAGGTCAAGCTGTTCTACAAGCGCGACATCGAGCGGCTGGCCCAGCGATACCGATTCAACCTCGCCTCATAGAGAACGAGGCCCACGTCGGCGAGGTCTTCCTCGGCTCGGAGGAATTGGGCGCGCGCGTGCGCGAGCTCGGCGCGCAGATCGCGGAGGACTACGCCGACCGCGACCTGCTGCTCGTCGCGCTGCTGAAGGCGAGCTTCGTCTTCCTCGCCGACCTTTCCCGGGCGATCCCAATCACGCACAAGATCGACTTCGTCGAGCTGGCCGGCTACGGCGACGCCTCGACCGGCGGCCACTCTCGGGTGCGGCTGCTCCAGGACACGGCGATCCCGCTCGCCGGCCTCGACGTCCTGCTCGTCGAGGACGTCGTCGACACCGGCCTGACGCTCAACTACCTCTGCAAGCTGCTGACGCTCCGCAACCCGGCGAGCCTGCGGGTGGCGACGCTGCTCGACCGTCCGTACCGCCGGCTCGTCGAGGACCTACCCGTCGACTACGTCGGCTTCACCGTCCCCGACGAGTTCTTCGTCGGCTACGGCTTCGACATCGACGAGCGCTGGCGCAACCTGCCCGACCTACGTTTGGCCCGCGTTTAGAGATAGCCCATCGGGTCGACGGGCGTCCCGTTGATCCGCACCTCGAAATGCAGGTGCGGCCCGTAGCAGTGCCCGGTGCAGCCGACGTAGCCGATCACCTGGCCCTGGCTCACCGTCTGGCCGTTCGACACCGCGATCCGCGACTGGTGCCCGTACGCGGTCGAGAGCCCGCGCCCGTGGTCGATCGCGACGAGGTTGCCGTAGCCGTCCATCCAACCCGCGTAGATGACGCGCCCCGAGGCGGCGGCATGGATCGGCGTGCCGTTCGGGACGCCGATGTCGATCCCCTCGTGCATTCGGCCCCAGCGCATGCCGAAGGGGCTCGTCACCGGGCCGTTGACGGGCCAGATCAGCCCGGCCGCCGACGGCGTCGTGTCCGACGGCGAGTACGAGCCGCTCGAGCCCTGGATCCGCGCGGCGAGGGCGGCGCTCGCCGCCGAGAGCCCGGCCACCTCGTGGATGAACTCGCTCCTGCTCTCCTTGACCTGGATCAGACCCTCGCGACGGGTGCTGCGCGCGGTCGCAAGCTTGTGCTTCTGCAGGAAGAGCGTTCGCTCGACGCTCCGAACCTGCTCGGTCTCGACCCGGATCGTGCGCGTCTCGGCCGCGACGACCGCGTGGAACCTCTGCGTCCGCAACCGCTGGGCGTTCGCCTCCTCCTTGGCGGGCTTGATCTGGCCGGCGATCCGCGCGTCCTGGACGCGGAGCGAGTCGGCGTAATCGGCCCGGGAGATCAGATCGGAGAAGCTGTTCGACGAGAGGACCACTTCCATCGTGCTCGGCTCGCCGCCCTCGTAGAGGTCGACGAGGCGCTGGTCGAGGCGCTCGACGGTGATCCCGTACTGGTGCTTGAACGAGAGGAAGCGCTCGGTCTCGACCTTGTAGAGCTCCGTCAGGCGATCGAGCTTCTCCTGGTGGAGCGCGAGAGCGTGCTCGATCGTGACGAGCCGCGTGGAAACGTCGCCGACGCGCTTCGACAGCGCCCGCAGGCGGCCGTTGACGGAGTCGAGCTGGGTCGAGAGCTCCCGCTGGCGCCGCTCAGCCCAGGCAAGCTTGGCCTGGACCCTCTGGAGCCGCGCGTCGATCGCGTGCTTGCGGCTGTAGTTGTCACCGCTCGCCGGCGCGGCGAGCACGCCCAACAGGACGACCACGAGAAGAACGAGCAGCCTCCGGGAGGTCATCGGAAAGAGTTTCGTCGGTTGTGCGGCTAGCCCTGCGGCGTCGCCGGCGGGCTCGGCTCCGGGCCGGGCTCCGGGATGCGCACGGGGCCCGGCGGCTCGGACGGCTCGGGCGTCGGCTCGGGCATCGGCACGGGTGCCGGGGGCGGGGTCGGCTCGGGGTACGGCTCGGGGGACGGCGGCTCCGGGGTCTCGATCTGCGTCGGCTGCACCTGCAGCTGCGCTCGCTGAAGCCGCTCCACCGCGCCTGAGGCTGTCTGCTCCATCGCTTCCTCCTTTGCCGCAATCAGCCCGTCCAACTCAGCCAACCTCTCGCGGGCCGTTTCGCTTGCTTCGGAATCGTCAGCGTACACCGCTTCTCCGAAAACCCTTGCACATTCGGCTCTTTGCGCGACGAGCTCGAGCAGCTCGCGCCGCAGCTTGAAGAGCTCGACACGCGCGCTCGAATGGACGGTAAGCGCCTCAACGGCGAAGCCCGCGCGAGACCGCACCGCTCCCAGTGCCCCCATGGAGACACGCGCCGCGGTCGTGTCGGGCAATCGGCGTGCGAGGCTCGAGAAGAGCGCGAAGAAGATCCCGGCGACCGCCAGGAGGACGCCGCCGACGACCGTGTGGCCCGTGACGAGGAGCACGATTCCGAGCGCGAGCGAGGCGGCTCCGAGCGCGAGCACGGCTGCGGGCGGCGTCACACCGAAGAACCGTGGCGCGGCGGTGGCGATCTCGACCGGCACCGGGCCCGTCTCCTCCTGTGGCAGTTCCTGGATGACGGTGCCGCCCTCCTCGACGCGGACGCCGCACTCCGGGCAGAAGCGGGCCTTCTTGGTCAGGCGCGAGCCGCAGTTCGGGCACTTACGCGCTTCCGGCACGGACCTTCTCCTTCTCAGGTGCGGCCTGCTCCCGTTCGAGCGCGCGCAGCGCCTCTGCAGCGCGCCGGCGCAGCGGCCCGACGAGCGCCCGGTAGTCCTCGTCCGAGACCTTCCCGGTGCGGTGATCGAACTCGAGCTCCTTCAGTGCGGCGAGCGCGCGGTCGCGCTCCTCGGCGAGCGCGATCCTCGCCTCCTCCTCCGGGCCCGGGGCACGGAGGCGGTCATCGGCCGGCGCGGGCTCGCGCAGGAACGGCCGGGCAACGAGCAGGACGCAGAGGACGGCCAGAGCGACCCCGACTACGAGCCACATGCGCTACGTCCGCTTGGGCGTGTACTTCGATGGGCACTTCGTCA
>VAXM01000095.1 GCA_005883335.1 Actinomycetota bacterium
CGTCCTGCAGGGCGCCGTCGATCTTCGCAGGGAGCGTCGCCTCGAGCTGCGCGGCCGCCTGGGCGAGCTCCTCGACCTGGGCCCGCGCGCGCTCGAGCGCCGCGTCGACCGCGGCCGCGTCGGGGCGTCCTTCAGCGGCTTCTTTGAGCCGCTCCCGGGCCCGCTCGAATGCATCGTCGGTCATCGGCGCCCACGGTAGCGTTCGCATCGGATGAAGTCGTCCGAGCTCGACTACGAGCTGCCGCCGGAGCTGATCGCGCAGCGGCCGCTGGAGCGGCGCGACCACTCGCGGCTGCTCGTCTACGAGCGGACGGCGGGCGCCGTCCGCCACCGCCGCTTCGACGAGCTTCCGGAGGAGCTCGCGCCCGAGACGCTGACCGTCGTGAACGACACGCGCGTCCTGCCGGCGCGGCTGCGGCTCGAGCGCCCGGGCGGGGGCGAGGCGGAGGTGCTGCTGCTGGAGCGGGTCGGGCAGAACGGGCTCTGGGAGGGCCTGGCGCGGCCGTCGCGCAAGCTCAGAGCCGGACAGCGGCTCGGGCCGGTCGAGCTCGTCGAGCCGCTCGGCGAGGGCCGCTGGCGGCTGCGGCTGGAGGGCGAGCCGGCGGGCGAGGCGCCGCTGCCGCCGTACATTCGCGAGCCGCTGGCCGACTCCGAGCGCTACCAGACGGTGTACGCGGAGAGTGAGGGCTCGGCCGCCGCGCCGACGGCGGGCCTCCACTTCACGCCGGAGGTGCTGGCGCGGCTGGACGTCGAACGCGTGACGCTGCACGTCGGGCTGGACACGTTCAGGCCGGTCTCGGTCGACGACCTCGCGGAGCACGAGCTGCACAGCGAGCGCTACGAGGTCTCGGCGAGAGCCTGGGAGCGGATTCGCGCTGCGTCTCGCGTCCTGGCGGTGGGGACGACGACCGTGCGGGTGCTCGAGTCGCTTGCGCGCGGGGCGCCGCTCGCCGGCCGGACGGAGCTCTTCGTCGTCCCGGGCTTCGAGTTCAGGCGCGTCGACGCGCTCCTGACGAACTTCCACCTGCCGCGCTCGACCCTGCTCGCGCTGGTGATGGCATTCGCGGGCGTGGAGCAGACGCGCCGCCTCTACCGGCTCGCGATCGCGGAGCGGTACCGCTTCTACAGCTTCGGCGACGCGATGCTCGTGCTGTGAAGGTCGAGCGGGCTGGGGCGGAGGAGTTGGGCGACGTGGTCGAGGTCTTGTCCGAGGCGGCGGCGTGGCTGCGCTCGCGGGGCATCGAGCAGTGGCCGAGCCCGTTTCCGGCGGATTGGGTGGCGCCGTCGATCGAACGCGGCGAGACCTACCTCGTGCGGGAGAACGACGCGGTTGCGGGGACGATCACGCTGCGCTGGGAGGATCCGGCGTTCTGGGGCGAGCAGCCTCCGGTCGCGGGGTACGTGCACGGGATCGCGGTGCGGCGGGAGTTCGCCGGGCTCGGGCCGGAGCTGCTCGCGTGGGCCGACGAGCAGGTGCGGGCGGCGGGGCGGGGCCTGCTGCGCCTCGACTGCCGCACCGACAACGCCGAGCTGCGCCGCTACTACGAACGACACGGCTTCAGGTACTGCGGCGATGCGACCGTCCACGACTTTCGGACGAGCCTCTACGAGCGGCGGTGCAGTCCGTGAGCGGGGGACGAATCGTCGCGGCTTCGGCACGAAGGCGTCACAGACACGTGCGCGTTTCGCAACTACGCTCAAAGCGGGAGCGAGGGTGGCCCAACAACCCCACCCAAGGGCGGGGGCTTCGGAATTCATGACCCCATTCGCGCTTGCCGCGACGGACGGGGCTGCTCGGGCCGGCATCCTGCAGACCGCGCACGGCGACGTGCCGACTCCCTCGTTCATGCCGGTCGGCACCAAGGCCACCGTCAAGACCGTCGACCCCGACGAGCTGCGCGAGCTCGGCGCCCACATCGTCCTTGCCAACACGTACCACCTGCACTTCCGCCCCGGCGCGGACACGATCCACGAGCTCGGCGGCCTGCACCGGTTCATGGCCTGGGACGGCCCGATCCTGACCGACTCGGGCGGCTTCCAGGTCTTCTCGCTCCGCGACACGATCCTCGCCCGCGACGACGACGGCGTCACGTTCCGCTCGGTCTACGACGGCGAGCCGGCCCGCTTCACCCCCGAGCTCGCCGCTCGCGTCCAGGCGGAGCTCGGCTCCGACATCGCGATGTGCCTCGACGTCTGTCCGCCCGCAGGCTGCCCCCGCGCCGAGCTCGAGGAAGCCGTCCGCCTGACAAGCCTCTGGGCCAGGCGCCAGCTCGCTGCGGACCGCGCCCCCGGTCAGCTCGTCTTCGGGATCGCCCAGGGCGGAGCCGACCCCGAGCTGAGGCGCCGCTCGATCGAAGAGATCACCGCCCTCGGCTTCGACGGCCACGCGCTCGGCGGGCTCGCGATCGGCGAGAGCCGCGAGACGATGTTCGAGACCACCGCCTGGGCCGCCGAGCTCCTGCCGCAAGACCGCCCGCGCTACTTCATGGGCATAGGCGATCCCGAGGGCATCCTCGAGGTAATCGCCCGTGGCATCGACATGTTCGACTGCGTCCTGCCGACGCGGACCGCCCGAACCGGCTCGGCGCTCACCTGGCAAGGACGGCTCAACCTCCGCAACGCTCGCTTCGCCCGCGACGAATCTCCATTGGACGAGGGTTGCCCCTGCCCGGCCTGCACCCGCTTCTCGCGCGCCTACCTGCGGCACCTCGTGAACCAGCAGGAGCTGCTCGGCCATCGCTTGCTGACCCTGCATAATCTCCGCTTCGTGCTCGATCTCGTCGCCGGCGCGCGAAGCGCGATCGAGCGAGGCGAGCTGCAGTCGTACAAGCAAGCGGCGCTGGCAAGGCTCCAGGCCGCGGAGGTGCCAACCTGAACTTCGTAATCGTGATCGTCGTTCTCTTCGCCCTGATGTGGTTCCTGCTCGTCAGGCCGCAGCGCAAGCGGAGCCAGGCGCAGCTGATCATGCAGGACAACCTGCGCAAGGGCGACGAGATCATCACGGCCGGTGGGCTCCACGGAACGGTGATCTCGATCGAGGATGACGTGCTCGAGATCGAGATCGCCAAGGGCACCGTCGCACGCCTCGACCGCCGGGCGGTTGCGGCGATCGTCACCCCCGAAGAGGAGGAACCGGAAGCCCTCGCCGAGAAGCCCGTTTCCTCCGACGACGGCTAATCTGTTCTTCCCGCGTGAGCAACCGACGTTCACATCTGACCCTGGTAGGCCTGATCGTGGCGGCGCTCGCCGGCGTGGCCCTGCTCGCGATTCCGGGCTCTCCGGGCCACAAGAAGGCGAAGCTCGGCCTCGATCTCCAGGGAGGCCTCGAGGTCGTCCTCAAGGCGGTTCCGCCGAAGGGCCACAAGCTCACGGCGTCGGACATGGACCGCTCGGTCACGATCATGCGCCAGCGGATCAACAAGCTCGGCGTGTCGGAAAACGACGCCCGAAAGCAGGGGAAGGACCAGATCGTCATCGAGCTCCCCGGCGTCAAGGATGCCGCTACGGCCGCAAAGATCATCGGCTCGACCGCGCAGCTGCAGTTCTACGACTTCGAGGCGGACGTCACCGGGCCGTCCACCGACGGCAACGGTCACGTCGTCGCGGACGCGAACCTGTATCACCTCCTGCAGCAGGTCCAGGGCCAGGCCAAGAGCGGGACGCCTAACGCCTTCTACCTCTTCGACGCGAAACACCATCTGAGGGGTCGGCCCGCGCCGACCCAGAAGCAGCTGCTCGCGACTCCGACGCTGCGCGGCAAGCTGCCCAAGGGTTGGAAGGTGCTCGCCGTTCCCGAGCACATGGCCGTGGTCTCGTGCGCCCAGGCGACTCGCTGCGACGGAGTCCAGCAGAGCCAGGCGAACGCACCGACTTACTACTACCTGATGAAGTTCTTCCGCGGACGGATCCCCGAGGCGACCGGCAACGACCTGAAGCTCTCCGCGATCAGCGCCCAGGTCGGGACGACCCCGAGCGAGGGGACCGCCTTCGTGCAGCTCGGGTTCAACAGCAAGGGCAACAAGAAGTTCCAGGAGATCACACAGGCTGAGGCATTCCGCGGCCAGAGCGCAGCGACCGCGGCCGGGCAGGGCAGCTCGAACGATCTCAACGTCGTCACGCAGTACGCACAGCACTTCGCGATCGTGCTCGACGGCGAGATCAAGTCGACGCCGTACATCGACTACAAGCAGAACCCGAACGGGATCGACCCGAGCGCCGGCGGGGCGGAGATCTCGAACATCAACTCGATCGGCGAGGCGAAGAACCTCGCGCTCGTCCTCCAGACGGGCGCCCTCCCGGTCAACTTCGTCCCCCTCGAGAGCACTGACGTCTCGGCGACGCTCGGCAAGGACTCGCTCCAGCAGGCGAAGACGGCCGCGCTGATCGGCCTCCTGATCGTCGCGCTGTTTCTCCTGGTCCTCTACCGGTTCCTCGGCGTCGTCGCGGTCGTCGGCCTCGGGATCTACGCCGCGTTCCTCTACGGGGCGATCCTGCTCTTCGGGGTCACCCTGACGCTCCCGGGCTTCGCGGGCCTGATCCTGACGATCGGAGTCGCGGCCGACGCGAACGTCGTCATCTTCGAACGGATCAAGGAAGAGGTGCGGTCCGGGAAGAGCGTCCGCGCAGGGATCGCGGCCGGCTACGCAAAGGGCTTCCACACGATCGTCGACGCCAACGTCGTGACGCTGATCACCGCGCTCGTGCTTTTCGCGGTTGCCACACAGCAGGTCAAGGGCTTCGCGCTGATGCTGATGATCGGGACGCTGATCTCGCTGGTCACGGCGGTCGCCGCGACGCGCGCGATGCTCGGTCTGCTCGCCGGCTTCCGCTGGTTCGAGAACCCGAGCTTCATGGGCGCGCACGGGCAGCAGACGGCGAAGTGGCTGCAGATCGACTTCATGCGCCGCCGCTACCTCTGGTTCGCGATCTCCGGCGTGATCGTCGCGATCGGGATCGGCGCGCTCTCCACGAAGGGCTTGAACCTCGGCATCGACTTCAAGGGCGGGACGCAGGTCACGTTCAAGACGCACCAGCCTGTCTCGCTCGCCACGGTCCGGGCGGAGGCCGCCACGTACAGCAAGGAGCCGGTCGTCCAGGGCCGCGGGAAGAGCTTCGGCGGCGACAAGTACGAGAGCTTCCAGATCCGACTCGGCTCGCTGAAGGGGACGAAGACGAGCGCACTCAAGAACACGCTTCAAACCCGCTACGGGCAGAACATCTCGATCCAGATCCAGACGGTCTCGTCGAGCTTCGGGCGGCAAATCGCGCGCTCGGCGGTCATCGCGATCCTCTTCTCGCTTCTGCTGATCGTGCTCTACATCGCGATCCGGTTCGACTTCAAGTTCGCGGTGCCGGTGATCGTCGCGCTCCTGCACGACATCGCAATCACAGTCGGGGTGTACTCGCTGACCGGGAGACAGGTGTCGAACTCGACCGTCGCGGCTGTCTTAACGGTGCTCGGCTACTCGATCTACGACACGATCATCATCTTCGACCGGATCAGGGAGAACGTGAAGCTGATGGCGCGGCAGCCGTTCGCCACGATCGCCAACGTGTCACTCTGGGAGACGATCCGCCGCTCGCTGGCCACGACGTTCATCACGCTCCTGCCGATTGCCTCGCTGCTCGTCTTCGGCGGCGCGACGCTCAAGGACTTCGCGTTTGCTCTGATGGTCGGGATCGTCTCGGGCGCCTATTCGTCGATCTTCATCGCCGCGCCGCTTCTGACGATCTGGAAGGAGCGCGAGCCGGATTACGCGCGGCGCCGCGAGCAGGCACCCACGGGCGACGGCCGCGGCGACGGCAAGGTGGCGCTCGAGGAGGCGGAGGAGGCCGCGGCGGCAGAGCCTGCGCCGAGCCTCGGCGACGTCCTCCCGCAGCCGGCACCCGCGGGTACCGCTGCCGCCGCCAAGCGTGAGCGCCGCCGCCAGCGCCGCCGCGCACGCCCACATGGCCGAGCGCGCTGATTCCGCGCGGGAGCTCGCCGAGAAGCTGGTCCTGGCCGGGGTCGGCGCCATCGCGCTGACCGCGGAGCGCGCGGACGCCCTCGCCGAGGAGGTCGCGGCCCGCGGTGGGATCGGCCGCGACGAGGCCCGCTCCATGGTCGAGGAGCTGATGGGCCGCTGGCGCAGCGAGACCGTCCGGCTGAGCGAGCGCACGGGTAGCGGCCTGGCCGGAGTCTTCCGCGAGGTCGGGCTCGTGACGCGCGGCGAGCTCGAGGAGATCGAGCTGCGCGTGGCCCAGCTCGAGCACCGGCTGCGGCTGCTCGAGCGCAGCGACTAGGCCGTGTTTCGGAGCGCGGAAGCCGGCTGGCGGGTCGGCCGCCTGTTCGTCCCGCGCATGGCGGTCTGGCTCGCGCCTGCGGCCGGCTACGGCGTCGAGCGCGTGCCGCTCGAGGGAGGCGGCGTCGTGGCCGCGAATCACTTCTCGGGAATCGACCACCCGCTGATCGGCGGGTTCTGTCCGCGCATCATCTACTTCCTCGCCAAGGCCGAACTCCTGGAGGTTCCGGTCGTCGGCTGGGGGCTCAAGTCGCTGGGCGTCTTCGGCGTGCGGCGGGGCGAGGGAGACCGCGACGCGTTGCGGCAGGCGCGCGGGCTCGCGCGGGACGGCAACCTGGTCGGAATTCACCTGGAGGGGACGCGGCAGCGATTCGGGCACCCCGGCACGATGCAGCCGGGGGGTTTGATGATCGCGTTGCAAGAGGGCGTCCCGGTAATTCCGTGCGGCCTGGACACGTTCGGCTGGTCGCCCAGGAACCGGCGAAAGTGCGCCGTGGTCTGGGGGCAGCCGATGCGGCTCGACGGCCTCCCGCGAAACCGCCGAGGCTACGCAGAAGCCGCTCAGGTCGTGGGCGCAGAGATCGTTCGCCTCTGGCGCCTCGCCGCCGAGGCCTCGGCAGCCGGGCTGCCCCCCGAGCTTCCCGACGGCGCGAAGCGAAGCGGCATCAATCCGAAGATCGAACCGGCGCGCGTGGCACACTGATCACGTGGCCAGCTCGGCTACGCGGAACCTCGGACGTCTCTCCGAGATCGCGCAAGTCGCGGTCAAGCACGGCTTCGGCTACTTCTTCGAGACGCATCGCCTGACCGACCTGCTCCCGGGCCGCCCGCGCGTGACCCCGGACGGCAGTCCGTCCGAGCGGGGCCAGCACCTGCGAGAGATGCTCGACGAGCTCGGCCCGACATTCGTGAAGTTCGGGCAGCTCCTCTCGACGCGGCCCGACGTCGTCCCGCCGGACATCCTCCAAGAGCTGCAGTCCCTTCAGGACGACGTGCGGCCGTTCCCATACGCGGACGTCGAGCGCGTCATCCACGAGGATCTCGAGCTCTCGGTCGAGCAGCTCTTCACCGAGTTCGACGAGACCCCGGTCGCGGCCGCGTCGATCGGGCAAGTGCACCGCGCGACGCTGCCGAACGGACACCGCGTCGCGGTCAAGGTGCAGCGGCCGAATGCGCCGCGCCAGGTCGAGGCCGACCTCGCGCTGCTCTACCAGGCCGCGCGCCTCGCGCGCGAACGGGTCCGGGCGCTCGACTTCATCGACGCCCGCCAGCTGGTCGACGAGTTCGCGCGCTCGATCCGCCAGGAGCTCGACTACCGGCTCGAGGCGCGCAACGCAGAAACCTTCCATCATCGGTTCTCGGGCCACCCGCACGTCCGCATCCCGCGCGTCTACTGGAGCTACACGCGGGCGCGTGTCCTGACGCTCGAGCTGCTCGAGGGGATCCAGCTCGCCGACCTGCCGCAGGACGCGTGGACGATGGAGGAGCGCCGCCAGCTCGCGTACCTGCTGACCGAGACCTGGATGACGATGATCTTCCGGCACGGGTTCTTCCACGGCGACCCGCACCCCGCGAACATCTTCGTTCTGGACGATGGCAACGTGCTGGGGCTCGTCGACTTCGGCCAGGTCGGGAAGCTCACCGACGACGACATGTCGAAGCTGACGCGGCTCTTCATCGACGCCGCGAGCGAGCGCGTCGACGCGCTGCCGCGCGGGCTGTCCGAGCTCGGCGTGAGATACCCGAAGGAGCGCGAGGAGCAGTTTGTCGCCGAGTTGCGCGAGATGTACTACCGCTACTACGGCGCGAGCCTCGCCGAGATCGACCCGCTCCAGGTGATCAAGGAGGCCTTCCAGCTGATCTACCGGCTCAATCTGCGACTGCCGACGCGCTTCGTCCTGCTCGACAAGGCGATCGCGACCCTCGGCGCAGTCGGGATCGACCTCTACCCGGACTTCAACGTCTTCGAGGTGGCACGGCCGTACGCGCGGAGCCTGATGCTGGAGCGCTACACGCCGCAGCGAATACTGAAGCGGGGCCGGATTGAGGCGATCGAGCTGGCCCGGATCGCGCGCGACATGCCGTACCAGGTGCACGACTTCATGGAGGAGATCCGCGACGGCCAGCTCGAGGTCGGCTTCGTGCACAAGGGCCTCGATGAGTTCATGCGCAAGCTCGACGTCGCCTTCAACCGGCTCGTGATCGCGCTGGTCGTCGTGGGCGGCCTGATCGGCTCGAGCCTGATCGGGATCTTCTCGACGAAAGGCCCGCAGATCGCGGGCGTGAACTTCCTCTCGTTCGTCGGCTTCGTGCTGTCCGGCGGGCTAGGGCTCTGGCTCCTCTGGGGCGTCCTCCGCTCCGGGCGGCTGTAGAACACCGGCGGGGCTTCTCGGCGGGAAGTAACTGCTTCACTTTGTACAATCGCCGCGGCCAAGAGCAGGGCTAGCCTGGATGGGCCGCGGGGAGACGATCAGTGAAGAGTCGGCCGAGAACGAGGAGAGCACTGTTGTTCCTCGCGCTTGCCGCGCTCGCGGGTTTCGCGGTATCAGGTGCCGAAGGCTCGCTGCCCGGCTACAACGGCTTCATCGCCTTCGCAAGCTCGCGCCCGTCGTACACCGTCGGCGACATCTGGGTCATGGCTCCAGATGGAACTGGCCAACGCAACCTGACCAATGACGGCGTAAGAGTAAACGGGTCACCCGCGTGGTCGCCGGACGGCACGGAGATCGCGTACGTCCGTGACGGAGCCGCTTTCGGCTCCGAGATTTGGATCATGAATGCCGACGGTTCGAATGAGCAGCGCCTGACGTCGGGTTACTACGACGGTTCACCTGCGTGGTCTCCGGACGGCACGAGAATCGCCTTCGATAGCACACGCCCATACACCGCGAGTGCTTACGCGCACCACATCTGGGTCATGAACCGGGACGGGTCCGATCCGGTTCAGCTCACGGACGATTCTTCGACGCTGAACCACGTGGGCGCAGATCCAGACTGGTCGCCGGACGGTGCCCGCATCACGTTCGACGACAGCGGCGACGTCTACACCATGAATTCTGACGGGACCGGTGTGACTCGCCTCACTACGGACGCGGTTCGTGACTGGGACCCGATGTTTTCTCC